>JAFIEB010000086.1 GCA_020832735.1 Oceanicaulis sp.
GGGCGGGGGGGGGCGCCGCCTGGGGGGCGGCGGCCGGCGCCATCTTCATCAAACGCACGCCCGCCCCGGCGCTCAAGCTCCAGGCCTGGATCGGGCTGATTTCGTTTCCGCCGCTGGCGCTGTTGTCCTGGATTCTGGAGCGCGACCAGATCAGCGCGACGCTGGCGGGCGGCTGGCCGTTCTTCGCCACGCTTGTGTTCACCGTGGTGCTGGTCAATGTGTTCGGCCACGGGGCGTTCTACTGGCTCTTGCGCCGCTATGACGCCTCGCTGATCGCGCCGCTGACCCTGATGGCGCCGCTGATCGGGGTGATCAGCGGCGTGGCGCTGTTGGGCGACGAGGTCACCTGGCAGCTGGTGGCTGGCGGCGCTCTGGCGCTGGCCGGGGTGGGGATCGTCGCCGCGCGCCGGCCGGGCGGGGCGCCGGTCGAAACCGTGCTGAGGAAGCCGCGATGAGCTTGACCGTGATCGACGCGCCGTCGCCCAATTTCAACGGCCGCGCCGCGCCGGTCTCGATGCTGGTGCTGCACTATACGGGCATGGAAAGCGGGCCGGCGGCGCTGGACCGGCTGCGCGACCCGCACGCCAAAGTCAGCGCCCACTATCTGGTCGAGGAGGACGGGCGTGTCTTCGCCCTGGTGGCCGAAGACAAGCGCGCCTGGCATGCCGGGGCGGGCGCCTGGCGCGGGGCCGCCGATGTGAACTCGGCCTCAATCGGCATCGAGATCGTCAATGGCGGCCATGATTTCGGCCTGCCGGATTTTCCCGATGTCCAGATACAGGCGGTGATCGCGCTGAGCCGCGGCATCCTCGCCCGCCACGCCATCGCGCCGCGCGATGTGATCGGGCACTCCGACATGGCCCCGGCGCGCAAGATCGATCCGGGCGAGAAATTTCCCTGGGCGCGCCTGGCTGCGGCGGGGATCGGGCTGTGGCCGCAAGCGCCTGAGCAGGCGGTTCCGGTCGCGGACGCGCCTGAAAGCCTCGCGGCCATCGGCTATCCGGTGGCGGATAATGGGCTGGAGGACGTGGTGCGCGCCTTCCAGCGCCGCTACCGGCCGGGGCGCGTGGACGGGCGCCTGGATGATGAGACGCTGGGCCTGATCGGCGCGGTCGAAGCGCTCACCGCTTGACGCGACGGGTGCAAACCCCGACTTAAGAGCGTGTGTCGGGCGGCCGGGCGGTCGCTCCTGCAAGCGCCGAAAGGCCGCAGGAGAGGAAAGTCCGGGCTCCATGGAGGCAAGGCGCCGGGGAAACCCCGGCGGGCCGGGCGACCGGTTCAGGGACAGCGCCGCAGAAATCAGACCGCCAGACCCGGCTCCGGCCTCGTCTGGCAAGGGTGAAACGGTGGGGTAAGAGCCCACCGCCCCGACCGCAAGGAAGGGGGCACGGCAAGCCCCGCCTGGAGCAAGACCGAATAGGGACGGGCGCTGCGGTCTGACCGCAGCAGGCGCGCCTCCGCGCTGCCGTCCGGGTGGGTCGCATGAGGCGGCGCGCAAGCGCCGTCCCAGAGGAATGGCCGCCGCGTTCTTTCCGTTTTGGAAAGAGCGGCACAGAACCCGGCTTACAGGCCGCCCGGCACACGCTTTTCCGATCATTTTCCGCCTTCCGGCCGGCTCGCGCTGTGCGGCGCGTTAACCTGTTCTTTCTCTGTTCTTGAATCGGGCGGATTTGCTTGAGCTGTTTGACTTTTCCACAACAGCAAAAGCCGTCATCGGGACAGGTTTATGCATTGTGTCCCATGCTATCCCATGTTATCCCATAATTAACCACGCAATACGGGGGCGTGGCTCAACGGGGATGCCAGAACGGCCATGTTCGTCTCGACGACCACGAACGCCATTGATGCGAAGGGACGGGTCTCCGTCCCGGCCGATTTTCGCGCCAGCGTGGCCGCTCAGGGTTTCAACGGGGTGTATGTCTGGCGCTCGTTCAACGGCGCCTTCCTGGAGGGCGGCGGACAGCGCCTGCTGGAGGACTACGCCGAGGCCATCGAGGAGATGGACCCCTATGATGATGCGCGCACGGCGTTCGAGCGGGTGATTTTCGGCGGCGCGCGCGCGCTGATGTTCGATTCCACAGGCCGGGTCTCGCTGCCGCGCGATCTCATGGAGCACGCCGGACTGTCGTCTTCGGCGGTGTTTGTCGGCATGGGCCGGCGCTTCGAGATCTGGGATCCGGGCGCGCATGGCGAACAGGCCGGCAAGGATCTGGCCTACGCCCGCGACAACAAGGCGGCGCTGCGCCGTCCGCGCCGGCGCGAGGGCGCGTGATGGCGCGCGCTCCGCACATCCCGGTGATGCTGGATGAAGTCCTGCACATGCTCGCGCCGCGCGATGGCGGCTTGTATATCGACGCCACCTTCGGCGCCGGCGGGTATACGCGCGCCATTCTGGGCGCGGCGGACTGCCGGGTGCTGGGCATTGACCGCGACCCCGCGGTGCATGACGCCGCCGAGGCGCTCAAGGGCGCCCATCCCGGCCGCTTCGCCTTCGCCGCCGGCCCGTTCTCCCTGATGGAGGACGCCATCGACCGGGCCGGTTCGGCGGGCGCGGACGGGGTGGTGATGGATCTGGGCGTCTCCTCCATGCAGATCGACCAGGCCGAGCGCGGCTTTTCCTTTCAGCAGGACGGCCCGCTGGACATGCGCATGGCGCGTTCGGGCCCCAGCGCCGCCGATGCGGTCAATATGCTGGAGGCTGGCGAGCTGGCGGCGATTTTCCGCGTCTATGGCGAGGAGCGCCATGCCGGGCGCATCGCGCGGGCCATCGTCGCAGAGCGCGAAACCGGCCCGATCACGACCACGCTGGCGCTGGCCGAGCTGGTCGCCCGCGTCATGCCTGGCAAGCCGCAGCGCATCCACCCGGCCACGCGCGTGTTCCAGGCGCTGCGCATCTATATCAATGACGAGCTGGGCGAGCTGGCCCGCGGCCTCGAAGCGGCCGAGCGCGCGCTGCGCCCGGCGGGCCGGCTGGTGGCGGTCAGCTTCCACTCGCTGGAAGACCGCATGGTCAAGACCTTCCTGCGCGAACGCTGCGGGCTGGAGGGCGCGGGCTCGCGTCATCAGCCCGAACAGCGCCCCGCCCATGAGCCGAGCTTTTCCCTGCTCACCCGCAAGGCGCTGTCGGCCAGCGAGGCGGAAGCCGCCGACAATGCGCGCGCGCGCTCGGCCCGTCTGCGCGCCGCTGCGCGCACGCCAGCCTCCGCCTGGCCCCGCCCCGGCGCGCCCGCATCCCGCCGGC
>JAFIEB010000110.1 GCA_020832735.1 Oceanicaulis sp.
CCTCGTCGAAAACGCCTTCTGCCGCATCAAGGACTTCAGGCGCGTCGCCACACGCTACGACAAGCTCGCCAGAAACTTCCTATCAGCCGTCGCCCTCGCCGTCCTCGTCGCCTTCTGGCTATGAATGAGTCTGGACCCTAGTTCCGGCGGATTACATAATTCAAGACCACAAAAAAGCCGGCGGGGGCGCCCCGCCGGCTTTGTTCTGCCAATCTGGTTCAGAGGCTCCCTACAAAACCTCAAACAGGCCCGCTGCGCCCATGCCGCCGCCGACGCACATGGTGCACACGACGTATTTGGCGCCGCGGCGTTTGCCCTCGATCAGGGCGTGGCCGACCATGCGGGCGCCGCTCATGCCATAGGGGTGGCCGATGGAGATGGCGCCGCCATTGACGTTGAGGTTTTCATCGGGGATGCCGAGCGTGTCGCGGCAATAGAGCACCTGCACGGCGAACGCCTCGTTGAGCTCCCACAGGCCGATATCATCCATTTTCAGGCCATTGGCTTTCAGGAGTTTCGGCACGGCGTAGACCGGCCCGATGCCCATCTCGTCCGGGTCCAGGCCCGCCACCGCGATGCCCATATAGCGCCCGAGCGGGGCAAGGCCACGGCGTTCGGCCTCTTTGGCCTCCATCAGCACCGCCGCCGAGGCGCCGTCCGACAGCTGGGACGCGTTGCCCGCCGTGATGAACTTGCCTTCCTTGACCTGCTGGCCGCCGGCGAAGACCGGGTTCAGGCCCTGCAGATTCTCGATCGTGGTGCCGGGGCGGTTGCCCTCGTCCTTCGACAGCGTCACTTCCTGGCTGGAGATTTCGCCGGTGGCCTTGTCCTTGACCAGCATCTTCGTGGTCATCGGCACGATCTCGGCGTCAAAGCGGCCGGCGGCCTGGCCGTCTGCGGTGCGGGTCTGGGACTGGACGGCGTAGGCGTCCTGCGCTTCGCGGCTGACGCCATAGCGCTGGGCCACGATCTCGGCGGTCTCCAGCATGCTCATATAAAGGTCGGGGCGGTGCTCATTGATCCAGGGATCGAACGCCTTGTGGATATTCATGTGCTCGTTCTGGACCAGCGAGATGGATTCCAGCCCGCCGCCCACGGTGACATTCATGCCGTCGGAGATGATCTGCTTGGCCGCGATGGCGATGGCCATCATGCCGCTGGCGCACTGGCGGTCCACGCTCATGCCCGACACCATTGTGGGCAGGCCGGCGCGGATCGCGGCCTGGCGCGCCACGTTCTGGAAGGTGGAGCCCTGCTGCATGGCGGCGCCGATCACCACGTCCTCGATCTCGGCCGGGTCGATCTTGGCGCGCTGCACGGCATGGCTGATGGCATGGGCGCCCAGCGCCTGGGCCTGGGTGTCGTTGAACGCGCCGCGATAGGCCTTGCCGATCGGGGTGCGGGCGGTGGACACGATAAGGGCTTCACGCATGGGGTCTCTCCCTGAAATGGCGCGCCTGACCGGCTGGCCGGGCTTTTGCCCCGTCTTAGACCGTGAGGCCGCGCGATCAAAGCTTTTCGCGTGGAGGGGTTACATCGCAGGCACGCTTTGCGTATGTTGCACGTGCTCAAGACCGTTCCGTCCCTCGCGCGATTTCTATGCTCAAAAAAGAGGGGCACAGCTATTTCGAGGAGCCAGTCCATGACCGGCCCTGCCGAAACGTGCGTCCATACCGGCGCAGAGCCCGTAACCGCCAGCCGGACGTCCGCCGAGGACCCCACACAGGTCCGCGAATCCGGCCATTACCGCAAGGAGTACGTCAAAAGCTTCGTGGAGAAGTGGGACGAGCTGATTGACTGGGACGCCCGCGCCGAGAGCGAGGGCCAGTTCTTCATCGACATGCTGCGCGCGCGCGGCAAGACCAGCGTGCTCGATGTGGCCACCGGCACCGGGTTTCACTCGGTCCAGCTCCTCAAAGCCGGGTTTCAGGTGACCAGCGCCGACGGGTCGGCCGAAATGCTGGGCAAGGCGTTTGAAAACGCCCGCCAGCGCGGCCTGGTGCTGCAAACGGTGCTGGCCGACTGGCGCGCGCTGAACCGCAATATTCTCGGGCGCTATGACGCCGTGATCTGCCTGGGTAATTCCTTCACCCACCTGCATGAGGAATCAGACCGCCGCCGGGCGTTGGCCGAGTTTTACGCCGCGCTCAAGCATGACGGCGTCCTGATCATGGACCAGCGCAATTACGACGCCATTCTGGATGTCGGTTTCGACAGCCAGCACAAATATTATTATTGCGGGGATCAGGTCACGGCCGCGCCCGAATATGTCGACGAGAGCCTGGCGCGCTTCCGCTACGAGTTTCCCGACAACTCGGTCTATCACCTTAACATGTTCCCGCTGCGCAAGAATTACGTGCGCAATCTGATGCTGGAGACCGGCTTCCAGAAAGTGCGCACCTATGGCGACTTTCAGGACACCTATAACGATCACGATCCCGACTTCTTCATCCACGTGGCGGAGAAGACCTATGCCGGGTGACGCGCGCGCCGCGGCGAAGGCCGTCGAAACGGCCGAGGCCTATTATGACAGCCGTGACGCCGACCGTTTCTACGCGATTATCTGGGGCGGCGAGGATATCCATGTCGGGCTGTATGAGCGCCCCGATGAGCGAATAGCGAACGCCAGCCGCAGGACCGTGGCGCACATGGCGGCGCGCCTCTCAAACCTGAAACCGGGCGCGCGGGTACTGGATCTGGGCGCAGGCTATGGCGGCGCGGCGCGCTATCTCGCCCGCGAGCACGGCGCGCACGTGACCTGCCTGAACCTGTCGGAGGTGGAAAACGCGCGCAATCGCACGCTCACGCTTGAGCAGGGCCTCAGCGGTCAGATCAGGGTCGATCACGGCGCGTTTGAAGACCTCTCCTTTCCCGACGCCAGCTTCGACATCGTCTGGTCGCAGGACGCCTTCCTGCACTCAGGCGACCGCGCGAAAGTTCTCGCCGGCGCCGCACGCGTGCTGAAGCCCGGCGGCGAGCTCATCTTCACCGATCCCATGCAGGCCGACCATGTGGCCGATCCGGCGGCGCTGGGGCCCGTCTATGACCGCATCCACCTGCCCAATCTCGGCTCATTCGCCTTCTACCGCGCGCAGCTTGAAGCGCTGGGCCTTGAGGATGCAGGCAGCGAGGACATGACCGGCCAGCTGCGCACCCATTATGCGCGCGTGCGCGCCGAGCTGGAGGCCCGCCGCGGCGAACTCAAGGGCGAGGTGTCGGACGCCTATGTGGCGCGCATGCTGGAAGGCCTGACCCACTGGGTGAACGCCGCAGACCAGCGCCTGCTGGCCTGGGGCGTCATCCATTACCGCAAAGTCCGCTAGCCCAGCTTGATCCCCGCCTGCGCCGCGGCCTTGGTCAGGAATTTCATGGTCTGCTGGCCGCCCTGCTCATAGGGCTCCTGGGCGGACGGGTCGGTAATCCGGTCGAGGTTTTTCGCCACCTGTTCGGGCGTCTGGTCCGCGGGGGCGAGGAAAATTCCGTCTGTTTCATAGATGCGGGTCGCGGCGTATCCGCCCGCGCCGGCGCACAAAATCGTGCGGCTCGGCGCATCCTCGCCCGCCAGCACGATCAGGCCCGCCGTGACGCTTTCCGGCGTCATCAGCTTGCCCGCTTCTTCCGGGATCAGGCCTTCGGTCATGCGGGTATAGGCGGTGGGCGAGAGCGTGTTGACGCGGATATTGTTTTTGACGCCTTCGAGATGCAGCACATTCATCAGGCCCACCAGCGCCATCTTGGCGGCGCCATAGTTGGACTGGCCGAAATTGCCGTAAATGCCCGATGACGAGCTGGTCATGACGATGCGGCCATAACCGGCCTCTTTCATCAGATCCCAGACCGCCTTGGTGCAGGTGACCGAGCCCATCAGATGGACATCCACCACCGCGCGGAAATCCTCCAGCGTCATCTTGGAGAAGCTCTTGTCGCGCAATATGCCGGCATTATTGACCAGAATATCAATCTTGCCCCAGCGCGCCTGCGCGGCCGCCACCATGTCGGCGACCTCGTCGGCCTTCGTCACGTTGGCGCCGTGGGCGATCGCCTCGCCGCCGCCCGCTATGATCTCGTCAGCGACCGTTTGGGCCGCGCTGATGGAGCCGCCCGTGCCATCCACCGAACCGCCCAGATCATTGACCACGAGTTTCGCGCCGCGCCGCGCCAGCTCCAGCGCATGGCTGCGGCCCAGGCCCGCGCCTGCGCCGGTCACAATGGCCACCCGGCCGTCAAAGCGGATTGCGCTCATGGGGTCTTGCCTCCTTGTCCATCAGAAGCGGGCATGCGACCCGGTTTTGAATGCAAAAGCAATGGCCCGGCGCGCTGTCTTGCTGCAGTGCGCCTGGACCTTTGGACCGGCCGTCAGATCAGGAAGGCGGGCTGGGCAATGGCATCAAAGCGATGACGCGCGACAAACGCGCGCACCGATGTCTCGACCAGAGAGGTGAGCGCCGCGCTGTCACGCAGGACGCTCTCCTTCATGGCCTGAACAGACGCCTGACAGGGTTGTGCGCCGACATGGATGCGCCAGGTCTCGACCGCCGCCTCCACGCCCGGCCCGCCCGACACAAGCGCCTGGATGCAGGTGCTGGTCTGGACGCCCGTGGCGGCGCGCAGATCGAGCGCGGCCTGCACCCGGATCACATCGGTCAGCATCCACAGGCGCATGCGCCCGCCCTGGGGGCGCACGCCGTGCAGGGCGCGGATCAGGCCCTGTCGCTGGAAATGACGCAGCAGGCTGGTGGTGACGGGATGCGACAGCGCCTGGCCCAGCACCTCCTCATCAGTCAGCACGCCGCGCACGCGCCAGTCATAGATCAGCAAAGCCCCCAGCGCCGCAGGCTCTTTCAGAGCAAAGCGTGATCTGTCGGCAACCATGAGCATGTCATTCCCCTTAAGTGAATCTATTTAGTGAACTATCTCACTATGCTCACTCAGGGGTTAGGCTCCGAGGGTTAATGCCCGCCTAACGCGCGTAAAGCGCACGCAGCTCCCGCCTGACACGGCCCGTCTATCGCGCCGTACAGGCCACGAATGCGCCCAGCATGTCCTGGCGTTCGCTCTGCGGGTCGATGGCGCGCATGGACAGCTTTTGAGGCGGATTGGCGAGCCTTTTTCCGCAATGTTATTCCACACGTTCAATCGTGCGCTATTGTACCCTCCTCCCTGATCTGTCACGTTAGTGACCGAAAGAGAGATTCTCATGAAATTACGTATGCTTGCCGCTGGCGCCGCCGGCTTGGCCGCCGTGTGCGCCGTTGATGCGCACGCCCAGGCCTCAAAAGACAATGCGCGCGATATCCGGCTGAGCGCCGGCTCGACGCCGGACCCGTACCGGGTCGATGTCACCGCGGGCGGATCCCTGCGCGCGGCCGATCTGGTGCGCAACGCCACGCCAGGCCAGGCCGGAGACCGGCGCTGCCGGGGCAATGTCAGCGAGCGGCCCGCCGCACGCCTGGACTTCCGGGCCGGACGCCAGGGTCTGACAATGACTGCTGACGCGAACTTCGACACCACGCTGGTGGTGCGCGCGCCCGACGGGACCTGGTATTGCGATGATGACAGCGGGCGGGGCAACACCGCCTCTCTCGCATTCGCGCAGCCGGGCAGCGGCGTGTATGAGATCTGGGTGGGCGCCTATTCCGGCATTCGCTCCGGCGAGACAGCGGCCCTGCTCATCAGCGCGCCGGGCGACGCGCAGGAGCGCGAGTCGGGGAGCATGTGGGAGCGCGCTCTGTATGAACTGCTCGTTATTCCCGCCCCGGAACGCGGCGGCGGCGGCGATAGCACACGCTCTGCCACCCCTCCGGCGGGGCCGGCGCCGGCGGGCGGGGGCGGCGGGCGCACCGCGCCCGGCGTGGACCCGGACCTGGCCCCGCGTTCGGGCGCGTTTCGCGCGCCGCTCGACGACTTTGCGCGCAGCCTCGTCATCGACACCACACTGGCCACCAGCCAGCGCCTGAACGAGGAGCTGCGCGGCGCGCCTCTTGGCGACGCCGGCGA
>JAFIEB010000111.1 GCA_020832735.1 Oceanicaulis sp.
AGGTGATCGAGGCGGCCTATGGCGATGTCTGGGCGCGCGATACCGGCCCGGTCTTCGTGTCGGCGCCGGGCGGGCTTCAGGCCGTGCGCATGACCTTCAACGGCTGGGGCGGCAAGTATGATCTGCCCGGCGACAAGACCATTGGCGGGGATATCGCGCGCCAGGCCGGCGCCAGCGAGATCACAAGCACGCTCGTCTGCGAGGGCGGGGCGCTGGAGTTTGACGGCGCGGGCAGCGTCATCACCACCCGCCAGTGCGTCCTGAATTCGAACCGCAATCCCGGCTGGAGCGAGGCGCAGGTCGAGGCCGAGCTCACCCGCCTGTTCGGCGTCACCAATGTGATCTGGATCGATGAGGGGCTGATCGGCGACCATACCGACGGCCATGTGGACAATATCGCCCGCTTCCTGCGCCCGGGCGTCGCAGCGTGCCAGGCGCCCTCCGGGGCGGATGATCCCAATGCGGCGGTGCTGGACGCTATCGCCCGTCAGCTGGAGCGCGCGCGCGATGCGGCGGGGCGCCCGCTGAAGGTCGTGCGCATTCCGTCTCCAGGCTTTGTGGAGCACGTTGAGGGCGGCCCTGCAGCCGCGTCCCACATGAACTGGATCGCGGGTCCGAAGCATCTGGTCATGCCCGCCTATAACGAGCACGCCAAGGCCGCTGCGCGGGCGCTTCAGGCCGCATGTGAAGAGCGCATAGTGGCGGCGAGCCCTTCCAATGCTATCTTGACGGGAGGGGGAGCCTTTCACTGCGTCACGTGTAACGAGACGCAGTAACGGGAAACGCTGTGATGAACCCCATCCTCATTCTGGCGCTCGGCGCCGCCCTGGGCCTGGCCGACGAACCGTCTCCCCCTGAGGGCGACGCGGGCGCGGCCATACCTGAAGCCGCGGGCGCCAGCACGGCAGCGGCTGCGGCCGCCGCGGCGCCGGAGATTGACCTGCCGGCGCTTGATTATTTCGAGCCGCTGATGGCGCGCCTGGAGCAGGCGGCGGGCTTCACCCGCTCGGTCGGCATGGCGATCGCGGTGCTTGAGGCCGGCGAGCCGGTGCTGATCTACACTGCTGGTGAAACTTCGGCCGGTTCAGGCGAGCTGATCACCGCTGACACGCACTTTCGGGCCGCTTCGCTCAGCAAGGGCTTCACCGGCGTGCTGCTGGCGCTTCTGGAGCATGAAGGCCGGGCGGACCTCAACCGCACGGTTCCCACGCGCGTGCTGCGCCTGAAATCGCCGCGTCAGCCCACCTGGCTGGAGATCGTCACTCACCGCACCGGCCTGCCGCGCAACGCCTATGACACGCTGATCAATGACGGTCAGGACAGCTCTGTAGCCCGTGCGCGCCTGGCCGATGTGGACCTCGTGTGCGCTGTGGGCGCCTGCTACACCTATCAAAATGTCGCGTTCTCGGCGCTGGAGCACCTGATCGAGGAGTCGACGGGACTGAGCTATTCGCAAGCCCTCCAGCAGCATGTGTTTGAGCCCTATGGCCTTGATGGCGCCGGGGTCGGGGTGGAAAGCCTCATCAACTCGCTCAGCTGGGCGGCGCCCCATCGCGGCTGGTCGCGCACAAACGACACGCCCGGCAGCCCGCGGTCCAATTATGACGCCCTGCCCAGCGCGGCCTCGGTGACGGTCAGCCTCAACCATCTCATCGCCTGGACGCAGGCGCATATGCGCAGCGAGGAGGATGGCGGCCTGCCCGAAGCGGTCAAGGCGCGCGTGTTCACCCCCTACACAGCCACCCTGCGCGAGACGCGCGGCCTGGGCGGCGTGCGCGAGCGGGTCAGCGAAACCCATTACGGCATGGGCTGGCGCATCTATCACTGGGGCGACCGGCGCCTGATCGCCCATGCGGGCTATCTGTCAGGCTATGGCGCCCAGATCGTGATGGAGCCGGAGACCGGCTTCGCCTTCATCGGTCTGTGGAATTCGGACGGGCGCGCGCCCTGGCGGCTATGGCCGACGGTGATGGATCTGCGCACCGGCGACGGGCCGGGCGACTGGATCGACCAGATCCGCAATTAGACGCACCAGACATGAAAAGGCCCGCCGGGCATGCGCCGGGCGGGCCTGTTTGTGTGGGGCGCTGGCCGGCTGGAGCTGTTTCGGCCGATTCTGATCGCCCGAAACAGCTCCAGCATATTATGTTGCCGCCTTTTCGAACCGCAAAACCGGTTCCCGCTTTTGCTGAAAAGGCTCTAGTTGAGCCGGTCTTTCACGTCCGTGATGCCTGATTTGACCAGCTTGGTGCGCTGGGGCTTGGTCAGGCCGCCGGACAGAAGCTCGCGCGCCGCGTCGACCGCCAGATCGGCGGCCAGGCTTTTGACTTCCTTGGCGGCCTGGGCCTGGGCCTGCGCGATGCGCTGTTCGGCCAGCGCGGTGCGCCGCTCGATGCGCTCGGCGATTTCGGTCTGGGCCTGCTCGCGCAGATATTCGGCTTCGGAGCGGGCCTTGCGGATGATCTGCTCGGCCTCTTCGGCGGCTTCAGCGTGCTTGCGCTCGTAAGACGCCAGCAATTCCTGGGCTTCCTCGCGCAGGCGGCGCGCCTCGTCCAGCTCGCCGCGGATTTTCTCGGCCCGGTCGTCCAGCGCCTTGCCGACCGCCTTGTGGGCGCCCATGAAGAAGACGATGGCGAAGAAGCCGATCAGGCCGACAAGGGCCCAGAAACTGGTGTCACCGAGAAGATAGCTCATGGCCTACCCCTTGCGGACCGCGTCGACGGCCTTTTCGGCGTCGGCCGGGGCCACGTCCAGCCCGGCGAGCCGGCCGGAGATTTCCGCCGCAGCGCCTGCGGCGATCTTGCGCACTTCTTTGAGCGCCTTGTCACGGGCGGCGCGGATGCGCGTTTCGGACTCAGCCTGCTGGGCGTCCAGGCGCGCATCGGCTTCACGCACCGCCTCGGCGATTTCCGCATCGGCCTCGGCCTTGGCGCCGGCGGCCACGCTCTGGGCGCGGGCGCGGGCTTCGGCCAGCGATTTTTCATAGGCCTTCACCGTCTCGTCGGCCTGATCGCGCATCTGGGCTGCGGCGTCCAGATCATCGGCGATGCGGTCGCGGCGCTCCTCGATCGCCCCGCCGATGCGCGGCAGGATGAAACGGGAGAGCAGGAAGTACAAAACGATGAAGCTGATCGCCAGCCAGAACAGCTGCGAAGCGAAATACTCCGGGTCCAGCGGCGGGAAGGCCGCGTTGCCCTCATAGGCGTCAGTTTCGATGGCGGCGTCTTGCGACAGCACGGCGGTCTCCCTCAGAGGAGCAAGGTCACGCTGCGGACCGGAAGGCGCTTCAACCCCTTCCGGCCGGAGCGGTCAGTCAGCGCCCGGACTAGAGCGCGAACAGCAGCAGCAGGGCGATCAGCAGCGAGAAGATGCCCATGGCTTCGGTCACGGCGAAGCCGAAGATCAGGTTGCCGAACTGGCCCTGGGCGGCGCCCGGGTTGCGAATGGCGGCCTGCAGGTAGGATCCGAAGATATTGCCCACGCCGACGGCAGCGCCGAGCATGCCCAGGCAGGCCAGGCCCGCGCCGATGTATTTTGCGGCTTCCGCTTCCATGTCTTACGCTCCTTGAAGATTGCGATGCGGTTGAAGTGAGGTCACGACGTTTTAGTGATGCCCCGGATGGAGCGCGTCGCTGAGATAGATGCAGGTGAGTACGGCGAACACGTAGGCCTGAAGGAAGGCCACGAGCAATTCCAGCGCGGTCAGCGCCACCACCATGAACAGCGGCAGCACGCCCACCACCGCCCAGCCGGCGCCGGCGGCGCCCAGCATGACGATGAAGCCGGCGAACACTTTCAGCAGGATGTGGCCGGCCAGCATGTTGGCGAACAGACGCACCGAGAGGCTGACCGGGCGCGACAGGAACGAGATGATCTCGATCGGCGTCACGATCAGATAGAGCGGCGCAGGCACGCCCGACGGCACGAACAGCTTGAGGAACTTGAACCCGTTCTTCCAGATCCCGTAGCCGATCACGATGGTCATCACCGTCATGGCCAGGCCCACCGTCACGATCAGGTGGCTGGTGAAGGTGAAGCCGTGAAAATCCGGCGCGGGGAAATACGGCATCATGCCCAGCATGTTGCCCATCAGGATGAAGGCGAACAGGGTGAACACGAACGGGAAGAATTTCAGCCCGTCATCGCCCGCGGTGGACCGGATCATGCCGGCCACGAACTCGTACATCAGCTCGGCCACCGACTGGGCCCGGCCCGGCACCAGGGCGCGCTTGGACATGGCCAGCGACAGCAGGCCGGAGACCAGGATCACCGACACGACCATGAAATAGCTGGAATTGGTGAAGGACAGATTCAGTCCGCCCACCATCAGCTCGGCGATGGGGTGGATCTCGAACTGCTTGATCGGGTTAGTCGCGTCGGCCACGCCCCGCCCCTTCAATCCCGGACGCGCTCAGCGCCCCTTGCTTCACTTTCAAACCGCACGGGGCGCCTCAGGCGCCGTCCTTGCGGTTCATCTCACTGACAGCGCGCACCATGTTCAGCGTGCCCGCCGCGAAACCCAGAATCATCCCGGTCACAAGTCCCCAGGGCGACCATCCCGTCAGCCAGTCGACCAGAAAGCCGAGCGCCGTCCCGGTGATCACCCCGCCCAGAAACTCCGATCCGTAGCGCAAGCCCTGGCTCCAGCCGGCGGCTTCCTGCTTGGCATCTCTGGCGCGCCGTTCCTCAAGCTTGGCTTTCAGCCTGCGGTCGAAATCGTCGCGGTCAGCGTGGTGCGGGTTCGGGTCGTCTTGGCGGGACATAAGTGACCATCAGCCCGCCGGGGACCTCCCCGTCAGGCGCGCGCACCCTATAAGGGGGCCTATACCCTGTCAAGCAAGGCGAGCGCATTGCTTTCATATTGAAATTGAACGGTTTTTTCGCCTACTCGGCGGCCAGCATCGCTTCAGCTGTGCGCAGCGTCACCGAGACCAGCTGCGAGACGCCGCGTTCGCCCATGGTCACGCCGTACAGCCGGTCCATCCGGCTCATGGTCACCGGGTTGTGGGTGATGACCAGGAAGCGGGTGTCGGTCATGGAGCGCATCTCTTCGAGCATGGTGCAGAAGCGGTCCACATTGGCGTCGTCGAGCGGGGCGTCGACCTCGTCGAGCACGCACACCGGGGCGGGATTGACCAGGAACACCGCAAAGATGAGCGCGGTGGCGGTCAGCGCCTGCTCGCCCCCGCTCATCAGGCTCATGACCTCCATCTTCTTGCCCGGCGGGCAGGCGTAGATCTCCAGCCCAGCCTCCAGCGGATCATCGCTCTCGGTCAGGGCCAGCTCGGCGCGCCCGCCCCCGAACAGGGTCGAGAACAGGGTCTGGAAATGGCGATCGACCACCTCGAACGCTTCCAGCAGCCGCGCGCGGCCCTCCCGCGAGAGCGCGTCCACCGCCTTGCGCAGGCGCGCCACCGCCTCGACCAGATCGTCATGTTCGGCGGCCAGCCGGCTGCGTTCGGCCTCCAGCTCGCTGGCTTCCTCGTCGGCGCGCAGATTGACCGCGCCCAGCCGTTCACGGCTCGCGCGCGCCTCGTCCAGACGCCGCTCCAGCTCCGCGCTCGACAGGGCGCTGTATTCGCTGCCGGCGGCCTGGGCGGCCAGAGCATCGGGCGTTGCGCCTGTGGCGTCGGCCAGCCGGGCGGCGGCGTCCTCCATGCGCTCGCGCGCGCCGGCGAGCCGGGCGTCCGCGCCGGCGCGGGC
>JAFIEB010000112.1 GCA_020832735.1 Oceanicaulis sp.
CCTCGTCGAAAACGCCTTCTGCCGCATCAAGGACTTCAGGCGCGTCGCCACACGCTACGACAAGCTCGCCAGAAACTTCCTATCAGCCGTCGCCCTCGCCGTCCTCGTCGCCTTCTGGCTATGAATGAGTCTGGACCCTAATGCCGCTTCGATGGGTTTAATCGAAGGAGGTTGATTTTTCAAATATTTTAATGATTCATTCAGCTCTTGAGCTTCGAGAAATAAAGCCCTAGATGGCCAATCGACCTCCACCGTTTAACAACCAATATAATGCCTATCGATAACCCGTTGCATATGTGCGGTGTGAGGCCAGCCCCACAACACCGTGTTGATACAGAAAGCTCTCACCCCCGCCTGAACACCGCCGCCACTTCCACATGGCCGGTCCAGGCGAACTGGTCGACGGGGGTGACGGGACCCATCAGATAGCCGCCCTCGATCAGAATGGCGGCGTCGCGGGCGAAGGTGGCCGGGTTGCACGAGATGGAGACGATGACCGGAACCGCGCTGTCGGACAGGCGCTCGCACTGGGTCTTCGCGCCCGCGCGCGGCGGGTCCAGGACGACGAGATCGGCGCCGGCCAGCTCATTGACGCTCAGCGGCTCCAGCGCCAGGTCGCGCACCTTGGCGTCCACGGGTTTGAGGCCCGGCGTGCGCCGGGCGGCGTGGTTGAGGGCATTGAGCGGCCCGGCCTCACCCTCCACCGCCAGCACCGGCGCCTGGGCGGCCAGGCGCAGGGCGAAGGCGCCCGACCCCGCATAAAGATCGATGACGCGGGTGGCGCCTTTGGCGGCCTCCATGACGATCCCCGCCAGCACCGCCTCGCCCGCCGCCGTCGCCTGCAGGAACCCGCCGGGCGGCGGTGACAACACCACAGAGCCGGTTTTGAACACCGGATCGGCGATCTTGAACACCGGATCGCCGTTGATTGTCACACGCGCCCAGCCATTTATCCCCGCGCTGTCCGCCGCGCTTTCCCGCATGGCCAGATCGAGCTTATCCGCCCCCGTCAGCGCCACATCGAGGCCGCTATCACTGGCCGCCACGGCGATCTCCAGCTTTCGCTTGGGGTGGGCGGCGGCCTTCGCCAGCTTGCGCAGGGCCGGGATGGCGGCGCGGATCGCCGGGTGGGCGACGGGGCAGTCATTGAGATCAACGATCTGGTCGCCGGCCCGCTCCATAAAGCCGAACACCAGCCGCCCGCCTGAATTCATGGCGTGAAAGGTCGCGCGCCGGCGCCCCTCGCCATGGGCGTCGATCAGCTCGCCAACCTCGGCTTTCACCCCGGCGCGGCTCAAGGCCTCGACCACCAGGCCCCGCTTCCACACGCGATAGGCGCCAAGCTCCATGTGCTGCACCGAACAGCCGCCGCAGCGATCCGCCACCGGGCAGGCAGTCGTCACGCGGTCAGGGGAGCCGGTCAGGCGGCGCACCACCCGCCCGCGCTCGCCGCGCACCTCCAGCTCGGCGCTCTCGCCGGGCAGAAGGCCGGGGGCATAGACGGGACCGGGCAGAACGGCGTCGCCGCGCGCGCCCAGGCTGTCCGCGGTCAGGGTCAGGCGCCGGGGCGCGGGGGCGGGTTTGCGTCTGCGGGTCATGGCGCGGTGTCTGACGCTGTCTGAAGCGCCGGTCAAGCACGCCGCACAAGGCCGGTTGCGCTGAACATGACCGGGCCGTTCATGTTCAGGTCAGGCTGATATCCTTAACGTACGTTAATCAGCCGGAACACTGTCCGGCGCCCGAACAGAAAGGCCTCGCGCGATGGTTACCAAACTCCTCGCTGCAACGGCGCTGGCGGTAGTCCTGGCCGGCGCACCTGATCTTGCCGCCGTTCCCACCGCCCAGATATCCGCCCACGCCGCTGCCGTTGCGGAAAGCGCGCAGGAGCGCAGAAGCCGCGAAAGCCGCGGCGACCGCCGCAGCGCCCGGTCGGAGAGCCGCCGCTCGTCCGCGCCCCAGCAGCGCCAGAGCCGGCCGTCCTCGCAGGCGTCCAACAACCGCTCTGACCGCCGGGTGCAGCGCTCCGCGCCCCAGCGCCAGCAATCGGCCCCGCCGCCCCAGCGTCAGCAATCCGCGCCGCCGCGCCAGCGTCAGCAGTCCGCACCGGCGCCACAGCGCCAGCAGTCCGCGCCGCGTCCTGACCGGCGCGACACCTGGCAGTCCACGCGCGGCGCCCAGAGCCCGCAAATGCGCAACCAGCCTGCCGGCGCGGCGCGTCCTCAAGCCCTCCAACAACGCGGCGCCCGCCAAGTGTCGGCCGAGCAACAGCGCCGTCAACAAGGCGCGCAGCAACAGCGCCGTCAGCAAAGCGCCCAGCAGCAGCGCGGCGGCCAGCGTCAGTATCGTGGCGGCCAGACCCGCAATCAGCATGCGCGCGGCTCTCAGCGCCGCCAGCATCACAGCCAGCAGCGCCATCAGTCCAACCGCTACTCGCACCAACAGCGCCGCCATGCGCAGCACCGCACGCGCACGGTGCATCACCATCATCACCGGGCGCCGCGCACGCGGGTTGTGTACCGCCATATCCACCACTACCCGGTGCGCAATAACTGGCGCTACCACACCCGGTTCACGACGCATTATTCGCGCCATAACTTCAACTATGTGGACAGCTTCTGCCGGCCCCGCGGCGACGCGGTGATCGCCGGCGCCCTGATCGGCGCCATCTTCGGCGCGGCCGTGACCGACGGGGATCCGTACGGGTATCTCGGCGGCGGGCTCTTGGGCGCAGGCATCGGCGCATCGCTCAACGATTGCGACCGCGGCCATTACACCTACGGCGTCTACCAGTCGTTCAACACCGGCAACCCCTTCTACTGGCACAACCCGCATTCGGGCGTGCGCGGGGTGGTTTATGCGCGCGACTACCACACCTGGAACTCGCGCCAGTGCCGCTGGGGCGACGCGGAAATCTTCATGCCCAACGGCCAGGTCGCCTATGACCGGGTGCGCATGTGCCGCGACGGCTACGGCCAGTGGCAGGTTGCCCGCCTGCAGTAATCCTTTGGATCAGGCCCGGGGGACGGGCTCTGGGACAGGGCAGACGGGTCCGGCTTTCGCCGGGCCCGTTTGTGCATCTGGACCCAGGCGGGCGGATGGTGAATGGCAGGTCCATGCGCCGTTCATCTCAGGCTCATCGCCAACGGCTTAGGATTTGCGTAAGATTTCGTAACGGAGGCCCCGCCTCCCCGGTCAGCCAAGGAGACCGCCATGAAATACGCCCTCGCCACTTTCGCGGCCCTGTCGGCTGCCGCCTTTACAGCTCCCGGCGCTTCGGCCCAGCACTATTCGGCGCAGTCCCACTACGCTCCGCAAATGACCTATGAGCAGTGCGTGCGCCAGCAGCAGAACCGCCAGGTGACCGGCACGATCGTCGGCGGCCTTCTGGGCGCCGTGGCCGGCGCGCAGATCCACAACGCCACCAAGCCGCGCAACACCGCCCCGCCCCCGCGCCGCGGATACCGGGGCGGATATCGCGGCGGACGCCATCATCATAACCAGCCGTCGAACCAGTCGAACGCCGGCGCGGTGATCGCTGGCGGCGCGGTCGGGGCCCTGGCGGGCGCCGCCATCACCGGCAACACCAACTGCAACCAGTTCCCGCGCGAGCGCGCTGTCTACGGCCATGCCGGCGCGCCCTACCAGGGCGGCTACCAGCAGCAGGGCTACGGCCACCAGCCCTACCATCAGGGCGGTTATCAGCAGCAGAGCTACGGCCACCAGCAAACCTACAGCCAGCAGAGCTACGGCTATGACGGCTATGCGGGTAATGATTACGGCTACGGCTATGACGGCTACGCAGGCGGCCATTCCAGCGGCGGCCTGCTCGGCGGCGAGGACTATGGTTATCAGCCCCAGTCCCAGGCGCGCATCCAGACCGCCGGCAGCGGCTACGCCCCGGCTTACGGCTCCAACTGCCGCTATATGGGCGCAGGCAACGGCGCCCAGGTCCTGATGTGCGAAGGCATGGACGGCGTCTGGCGCCCGGCCAACTAGGCCCCGCCAGGCTCGCCTATCCTACAGCCTGTCAAACCGGATGAGGAAGCGTTTGGCCTTGCCCACCGAGAGCACTACGGCGCCCGCGCCAGCCCGGTGATCACGCAGGTCAGCGCTTTCCTCGTTCAGTTTCACGCCATTGGCCGACACCGCATTCTGCCCGATAAGCCGCCGCGCCTCGCCCTTTGAAGCCGCCGCCCCCAGCGCCACCATCGCATCGATCAGCACGCACGGCCCCTCGCCCGCTTCCAGCGTCGGCACGGCGCGCGCGATCATGGCGATCAGCTCCCCGCTCAAACTGTCCGACTTGCCAGAGAAGATCACCGCGCTCGCCTCTTCGGCCAGCGCGGCCGCGCGCGCGCCATGCACCCGCGCGGTCAGGAGCTCAGCCAACGCCTTTTGCGGCCGGCGCTCATGGGCCGGGGCGGCCTTGAGGTCTTCGAGGCAATCGAGATCAATATCGGTCAGCCAGGCGAGGAATTTGGGAGTGTCGGCGTCGGCTGAGTTAAGCCAGAACTGGTAGAACTCGTACGGGCTGGTCGTCTCGGGATCGAGCCAGACCGCGCCCTTTTCGCTCTTGCCGTATTTCTTGCCTTCCGAATTGGTCAGCAGCGGATAGGTCAGGGCGTGGCCCTGCACGCCTTCCATGCGGCGCATCAGATCAACCCCGCCGACAATATTACCCCACTGATCCGACCCGCCCATCTGGATGCGGCAGCCATGCGCGCGGTGCAGGTGGACGAAGTCATACCCCTGCAACAGCGCATAGCTGAACTCGGTGAAGCTGATGCCCTGCTCGCGGTTCTCGATGCGGTTCTTCACCGAGTCCTTCTGCAGCATGGCGTTGACCGAGAAATGCTTGCCCACCTCGCGCAGGAATCGGATGACATCCATGTCGCGATACCAGTCGGCATTGTTCACGAAGACCGGCGCCGGCCCGTCCGTGGCCGCGAACAGGGCTTCGAACTGCTTGCGCTGGCTTTCGATATTGGCCCGCACCGCCTCTTCGGCCTGCAGATTGCGCTCGGAATCCTTGCCCGACGGATCACCGATCATGCCCGTGGCGCCGCCTTGCAGGATGATGATCCGCCCCCCGCGCCGGCGGTAGCGGTCAGTGCCCAGAAGCGGGATGAGGTGGCCTGCGTGCAGGCTCGGCCCGCTAGGATCCACGCCCACATAAAGCGGCGGCCGTTCGGCCTTGATCACCGCATCGGTGAGTTCGGGCGTTTTCTGGTGCAGCAATCCGCGCGCTTCAAGCTCGGCCAGGAAGGGCGTCTTGGCGGGGTCGGCGAGGGTCAGGGTCATGGCGTGATGGATCCGCGAGGAGCGTCTACAAGACAGGCGCGAACCGGCTTAGCCGCGCCCATGCGCCATGGCAATGTTTCGCGCCTGCGAACACGCGCCCTCACGCCAGCGTGACCGGCGCAAGCTTGACCAGGCCCGCCATCGCGTCTCCATTGCGCGCCAGACAGATTATTGCTCCTGGGGAGGAACATCATGATCCGGCTCATCATTTTGATGCTTGGAGCGGCGCTGCTCGCCGCCGCGCCCGCCGCCGCGGCTGACGGTGCGGGCACGCCGCAGCAGAGCGAGCCGCGCATCTGGGAGAGCCGGGGTCAGGTCACGGCCAATGGCGAACGCATCCGCTACCGCGCCATCGCGGGCGAGATGTTCCTGCGCGACGCTGAGAACACGCCGACCGCAGCGATCTTCCACACCACCTATCTGCGCGAGGGCGTCACCGATCCGCGCACCCGGCCCGTGGCCTTCATCTTCAATGGCGGGCCCGGTTCGGCCTCGCTGTGGCTGCACATGGGCATGTACGGGCCCCAGCGCGTGGTGCTGCCGTCGGAGCCGGCTGATGACGGCGCTGCGCCTTACACGGTGCGCGAAAATCCCGAAACCCTGCTCGACGCCGCCGATCTGGTGTTCATCGATCCGGTCGGGACCGGCTGGAGCCGCACGCTTGGCGATACGGAAGGCTCGGTGTTCTGGGGCGTCAACGAGGACGCCGAGGCCATCAGCCAGTTCATTCGCCGCTGGCTGTCGGAGCACCGGCGCTGGAACTCGCCCAAATATCTGATCGGCGAAAGCTATGGCACGACCCGGATCGGCGCGCTGATGCGCCAGCTGGAGCTGACCTGGAATGACGTGTCCATCAATGGCGTCGTGCTGGTCTCCACCATCCTGGACTTCTCGCTGAACCGCACAAACGCGGGCAATGAGATCGCCTTCGCCGCCGCCATTCCCGGCTTCGCCGCCACCGCCTGGTATCATGACCGCGTCGACCGCTCGGCCTGGGGCGATGACCGGGCGCGCTTCCTCGACGAGGCGCGCAGCTTCGCCAGCGACGAATACCTGCCCGCAATCCTGCGCGGCCAGTCCCTGCCCGAGGCGCGCCAGCGCGAGATCGCGGCGCGCTACGCCGCCCTCACCGGATTGTCAGCCGATTACGTGACGCGCGCCAATCTGCGGGTGAACCTCACCCGCTTCCGCACCGAGCTCTTGCGCGATCAGGGCCTGTCGGTGGGCCGGTTTGATTCGCGCTTCACCGGCATCGAGCCGGACGCCGTGCGCGAAAGCCCGGAGGGCGATCCGTCAGGCTATGGCATTGACGGCGCCTACACGGCGGCCATGCTCGATCACTTCACCCGCAATCTGGGCGTCGACATCACCACGCCTTACGTGACCCTGGGCGGCATCCCCACCTGGAACTGGGATGCGGGCGAGGCTGGCGGGCGCAATTCCTACGTCAATGTCGCGGCTTGGCTGGAGCGGGCCATGCGCCAGAACCATGATCTGCGCGTGCTGGCGGCCAACGGCCTCTATGACCAGGCCACGCCCTTCTACCCGGTCGAGCTGGTGTTCAACCGGCCGGGCTTCGACCGTGACCGGGTGACGCTGACCTATTACGAGGCCGGGCATATGATGTATCTGCACCAGCCCTCCATCGAGGCGCTGGCGCGCGATACGCGAGACTTCATCGCGGCCGGGCGGCGCTGACCCGTAGGAGGCGCGCGGGGATTCTGATACAACTTTACTCCGTCAGCCTGTTTGAGTCGGAGTTACCGCCATGGCGATGCTCGCCCATGATGCACCTGCAGAGGTGATTGAAGCCCATGTCGCCGGACTGCTGAATTCCTATGCCGTCCATGGATCGGCGGCCTTCTCGCGCATCGCCATGCTGGTCGAGACGCTGTGGAAACAGCGCGCGCCGGCCGGTATTCCCGCCTTTCTGGAAGCGTGCGAGCACTACACCGCGCCCCTGCCTGACGACATGGTGTTCAAGGGCCAGTTCCGCGAGCGCGAGGAACGCACCGACATGGCCGAGCTGCGCCTGTTCGCCCGCTCAGGCGAGGTGCTGCAGCCCCATGACGGCGCGCGCATGTTCCGGCACGGCGCCAAGGGCCTGGCGATCATGCTGACGCGCTCCAGCGGCGCGCAGCGCAGCGCGCAATGGGGCGAATTCTTCATATGGCGGGCCCTGCGCCAGCTGGACATGTCCATGCTGCTGCTGGGCGACCGGCAGAATCTGATCTTCCAGCGCGGTTTCGGCGGGTTCTACGGCCGCCTGCGCGAGGGGCTGGACTGGATCGAGGCGCAGGCGGAACCTTATGATTTCGCGTTCTTCGTGGGCAATTCGGCGTCCGGCTTTCCAGCCCTGCAATTCGCCGCGACCACGCGGATCGCCAACGTCCTGACCTATTCAGCCGGCACTCATCATCCGCCCGAGGAAACGCGTGTGGCGCTGATGCGCGACCGCATGGATTCGCGCATTCCGGGCCGGCCGCTGGACGTGCGGCCCATGTTTGCTGGCTGGCAGGGCGCCGCGCATTTGCACTACCCCGCCCGGCACCCCGTCGACATCCTGCACGCCACTCATCTGGCCGATATTCCCGGCGTGCGCCTGGTGCCCTACGACACTGATTTCCATCCCCTGTTCGCCGTGACCCCGACTGAGGCGTTCCTGGAACATCTCAGCGCGCTGCACCAGGACCCGAACGCGCGCCGCATGAACTGAAGGGGGCGCTGCCCCCTAGCCCTCATCATCAAAGATCGCCACCACCGGCTCGCCGCCTGCGATCTGCGCGGCGCGGTACATGCCCGATGTATTGAAGCTCCACAGCGGCGCGCCGGCATGCAGCATCACCACGCCGCCATCGCCGCCCATGGCGGTGAGCTCATCCTGGATGACGGTGTCGGCGGCGGTCTGCCCATCCTCGCTGGCCAGCTCAATGCGCGCGCAGATGCGCGCCGCCACCGACAGGCGGATGAAATACTCGCCCGTGCCTGTCGCCGAGACGCCGCAATCGCCGCCTGCATACGTTCCCGCGCCGATCACTGGCGAATCGCCAACCCGGCCCCAGCGCTTGGCGGTGGTGCCGCCGGTGGAGGTGCCCGCCACCATCTCTCCTGAGCGGTCGAGCGCCACCACGCCTACAGTGCCGAACCGGTGCTCGCGCTCCATCTGCTGCAGCGATCCCTCGCGCACCGGTTCCGGTTCAGGCGCGCCGCCGGGGCGCGGCGGAACCGGCAGACCCATGGCTTCAACCTGGCGCTCCATGGCGCGCCAGCGCCGCTCGGTGAAGAAGAAGCTCTCGTCGATCCGCTCCAGGCCCTGTTCATCGGCGAAGGATTCCGCGCCCGCGCCCTGCAGCATCACATGGGGGCTGTCCTCCATCACCGCGCGCGCCAGCGAGATCGGGTGGCGCACGCCGCGCACGCCGGCCACAGCGCCCGCCTGAAGGTCAGACGCGCGCATGACCGAGGCGTCGTGCTCAATGCGGCCGTCCGAGGTGAACACCGCGCCGCGCCCGGCATTGAATAGCGCATCGTCCTCCAAAGCCTGGATCATGGCCTCGACCACATCTATCGCCGGAGCGCCGGCCTCCAGCATGGCGGCGCCCAGCGCCAGCGCGCCGCCGAGCGCGCTGCGGTAGGCGGCTTCAGTCGCTTCATCCATGTCGCCGCGCTCGATGACTCCGGCGCCGCCATGCAGCACAAGCGCCCAGCGCGTTTCCTCGGCGCAGGCGGATGCAGCGCCCAGCGCCAGCCCTGCGGCGGTGGCGATTGCAGTTGAGATGGTGCGGATCATGGCGGCCTCCCGGTATTGCTCCGGTCCAGAGCACCACCCCTGAGCAGCGAAGGCAAGCGCGCACCGTCAGGCGATGCGCAGCCCCTCGACGGAAGGCGCGGCCGGCAGCTCCAGTCCCTCGACCGCCTCCAGCCGCACCGCGCGGTCCATCTTGCGGGCGGTGTCGGTGCACAGCGCGCGGGTGTGCTCGGCGCCCCATTCGCCGACATCGGCAGCGCCCACCGCTTCCTCTATCAGGGTCAGCGGATGGCCGCGGTCAGCAGCATCAAACAAGGTGGCTGTCAACGACATAGGCGCGCTGAAGCCGATCAGATAGGCCCTGCCTGATCCGCCGCCGTCAAGAATGCCGTCCAGATCAGGGTGGGCGTAGGCCGACACCCCGGCGCGGCGCAACAACACCTCGCCCGGGCGCGGCTCGCAACCGGGTATGGGCTGGGTCAGACCATGGCCCGCGATCATCGGCGCGCCCTGATAGAGATGGGCGTGCACCAGCAACCATCCCGCTTCACGGGCGCCGGAGATGATGCGTGTGCACATCTGCGCCACGCCGTCCCCGTCCGGATCCGCCCAGGGCCGGCCCGGGGCGATGAATTCCTGTTGCAGGTCGAGGCACAACAGGACGGGAACGCCTGGCATCATGTCAGTCCGCCTTCTGCGGGGCCGGCTCGGGCCGGCGGTTGAACTGGTCGGGCGAAACGCCGCGCTGCACGGATTTGTCCAGCGGGCCGGGACGGTCCCACTCGCCCTCGGGGCGATCCAGCACCAGCGGATCGCTGTCTATGGTCAGGGCGTTGGGCAGGCGCTCATAGCGCCCTTCCATCTCAGCATAGGCCCTGTCGGAGAACACAAACACGCCGCGCTCGGCCCGATGGATAAACCCGTACCGTTTCCAGTATGGGATCAGGTGCTGCTGCACATGGCCGACAAAGCGCCGATAACCTTTCCGGCGAATGAGCGCGACCGCGTCTTTCATCAGGGTGCGCGCCACCCGGCCCGAACGATGACCGGGACGCACGCACACGCGCTCCACCTTGGCGAAGTCGGCGAACCAGCGCAGGCGCAGGCAGCCCAGCGGCTCGGTCCCGGCCTCCGCGATCATGTGGGTGGCGCCGGCGAAATCATTGCCGTCGAACTCTTCCTCATAGGGGCAGGCCTGTTCGGACATGTAGACCAGCGCGCGCACCACGGCGACGCGCTGCAGGTCATCCAGGGTGCGCGCCACGCGCACGATGACGGGCGGATCGAACTGGGTGAGCGGGGTGCCGTCCATCTCAGCCCCCCTGCCTGTCCGGCGGCGCCGCAGGCACCCAGCCCAGCCAGGCCGAGCCCGCAGAAGGCGCATCCAGCGCCGCGGTCATCATGCGCCCTTCCCGGCTGACCGGGCGGGCGAACAGGGCGATGTCAGGAAAGGCCTCGCGCCGCGCCTCGGTCACGGCGCGCACCACCGCGCGCTTGTCCTCAAGCCCGCGTCCGGCCAGGCACCAGACATAGATCGCCAGCGCGCGCTCGTTGACCTGCGCGAGATGATCAAGATCGGGCGCTTCCGGCCGGAAGCGCCCGTACATCAGGGCCTGATAGCCCGCATCATTCAGATAAAGCAGTGAAATAAAGCCGCTCGCACGTCCGTCCGCCCCCCTGCGGATGAAGAAGCAGCGCGCGGTGTGGGCCTCGCAAGCAGCGACCGTTTCAGCTGACACCAGCTCGCCGCCGAGCGCACTGGCGCCAAGCTCCAGGGCGTCAGCGATATCCTGACTGTGCCCGGACGACGCGAATCCATGCGCCGCCAGCACGGCCCGCAGCCGCGACGTCCGCTGGGCGTCTGGCCCTTCGGTGCTGGAAGGCGTAATGTGATCCCGCATCTTACCCTCGGCCAAAGTTAAGAGTTTGTTTACGAATTCTGCCGCACCGGCGCCTCTGCGATCTTGGAATGACCCCTATGCGAAAAACGTCTAGGTTGAGCGCATGACAGCCAAAGCTCCTCTTTTCGACTGGGACGATCTGCGCATTTTCCATGCTCTGGTCTCGGCCGGCTCCATGAGCGGCGCCGCGCGCAAGATGGGGATTGGCCAGCCGACCGTGAGCCGGCGTCTGGACCAGCTGGAGACCCGCATCGGCGCGCGCCTGGTCACGCGCCTGGCCGAGGGGATCGAGCTGACCGATGTCGGCGAGCGCATCTGGACCCAGGTCCAGATCATGCAAAGCACCGCTTCGGATATCGAGCGCATCGCCCACCAGGCTGACCGGGCCGATGCCGGCCGTGTGCGCCTGTCTGCGCCTGAAGGCGTCGCGGGCTACTGGATTGCGCGCCATCTCACCGGGTTTGTTGAAGCCAACCCCAATATTTCCCTGGAGATCAGCACGCGCACCGACGGGGAAAACACCCTGGAACAGTGCGACATTGCGCTCCAGATGACCGAATCAAAACGCATGAGCCATGTAGCCACAGAACTGGCCACATTGCACTATGTACCTTTTGCTTCACGTCATTATCTGGATACTTATGGACCACCCAAGGGGCTTGCCGATGTTTTGACACATCGTACGGCTGATATTGTCAGCTATCGCGAGCAACAAACACACTGGCCGCGTGAAGCGGCCGCCATCAAGCAGATGATGAACCCGTCCCTCACCACCGACAGCGCCATCGCGCTGATCGAGGCGGTGAAGGCCGGCGCGGTGATCTCGCTCCTGCCCACCTATGCGGCGAAGGTCGAGCCCTCGCTGATCCATCTTGATCTGGAGCTGCAGATTCCGATCACGCTGTGGATGGTCTATCATCCTGACCAGCGCCGAGTGGCGCGCTCACGCAAGGCCATCGATTGGCTGCACGAGATTTTCGACTCCTCGCGATATCCCTGGTTCCGGCGCGATTACGTGCCGCCGGCGGAATTCTCGGACGTGGAGACGGTCCATATTCGCGGCGAGCGCCCGCGTCCGCGCCTGATCTGAGCCCGTCTTCAGGGGGTGAGCACAACCTTGCCCTTTACGCGGCGCTCGAGAAGGTCTTCGAACGCGCGCGCGAACTCTTCCAGCGGATAGCTGGCCGACACCGGAGGCCGGATCTTGCCGGCCTCGAACATGTCGAAAATCTCCTTGATGTTCCCGGCGTTCTCGCGCGGGAAACGCCCTGCCCAGGCGCCCCAGAACACGCCCAGGATATTGCGGCTGTTGAGCAAAGCGAGATTGAGCGGGATTTTCGGGATCGGGCCGGCCGCAAAGCCGATCACCAGATAGCGCGCATCCCAGCCTGAGGCGCGCAGCGCCGCCTCGGCCAGATCGCCGCCGACAGGATCATAGACCACGTCCACGCCCTTGCCGCCGGTCAGTTCCTTGACGCGCGCCTTGAGGTCTTCCTGGGCATAATTGATGACCTCGTCGGCGCCATTCTCACGGCAGAAGGCCAGCTTCTCGTCAGAGCTCGCCGCCGCGATGACCCGCGCGCCCGCCGCCTTGGCCAGCTGCACCGTGGCGATGCCGACCCCGCCGGCCGCGCCAAGCACCAGCACGGTCTCGCCCGCTTTCAGCTTCGCGCGGTCCTTCAGGGCGTGCCAGCTGGTGCCGTAAATCGTGGTCAGCGCCGCGCCTTCCTCGAAACTCATCGCATCGGGCATGGGCACGACCTGGCTGGCGTGCACCGGCACTTTCTCGGCGAACGCGCCCAGCATGGTCGCGGCGATCACGCGCTGTCCCACCTTCAGGCCTTCAACCCCGGCGCCCACCGCGCTGATCACCCCGGCCGCCTCCATGCCCGGGACGAAGGGCAGCTCGGGCTTCATCTGGTATTTTCCCTCGACCAGCAGGATGTCAGGAAAGTTCACCCCGGCGGCCTTCACATCCAGCATGACAAAGCCGTCCGCGAGGGCCGGATCGGGCACTTCCTCCACGCCAAGCTGTTGATAGGGGGCGAAGTCCTTGCAGACTAGGGCGCGCATGGGCTGTCTCCTGAGTACGGGTCGTGTTGCGGCGCACGATAGGCCTGCTTGGGCCCCGCGCACAAGGAAACGCCCTGCAGACGGAGCCTGCAGGGCGCTCCCGGGCGGGACCGGCGGCGCCGGGGACAGGGGACGGGCGCTTCACAGGCACGCCCTTGTCACAGTCGGGTGACCTAGAACAGCGCCGAGCCTAGAGTGAGCTGGTGAGACGCGCCGATTCCCGGCGTACCGGCGCCTGCTCAAGGGCGCCGAAGCGCGGCCGCTCAACATGAGCGCTTATTTTAACGACCTTTCCGCCCTGTTCGCCCGGGGCCAGAAGCAGACCGGTTAATGCCCGACATGTCAGATCCCAAATCAGCCGCCCTCGCCCTGCAATCGGTCTCGCCCAGCGTTCAGCTGAACCTGAATGTGCGTGGGCTGGGCCTGTCAGCAACGCTGGCGATCAACGAGCGCTCCGCCGCGCTGCAGGCCCAGGGCCGCAAGATAGCCCGGCTCGGCCTGGGCCAGTCCCCCTTCCCTGTCCCTGACGTGATGCAGCGCCGCCTGCGCGAGCACGCCCATGAGAAGGACTATCTGGCGGTGCAGGGCCTGCCGGCCCTGCGAAAAGCGATCTGCGGCTATCTCAAGCGCACGCAGGATCTGGATTTCGACCCCGAGGACATCCTGGTGGGGCCGGGCACCAAGGAGCTGATGTTCCTGTTGCAGATGGTCTATTACGGCGATCTGGTGATCCCGACCCCCAGCTGGGTCAGCTACGCGCCCCAGGCGCAGATCCTTGGCCGGCCCATCACCTGGCTGCCCACCGACCCGGAAACCGGGCTCGGCGTGACCGCCCAGGCGCTGCGCGAGGTATGCGCCAAGGATCCCGACCGCCCGCGCCTGCTCATCCTCAACTCGCCCGGCAACCCCACCGGAACGGCCTATACGCCCGAGGCGCTCAGCGAGATCGCAGCGGCGGCGCTGGATCACCGCATGCTGCTTTTGTCCGACGAGATTTACGGCGGGGTCCAGTTTGACGGGCGCCACCGCTCCACCGCCTGCTTTTACCGGGGCGGCACGATCATCTCTGACGGCGTGTCCAAATGGGCCGGCGCGGGCGGCTGGCGGCTGGGCTTCTTCGCCTTTCCCAAAGCGCTGGCCTGGTTGCGCAAGGGTATGGCGGCGGCGGCGAGCGAGACCTACACCTCGGTCTCCGCGCCCATCCAGCACGCCGCCATCGCCGCGTTCGAGGGCGGGCCGGAAATCGAGCTCTATCTCGAACGCTCGCGCGTCATCCTTGCCGCTCTGGCCGGCTTCGTCTCGCGGCGCCTTGGCGAGACGGGGGCCGCGGTCAATCCGATCCGGGGCGGGTTTTACGCCTTCCCCAATTTCGATCCCCTGCGCGAGCGCCTGGCCGCGCGCGGCGTGAAGGACAGCGAGACGCTGTGCGAGCGCCTGCTGGAGGACGCCGGCGTGGCGACCCTGCCCGGATCGGCCTTCGGACGGCCAGCGCACGAGCTGTCCCTGCGCCTGGCGTTCGTGGATTTCGACGGCGCCGCCGCTCTGGACGCGCTGGCGGCGGGCGAAGCGCTCGACGCAGGCTACCTGACGCGTCATGCTCCGCGCGTTGTGGAGGGGATCGAGGCGATGGCGCGCTGGGCCGAGGCCTGACAGCGCCGCGCCCGCGTGAGGACCGGTGATGGAATTTTGGGGGATCAATGTCGACTGGGCCGTGTTTAGCGAGCCTGGCGCCTACCGGACCTGGATGCTGATCTGCGCCGGCATCAGCGTGCTGGCCCTGGTCTGGATCACCGCCCTGCTCACGCGCGGCGGCTTTGACGATCTCAATGAAATCATCCGCTCACCCCGCGCCACGGCCGCTGCGCGCATGCGCGCTCGCGCCAGCACTGCGCCGCGCAGCCTGCTCATGCTGCTGGCCGCCGCCATCGGCGCGATCAGCATCGCCGCGCCGCTCTTCTTCCAGGGCGTGGTGATCATCTTCGTCTGGCGTCAGATCTTCGGATAACCCGCCGCAACCGGCGGCGTTTGCGCCCGTCCGCCCAACCCCGCCGCCGGCGTTACGCGCTCAGCTCAATGTCGTAGGTTTCGATCACCGGGTTGGCGAGCAGCTTGTCGCACATGTCGGCCACGCGCTTCTGGGCTTCCTCGGCGTCGGCGGTGTTGAGATCGATCTCGATCAGCTTGCCCTGGCGCGCCGCGCTCACCTCGTCAAAGCCGAGATGTTTCAGGGACGTCGCCACGGCTTGCCCCTGGGGGTCCAGGACGCCGGGCTTGAGATAGACATGCACGCGCGCTTTCATCAGTTCGCCTCGTCGCCGTTTGCGTTGCCGGTTTCCTTCATGATTCCCAGCCTGCGCGCCACCTCCGCATAGGCTTCGGTGACATTACCCATGTCACGCCGGAACCGGTCCTTGTCCATTTTCTCACCGCTGGTCATGTCCCACAGGCGGCAGCTGTCCGGGCTGATCTCGTCAGCCAGAATGATCCGGGTCATGTCGTTCTGATCATAGATGCGCCCGAACTCCAGCTTGAAATCCACCAGGCGGATATTGGCGCCGGTGAACAGGCCGGAGAGAAAATCATTCACCCGCAGGGCAAGCGCGATCATGTCGTCCACGTCCTGGTGGCTGGCCCAGTTGAACGCGGCGATATGCTCCTCGCTCACCAGCGGATCATTCAGCGCATCGTCCTTGAAATAGAACTCGACGATGGCGCGCGGCAGCGGCTCGCCCTCGGTCAGGCCGAAGCGCTGGGCGATGGAGCCGGCGGCGACATTGCGCACCACCACTTCCAGCGGAATGATCTCCACCTCGCGCACCAGCTGTTCGCGCATGTTGAGACGGCGGATGAAATGGGTGGGCACGCCGATCCGGTTGAGATTCTCCATGATGTGTTCGGAGATCCGGTTATTGAGGACGCCCTTGCCCTCCAGCACGGCCTTTTTCTTGTTGTTGAACGCGGTGGCGTCGTCCTTGAAATGCTGGACGATCGTGCCCGGCTCGGGCCCTTCGTACAGGATCTTGGCCTTGCCTTCGTAGAGTTTCTTGCGGCGTGACATGGGTGCTGGCGCAGCTCCGCAGGAGGGGCGGGAAACGAGAAACGGCCCGTCATGCACGGGCCGCAGAGTGGCCCATGATACGCCCATTGCCCGATGCGCTGCAACATGGCGGCGCCACCCGCCACGCATGATTGATTCCGCGCCGGGCGCGCGATAACGATGGAGGGGTGACGATCCGCCCCTCCCCAGACAGGAAGTGAGCTTTCAATGGCCAGTTTTGAAGACCGTGAAAAAGGCTTTGAAAACAAGTTCGCCCACGATCAGGAACTGGAATTCAAGGCGCAGGCGCGGCGCAACAGGCTGCTCGGCCAGTGGGCGGCTGGAGAGATGGGGCTGAGCGGCGATGACGCCGACGCCTACGCCGCCTCCCTGGTCAAAGCCGATCTGGAAGAACCGGGCGATGCGGATGTGATGCGCAAGATCCGCGCGGATTTCGACGCCAAGGGCGTGCATCATTCCGATCACGTCATCCGGCTGAAGATGGACCAGCTGCTCGACGAAGCGCGCGCGCAGATCCACAGCCAGTAGCGCCGCGCCTGAGACGCGGGGGAGCGCGGACGGCGCCGGCTTGCTATGGTGCAGGCGTGATCGCACAGGCGAATCACGCGCCGCCCTGCGTGTCAGGCTCCGAAGGTATGGCGATGAGCACAGATCGTTCCGGCGCCGGGCCCTATGCGCCCCCGCCCGATGACTACGAGATGTTCGATGCGCGCGAGGCCGAGCAGGACCGGCGCGGCTGGCTGGTGCTGCTCGCTGCTGCGGTGGTTTTCGCGCTGTTTATGGCGGTGGTCTGGAACGCGTTTCAGCTGGGCGTGCGCGAGCGCTCCGAAAGCCCTGTGATCCTGGCCGACGCCGAACCCTATCGCGTTGCGCCGGATGATCCGGGCGGATTTCAGACGCCGCACCAGGATCTGACCGCCTTTGATCTGCGCGGCCGGGACAGCGAGCGCAACGGGCGCACCGAACGCAATGGCGAACCCGCCCCGGCCCGCCCCGGCGCGGAGGAACCGGTTGCGCGCCCTGAGCGCCTGCCCTCGGTCCAGGTGGAGCCGGCCGATTCCGACGCGCTGGATACGCCGCCTGAAGCCACCCCCGAACCAGCGCCTGAAACCCGGCCCGAGACGAGGCCGGAACCGGCCCCTGAACCGCGCCCGGAATCCCAGCCCCCGGCAGCTACGGCGTCGGGCGCCTTTGTGGTGCAGATCGGCGCCTATCGCGCACTGGAGGAAGCCGAGGCGGGCTGGCTGTCCTTCGTGTCGCGTCACGCTGACATGACCTCGGGGCGCGCGCCGGACATCCAGCGCGCCGACCTGGGCGAGCGCGGCGTGTTCCACCGCCTGCGCGTGGCGGGGTTCGAGACCCGCGAGGACGCCGCGGCCTTCTGCGCCCGGCTTGATGCGCGCGGCCAGTCCTGCCTGGTGGCCCGGCGGTGAGCGCGGCGGCGGCGATGACGCTCGCCCTGGCGGGCGAGACGCTGAGCGCGGACGAAAAGGCGTTCTTCCGCGATTGCGATCCCTGGGGCTTCACCCTGTTCGCGCGCAATGTGGACCGCCCGCGCCAGGTGCGCGCGCTGACCGACTCCTTGCGGGACGCTCTAGGCCGCGACGCGCCCGTCTTCATCGATCAGGAGGGCGGCCGGGTGCAGCGCCTGCGCCCGCCGAACTGGCGCAGCGCCCCGCCCGCCGCACGCTTCGGCGAACTGTGGGACCGCGAGCCGGAACTGGCGCTGGAAGCGGTGCGCATCAATCACCAGCTGATCGCCCATGAGCTGTATGCGGTGGGTGTCGACTGCGACTACGCGCCCTGCGCCGATATCCGGGTGAAAGGCGCCCATGACGTGATCGGCGACCGGGCGCTGCACAGCGACCCGCACGCCGTCGCCGCCATGTCGACCGCCGCGCTGGAGGGCCTGCTCCATCAGGGCGTGCTGGGCGTGATCAAGCACCTGCCCGGCCATGGCCGCGCCGGCGTGGATAGTCATTTCGAACTGCCGGTCGTGGAGGCGGACGAGGAGACCCTCGCGCGCACCGATTTCGCCGCGTTCCGGGGCATCAAGGGCGCCCTGATCGCCATGACCGCCCATGTGGTCTACCCGGCGATAGACGGCGATGATTGCGCCACCTGCTCGTCCGAGGTGATCGCCCGCATCATTCGCGGCGATATCGGGTTTGACGGCCTGTTGATGAGCGATGATCTGTCCATGAAGGCGCTGGCCGGCTCGATGCGCGAGCGCACGCAGCGCGCGCTGGGCGCGGGCTGCGACATGGTCATTCACTGCAATGGCGACATGGCCGAGATGGTGGAGATCGCCCACGCCGCGCCGCGCCTCGATCACAAGGCGCTGGAGCGCGCCGACGCGGCGCTGGCCGCGCGCCGGGAGCCGGAAGGCTTTGATCCTGAAGCCGGGCTGGAAGCGCTGGCGCGGCTGTTCACAGACGCCGGGCTGGACGCGCCATGAACACGCTGTTCGACGACACGCAAGACGATTTCGAAGCCGCGCGCGAGGCGGGCGGCGAGGATGCGCTGATCCTCGATATTGGCGGCTATGAAGGCCCGCTGCACATGCTGCTGGCGCTGGCGCGCAAGAACAAGGTGGACCTGACCGCCATCTCCATGGTGGAGCTGGCCGACCAGTATCTCGAATTCGTGCATGCAGCGCGGCAGCGCCGGCTCGATCTCGCCGCCGAGTATCTGGTGATGGCCTCGTGGCTCGCCTATCTCAAATCGCGCCTGCTTCTGCCCAAGCCCCGCCCCCAGGACGACGAGCCCGAACCCGAAGCGATGGCCGCCGCCCTCGCTTTCCGGCTGGCGCGTCTGGAGGCGATGCGCGCCGGCGCAGGCGCACTGTACGCCCGCGCTCTGCTGGGCCGCGATGTCTTCGTATGCGGCCAGCCCGAGGGCGTGCGCTCCATCCGCACGCCGCTCTATGAGGCAGAGCTCTATGACCTGCTGAAGGCCTATGCGGCCCGGCGCGAGCGCGGCGCCTTCGCCACCTATCAGCCTGCGCCGCCGCGCGTGTATTCGCTGGAACAAGCGCGCAAGCGGCTCACTGGCGTGCTGCGCCGCCTGACCGGCTGGGAGCAGTTTGACCAGCTTCTGCCTGAGCCTGCCGGCGAGGACGGGCCGCCGGGCGCCAGCATCACCGCCTCCAGCCTGCTGGCGGCGCTGGAAATCACCAAGGACGGGGATGCGGACATGCGCCAGGACGGCGGCGCCTACGGGCCGATCTGGATGCGTCCCGCCAGCCGGGAGACTCGCGGATGAGTGAAGACGAACCCGCACAGGAGGCCGGTCGCGACCCGGTCACCGAAGCCATCCGCGCCCTGCGCAGCGAAGCCGAAACCCGGCCCGGCGGCGATAGCGGCCCGCCGGGCGTGCGCCTGGCGGTGGATAATGACGCCGAGCTCATCCGCATGGCCGAAGCACTCTTGTTCGCCGCCGTCGAGCCGCTGGACATCGAAACCCTGACCGCGCGCCTGCCCGCCGGCGCCGATGTGCGCGCCGTGATCGCGGCGGTGCAGGCCAAATACGCCGGCGCCGGCATTCAGCTGGTGGAGGTCGCCGGACGCTGGCGCTTCCAGACGGCAGCCGATCTCGCCTTCTTGCTGCGCACCGAGCGCGAGGAGCCGCGCAAGCTATCGCAAGCCGCGCTCGAAACCCTGTCCATCATCGCCTACCACCAGCCGGTCACCCGCGCCGAGATCGAGGATATTCGCGGCGTCGCGGTGTCGCGCGGCACGCTGGACCAGCTTCTGGAAATGAAATGGATCCGCCTGCGCGGACGCCGGCGCAGCCCGGGCCGGCCGGTGACCTATGGCGTCACCGACGCCTTCCTGGATTATTTCGGCCTCGCCTCGCTGGGTGATCTCCCCGGCGTCAGCGACCTCAAGGCCGCCGGCCTCCTCTCCAGCCGCCTGCCGCCCGACTTCATGATCCCCGAACCGGGCCGCATCCTGCCGGGCGAGGAGGAGGACCTCTTCTCCGAAGATGAAGCCGCCAGCTTCCACGTCGACTTCCTCGACGTGGAGGATGAGGATTAGGAGCGCCTCAGTCCTGCGCCTGAAGCTCCAGCATCTGGCCCCACAGCCCGGTCAGCTCGTCACGCGCCCACTCGCCGAGACCTGTCTGGAAGTCCTCGCCTTCCAGCCCGGACTGGGGATAGGGCGTCATGAAGCTGGCCAGCGTCACTTCACCCTCAAAGGGCGTCTGCGCGTAGGCGACCGGCATCGCCTCCACGTGATGCATGAATTCGACATGCATGAAAGCGCCGCAGCCATAACCCGGCTCGCCGAATGTGCGCACCGTGATGGCGATCAGGGACGTCTCTTCATCCTGCGCGCGCCGGAAGCCGAGGCCGTGGGCCCCGAAACTCTCCGTCATCATTTCAAACAGCGGATCAGGCTGGACCTCGCACATCCCGCTGGTATGGGCGGTGATGGACAGCGCCACGCCGTCCTGGAACAAGTGCACCGGACTGGTGTCCGGCGCTTGCCCGGCGCCGGACAGGCCCAGGGCGGCTGCAGCAGCGGACAATACAAGTGACATGATCTCTCCTCCCTTGATGCCGATTGTCATGCCCCGCAAGGGCGCCAGCCTTCCAGATCATATCCGCCCGATCAACACCCCCCATTGCGCCGCCGCGTCCGGGCGGGCTAATCAGACCTTACGCCCTGTCCGGCCAGACGCTCTGGAGCCGCCATGCCCGTTCTGCCCACCCAGCTTGATCCCAACACCCCCGTCTTTGAGGCCAACGCCGCCGCGATGACCTCGCTGGTCGCCGAGCTGAAGGACAAGACCGAAACGGCCGCACTCGGCGGATCGGAAGCGGCGCGCGAGAAGCACCTCAAGCGCGGCAAGCTGCTCTCTCGCGACCGGGTGCAGCGCCTGCTCGATCCCGGCTCGGCGTTTCTGGAGCTGTCGCCGCTGGCGGCCAACGCCATGTATGAGGGCGATGTGCACGGCGCCGGCATGATCACCGGCATTGGCCGGGTGTCGGGCCGCGAGGTGATGGTGGTGTGCAATGACGCCACGGTGAAGGGCGGCACCTACTATCCCATGACGGTGAAGAAGCATCTGCGCGCCCAGGAGATCGCGCGCGAGAACCGGCTGCCGTGCGTGTATCTGGTGGATTCCGGCGGCGCCAACCTGCCCCACCAGGCGGAAGTCTTCCCCGACCGCGACCATTTCGGGCGCATTTTCTATAATCAGGCCAATCTGTCGGCGGAGGGCATCCCCCAGATCGCCGTGGTGATGGGATCGTGCACGGCGGGCGGCGCCTATGTGCCGGCGATGAGCGACGAGTCCATCATCGTGCGCAATCAGGGCACGATCTTCCTGGGCGGCCCGCCGCTGGTGAAGGCGGCCACTGGCGAGGTGATCTCGGCCGAGGATCTGGGCGGTGCGGACGTGCATGCGCGCCAGTCCGGCGTGGTGGACCATTACGCGGCCGATGACGACCACGCCCTGCAGATCGCCCGGCGCATCGTGGCGGGTCTGAACACTACCAAGCGCCCCGCGCTGGACATCACCGAGCCGCGCCCGCCCGCGATTGATCCGGCGACGCTGGACGGCGTGATCCCGGCGGACGTGCGCACGCCCTATGACGTGCGCGAGGTGATTGCGCGCCTGGTGGACGGCTCGGAGTTTGACGAGTTCAAGAAGCTCTATGGTGAGACGCTGGTCACGGGCTTCGCCCGCCTGCACGGCATGCCGGTGGGCATCATCGCCAATAATGGCGTGCTGTTCAGCGAAAGCGCGCTCAAAGGCGCCCACTTCATCGAGCTGTGCTGCCAGCGCGGCATTCCCTTGCTGTTCCTGCAGAACATCACCGGCTTCATGGTCGGCTCCAAGTATGAGGCCGGCGGCATCGCCAAGGACGGCGCCAAGCTGGTCACCGCCGTGTCGTGCGCGCGCGTGCCCAAGATCACCCTGGTGATCGGCGGCTCATACGGCGCAGGCAATTACGGCATGTGCGGGCGCGCCTTCGGCCCGCGCTTTTTGTTCATGTGGCCCAATTCCCGCATCTCCGTGCTGGGCGGCGAACAGGCCGCCACCGTGCTCCCCCCCGTCAAGCGCGACGGGATGGAGCTGCGCGGCCAGAGCTGGAGCGCCGAGGAGGAAGCCGCCTTCAAGGCCCCGATCCGCGACACCTACGAAGCCGAAGGCTCGCCCTACTACTCCACCGCCCGCCTCTGGGATGACGGCGTCATCGCCCCCGCCGACAGCCGCCGCGTCCTGGCGCTGGCGCTGTCAGCAGCGCTCAACGCCCCGGTGGAGCCGACGCGGTTTGGCGTGTTCAGGATGTAACGTCGCCTCAGGCGATGCTATAATCAGCTTATGAGCAAGCTTGACCCCGCATTGCTGGACCGCCTCAGGGCCTTGAAGCCCGAATTGCGCGAACGTTTTGGCGTTTCGGCGATGGCTGTGTTCGGTTCGCGCGTGCGCGGCGAACACCGGGCGGATAGCGATCTCGACATTGTGGTGGACTTCGAGACTGCGCCGAGCCTGTTCCGGCTGGCTGATATGGACGCCCTTCTGGTGGAAAGGCTTGGCCTGCGGGTCGACACGGTGCCGCGCGACTGCCTTCACCCGGCCCTGAAAGACGATATTGAGCGCGAACTTGTAGCGGTATGAAGCGGGTGCGGCCCCTGCTGGAGGACATGCTCCACTATGCCCGCCGGGCAGTGGAAATTGCGGCTGGGCCAAGCCACCCTTCACAACGAAGCGACGACGTTCGCATGCTCGCCCTCCAGCGGTGCCTCGAAATCATCGGCGAAGCGGCCAATTCAGTGCCGGTCGAGACTCAGGCGCAGTTTCCGGACATCGCGTTCCAGCAGGCGATCGCCATGCGCCACCGCCTCATTCACGGATACAGCCGCATCAATATCTCAATCGTCGAGATGACCGTTCGTGACGATCTTCCCGGCCTGATCGCATCTCTCGAAAAGGCCCTTTGTGGTGATCTCCCTGGCGACTGATCTCAGGCATTCAGGTCTCACACCGGCCCAATCCTTGCCCTGATCTCCCCAAACAGCCCCGACTTGTGCCGGGGCGGCACGGTGGCGAGGGCGAGCGATGGGCTGGATCGAGCGGTGGACCCAGGAAGATCGCGGGCGGTTTCGCGCAGGGATCGTGCGCGCCCGCCATCGTCTGGCCGATAGCGGCCTGTTCTGTGACCCCGCTCTGGAAGAGCTGATCGAGACCCATCCGCGCGAGCGTCTGGACATCGCCATGATGGACGAGGCGGGCTAGGCGCGCTCCTGGACCGATCTGTCGCCGGGCGAGCGCAATGGCGCGCAGCTCCTGGCCGCCGCGCGCGAGGGCCGCGTCTGGATGAATCTGCGCGAGGTGTTCAATATCCGCCCTGAATACCGCGCCCTGATGAGCGCGCTGTTCGCCGAACTGCGCGAGATGCACCCGCGCTTCCGGCCCGACGTGATCAAGGGCGGGCTGCTGATCTCGGCGCCCGGCGCGCGCGTGCCGTTCCATATCGACCGCACCGACACCATGCTGTGGCATTTGCGCGGGCGTAAGCGCGTCTATGTCTATCCGCGCGGCGCGCCGGTCTTGAGCGAGGCCGATGTGGAGGCGGTGCTGATGCACCCGTTCAGCGATGACCTGCCCTATGAGAGCGCCTTCGACAAGCGCGCGCAGGTGTTCGATCTGGAGCCCGGCGAGGTGCTCTGCTGGCCGGTGCATACGCCCCACCGCGTGACCAATCTGGAGGGGCTCAACGTCTCCATGGCCACCGAATACACCTGCCATGACGTGCGCGTGCGCAATCACGCCATGATGTTCAACGGCCTGATCCGGCGCCGGCTGGGCCTGACGCCTTCCATCGAGGACAGCCGCGGCGCAGGCTTGGCCGCCCGCGCCGGGCTCGGCTTCACCGCGCGCAAGCTGAAGCTCTTGCCCCGCGTCCCGCCGCCCGCCGCCGCACCCGCCGCTGGCGCCCTTCAGCACCTGCAGACCGAGGCTTAGCCGGGCGCGTCCGCGCGCGTGCGCATCATGCTCAATGCGCTCTGCAAGCTGCCCGAAATCCCCGGCAGAGCAGTCAGTCCGGATTCCGTGATGCCGCCGGGAGTCGCAATCGGCCCGGCGTCTCCCTGATCGTGGACAAGCAGGCCAGGCGTTCCCGCCAGCGACAGACTTGCTACGTCCAGCGCCATCTCCAGCCAGTCCGGGTCCGCCTGTCTGTCTTGAAGATACCCTGTGATCGCCCGGGCGATGGCGGCCCGGACGACCGCCGCAAACGGCGAGGTGAGGATCATCAGCTCTGAATAGGCCCGCTCGCAATCAACCGTGGTCAGAGTGCCCAGAGCCTCCAGACAGGCGCATCCCTGCCGCCAGGCCGGCGTGTCTGCAGGCGGGCGCAGGGCGAGCGTGGTGATCTGCGCCTGTCCCGGCAAGAGAACCGGAACAATGCGCGCGAAAGTCGCGTGCGGCGCACGCGCATTCAGGTCAGGATCCGGCGCATCTGCGCCCGCCAGCAGGAACAGGCCGCCAAAACGGCCGAACAGGCTTTTATGGCGATGCGACAGCGCGTACAGGGCCGCGTTGGAAATCGCCGAGATGACAACAACGCCCTCCAGAACCTGTTCCAATGGGCGCGCACTCAGTCCCGGCTCAACTCCGCCCTGCTCGAAGCGCCGGCTCCAGACCGGCGGCGGGCGCCCCAGCTTCGCCTCATGGACCCAAGCCAGCGCCCGGCCCAGGCGGCCGGCCCCGATGAGGCCGGCGCCCGCCTCCTGGGATGAGCCCGTCATGGCCGGTTCGCCTGACGCCGCGGGGATCAGTTGACCGGCGACAGGCCGTCCACATGGTCTTCCAGATAGTGGTAGCCATGACCTTCATGAAAATGCCCGACGACGGACATGTCTTCCCCGTCCGCGCCGACCCAGCTGTGAGCCACCCCTTCAGGGACGACGATCATCGCCGCTTCAGGCAGATCCTGTTCGCCGCGCGCGGTCTTCAGCTTCGGGATCCCGAAGGTGAAGTAGTACGCTTGGAAATCGTGAAAATGACTGGCCACACGCTTGCCGCCCGGCACGCGCGTCTCCTGCCAGCCGGGCGCGCCGGCCAATTTGGTCCGGCTGGCGGCCGGGATCGGTACGATAGTCACGTCCATGACAGTGTCCTTTCTTTCAGGGTTTCATGGCCATGCGCCGGGCGCACTCCGCCCGGCCGCGATGTTCAGGTGAACTCCAGCATTGTGTTGCGCGCCGCCACGCCGCGCGCCTGGGCGCGCGCCTCACTGGAAGCGCCATCGAATGTCCAGTTGAGCTGACCGCACATACGCCCGCACACGCGGTCGTAAAGCCGCCTCTGGGCGTCGCTCAGGAAACCGACCATGATCTGCGCATAGACGCGCTCGCCGGCCGGGGTCAGGACGAAATCCGCACCGTCCCGGCTCACCAGGCCAGACTGAAGCAGAGCCTCGAATTTGGGGCCGATGACGGCGTCGATGCCCAGCTCTGCAGCCTCGTCCATATTGGCCCGCATGCGCTTGCCGAAATAGACATAGGACTTCTCATAAGCATGACCGGGCGAGGCCATCGAGACGGGAAGCGCGCGCGTGCGCGCCAGCGTGTCCACATAGGCCGTTTCTGATTGGATATTGGAGTAGGCCAGGCCCCGGATCATGCTGTAGGCGCTCGCTCCGAGCCCCAGAAACTCGTCGAAATATCCCCCGTAAACAATCCCGAACATGTATTTGCAGCCAGGCATGCCGGGCTCCGAAAAATAGTACATGTTCATAGGGTCATAGACTTCGGCGAGCCTGGTGCGGGCGGCGTGGAACATGTCCCAGCGCCGGGCGCTCGCAGGAGGCGGGGGATACTCCCCGCGCCGGATCTTGTTGAGAAGGCTTGGCATGGTGGCCAGGTAGTCCAACGGAAAGACCGAGATATTGCCCACGTCCAGCGCCAGCGCTTCGTCCATGTCCTGCTCGGCCTGCGCCTGCGTCTGTCCAGGATAGCCTACGATCATGTCGAAGTTCGCAGCCTGGAAATATTGGCGCGAGAGGCGCGCCATCTCATCGATCTGAGCGCGCGTGGCGGTCAGATTCATCATGGACCGGAAGGCCGGGTCGAATGTCTGGACCCCGAAGGACAGACGGTTGACGCCCGCTCCGGCGGCGGCGGCGCAGAACGCCTCATCAGCCGATTTGGGCTCGACCTCGAGCGTGAATTCCAGGTCCGGGCTGACCGTAAAACTGGAGCGCAGCTTGCCGGCCAGCCGTGTAATCTGGGCCGGTGTCAGGACAGACGGCGTGCCGCCGCCGATATAGATCGCATCCAGCGTCCAGGACTGCGCCAGCGCGGTCCCGGCCAGCAGATCAATCTCGATGTCGAGCGCGTCGAGATAGGCCGCGATCCGTTCCGGCGTGCCCACCGATTTTACGAACGGGCAGAACCCGCACAGCGTATCGCAGAAGGGAATGTGGACATACAGCCCCTTCATGCCGCGGGCCGGCTCAGGATCAGAACGGTCAAGGAATAACTGCGCCAGGGCCGCCGGGGCGACGTCAAAACGGGAGTCGAAAAACGGGAATGTAAACGATTCCAGAAGGATGTCCCCGGGGACGAAGTCCGGCAGGCGGGGCGGATTGTCTCGGGGCATCAGTCTGCTCTCCCTTGCAACAGCATGCCGTCGGCCGGATGACGCCCTGACACAGACAGGTATAAGTCCGGCAGGGGGGCGGAGAGGGGCGGCGGTCTCCGCCGCCCGCTCTGGTCAGGCTCTTGTCAGGCCCTGATGGGCAACCAGCGTGTCATGTCAGCCTCCCTGTTCTGAATTCCGGTGAAGGGCGCGCGTCCCGCGAAACGGCTAGTCGAGGCCATACTCGCCGACGAGCTGATCAAGTTCGCGCAAGGCCTGATCGGGCGCATCGCTCTTGAGCGCCAGGCAAGCGCGCGCATCAGGCAATCCGATGCCCACGTTCGAGGACACCGTTTCCACGTTGAAGGCGATCACGCGCTTGTCGCGCTCCAACGCATCAACCAGTCCGTTGGCCGCGCCGCGGTCACATTCGCCTTCCTGCCTGGCGTAGCAGGAGGCGATCGCAATCCCCGCCCCGTTATCCATGGTGTTGCTGGCCAGACGCGCCAGGTCGCTCTCCATGCCGAACGAGGCGTAGACATGCGCCGCACGCAGATCGACGCCATACTTCGCCGCCACCATTTCGGGAATGAACCCGCCGCCGGGGCGGGTCATCAGGTCGGTCAACAGCGCGCCGGACTTGGTCAGGGAATACTCGGCGTGAAAGACGGCGTTGTTTACGCCAAGCCGGGCCAGAACCTGCGCGGCCACATCGCGAACGCCCGCTGCAACCTTCCTGTCGATCCGGGTCATGGTGGTGATGCGCCGGTCCATATAGGGCGGCTCGCGGTCAACGCGGCGCTTCTCCGACAATTCGCAGAAAACGATCTTTCCGCCCGCGATGATGCCGTCACACAGGATCTCGCGCTCGCCGGCGTTGAGCCCTGTGAAGGGCATCATAACGAGCCTGCGTCCCGGCGCCGCCGCTGTCGCTGCTTGATAGATGTGCGCAGGCGTTTCCAGCAGCTCGGAAATCTCCGCCTCCTGCACGGCCATGCAAGACGGTGACAGGCTTGAGGCCAGGATCACCTTGTCAGTGATGGCCGACATTTTGTGCGCAGCAAGAGCGAGCGCGTTGGGCGATTCAATAACAATGCCGGCAAGCTCCTGGCCGGGAATGCCTTCCAGGGTCCGGAAGACGCTCGCCCTGTCTACCGTTGCGAGTGCGGCGCTGACCTGGGCCGAAGACCAGGCGCCGGTGCCGGAGTTGAAGATCGCGGCGGACGGATACACAGATTCCAGAAACGGGATGACCGTTCCACGGCGCGCTCCGGCCTGCTTGATATCGACCCGGGCTGCCTCCTGGGCGTATTTTTCGAAGGCGCGTTCGTTGTCGCTCCCCTTCAGAAAACTTCCGCCCGTCGCCTGAATGAGCTCTTCAAGAGAGTTCAGGCCGCTGGCCGGCCGGTCCGGAAAATACAGGATGGCGTTCTCCTGCTTCGGCCGCCGGTAGGTGATCAGATTGTAGGCGTTGGGGTTGAACGCGCCCGGCGGATAGGCGGCCGGGTCCTGGAAAAAACTGGCGGCGTCTGTCTTCATGATCCAGCCTCCTCAGGCGCAATTTATCATTGAGGCCATACTAAACCTTGGATCATCATGCCGCAAGAAAAAAGCACGCTGAAGTTTCAACTTCTGCCGCCCCGGCCCCGCCTCCACTCAGCCGCTTGAACCAAATCAGGGTTTTCAGTTCGCAGAAGCCTCCCATTCCAGTCCTGTCCTGAGAAGCCCGGGCGCATGTCTTCAGACAGAAGCTGGACATGATCAGCTGGCGCCGGTCCCTGCTTTAGCGGCGACAGCCGGAGGATTCGCCCCGCATGGCTGCGCCTGGTGCGCCGCCTCGATCGCGGCCGCGAGCGCGCGCACGCAATTGGCTGTGTAGATGGTCTGCAGGGGCAGCTTTACATCAAACGCCTGCTGACACTGCGTCATCACCTCGATCGCCATCAGCGAATGGCCGCCAAGATCAAAAAAACTCGCATCCCGGTCGATGTCCGCCAGGTTGAGGACGGCTTCAAAGATCGCCTGGACCTGCGCCTCGCAATCGCCGGACGGGTGGCCCGGATCCGGTGCGGCGGCCCCCTGGACGGCGCGCCGCCAGGACTCTTCAAGTCGCGCCATGTCGGTCTTCCCGTGCGCGGTCAGCGGGATGGCGGGAACGGCGACGAACTGAGCCGGGATCAGACGGGCCGGCAGCAAGCGGGCGAGATGCTCACGCAAGTCATCCTCGCCGGGCGCGGCGCCGGGCGAGTGCACGATAAATGCAGCCAGCCGCCTTCCCGCGCCTTCGCCCATGGCCGCAACGACGCAGCGGTCAATGCCCGGAATTTCAAGCAGCGCCTGCTCTATCTCGCCCGGCTCGATCCGCACGCCGGCGATCTTGACCTGCCGGTCCAGCCGCCCAAGCCATTCCAGCTCACCGGTTTCCAGGACGCGGCAGATATCGCCTGTGCGATACAAGCGCCCGCCCGGCTCCCCGAACGGATCTGGAATGAAACGCTCCGCCGTGAGCGCAGGGCCGCCGGCATAACCGTGCGCCAGGCCGCAGGGATTGCCGATGAACAACTCCCCCGCCGCCCCGGGCGGCAAGGGTTTAAGCTGCGCATCGAGCACATGGAGCCGGAAAGTCGACCATGGCGTTCCGATGGGCACGGCGGCGCCTGTCTCTGACCGCAGGATCTCGGCGCCCGCCACGCCATGGGTTTCGGTCGGGCCGTACAGATTGGCCAGACGCGCATTCGGCAGCTTCTCGAAACACAGATCCCGGATCGCGGGCGTCAGGCGTTCGCCGCCGCTCAGCACCCAGCGCAGCGATGAGCAGGCGCCTCCCGGCAGGGTGCGCAAAAAGGCGTCCAGCAAGGACGGCACGATATTGATCACACTGACCGCATGCGCCTCGATCAGCGCCCGCAGATGGTCTGGATCAGCTTGCCGGCCTGGCTCGCACATCACGAGCGCGCCGCCGTGATACAGCGGCCAGAACACTTCCCAGACGGAGACGTCAAAAGTGACCGGGGTTTTGAACAGATGCCGGTCGCCGCGCGCCACCGGATAACGGGCCTGCAAGGCCTGCATGGAGCGCAGGGCGAGATCGGTTGGAACCTGAACCGCTTTGGGCTTTCCGGCGCTGCCTGACGTATGCATCACATAGGCCGCGCCCGAAACCGGCCGGTCAGACGTCAACGGCTCATCCGCCTGATCGGGGATGGCCGGATACTCCGCCTCCAGATCGATCAGACGCCAGGGTCCGTCCGCCAGCTGCGCTTTCGAGGCATGGTCGATCAGCACATGAGAGACTGCGGCGGCGCCGAGCATTCCCGACAGGCGATCCGGCGGTGACGCCGGGTCCAGCGGCACATAGGCGGCGCCAAGCTTGACCACGGCGTAAATCGCTTCAATGAGGCGCACGCCGTACGCCATGCAGACGCCGACACGCGCGCCCGGCTCAACCCCGAGCGCCTGAAGGTGGCGCGCAAGCCGGGTGATGTTTGAGGCCAGCTGGCCATAACTGCACACCCGGTCCTGGATAATGAGCGCAGCGTCATCGGGATGTTCGCGCGCCCACGCCTCGAACGGATCGGCCAGCGTGCCGGCGGCGGGACCCGCGATGGCGTGCGGCCGAGAATGCGTCCGGCCTGATCGCTCCGGTCTGTCCATCAGCGCGCGCACCGTCCCGGTCATTGGTCCGGACGCGGCGATCCCGCCTTCAGACCGCTCAAGAGCGGGCATGGTGATATCCCCGATCGCCCTTTCCGCCCCCTCCCCGGCAAGCAAGTGCAGCAGGTCCTGATACGCTCTGGCTATTCGTTCCGCCGTCCCGGGCAAGAAGATATCGCTGTTGTATTCAAGACAGGCCGCGATGCCGGCCTCGCGTTCGGACAGATTGAGATTGAGATCGAACTTGGCGATCGAGAGCGCCTGGGCCACAGGCTCGACCGTGAGGCCGGGCAGGTCGAACTCGCTGACCGGAATGTTCTGCAAGGCCATCATGACCTGGAAAACCGGCGTATGGCCCAGACTGCGAGGCGGGCGCAGATGCTCCACCAGGACCTCGAATGGCAGGTCCTGATTGTCAAAAGCGTCCAGTGAAGTTTGTCTGACCTGCTCCAGCAGCGCCTTGAAAGTCAGATCAGGGCCGAGCTGCGTGCGGATCACGACGGTATTGACGAAACTCCCGATGAGCGCTTCGGCGCCAGTCGTTGGCCGTCCCGCAACGGGCGTTCCAACACAGATGTCGGTATCGCCCGACATCCGGTGCAGCAGGACGGTGAAAGCGCTCATCAGGGTCATGAACAGCGTCGCGCCTGACTGCGCCGCCAGCGCCTTCAACCCGTCGCGCACGCTTGCGGGGATGACGAATCTCACCTGCCCGCCCGCGCCCGTCATGCGTTCCGGCCTCGCCTTGTCTGCCGGCAGGGAGATCCGTTCAGGCGCCCCATGCAACTGGCCAAGCCAATAGCGAAGCTGGGGTTCGTAAGCGCCCCTGGCCACTTGCGCGCTCTGCCATCGGGCATGGTCGGCATACTGCATCGGCAGGTCCGGCAGGCGCGGCGGCTGGCCCAGCACCCGGCTGCGGTAAAACGCGCTGAATTCACTCACGAACAGCGCGAGCGACCATCCGTCCGCGATTATGTGATGCATGTTGAGCAGCAGCACATGATCCTCGGGGCCAAGCTCGAGCACCGAAACGCGCAACAGCGGCGCAGCGGTCAGATCGAAGACATGCCTGGCATGCCCGGCGATGCGCTGAGCGATGTCCTGCGGAGCCGGCTTTTCATAGTCAATCTGAAGCCTCACAGCGTCGGCGATCGTCTGGGCCGGGCGTCCTTCACACAGGTGAAAGCTGGACCGCAGGACATCATGGCGAGCCAGAATCCGGTTCACGGCATGATCGAGCGCCGTCCGGTCCAGCGGGCCAGTCAGGCGCAGGGCGAAGGGCACGTTGTAACTGACATCATCCTCGCCCAGCAGCTGGCGCAGGAACCAGATGCGTTTCTGGCTGAACGACAGCGACTGATCGCCCGGCGTCCGTCCGGCGCTTCCTTCCGCCATCAGCAAGCGCAAGAGCGCCTCTCTGGAATCCTCCCGGCCTGTCATGGCGCCCCCTCGCCGGGGAAAGCATCGTGCGCGGCCCAGGCGCTGCGCGCCTTGGCGTCATTGAGCAAGCGCGCCACCGCATCATCGGGAAGGCCGGCGATACGCGCCCTGAGCGCCTCCATCTCTGTCGCACCGGACGCCAGCGGGATCTGGTCCGGCCGCTCCGGTTTCACACCGGACATGCGGCGCGCGATCAGCTCGGCCTGATCGGCCAGACGGCAGACGCGGAACAGGTCGCGCAGGCTCACTTCGACGCCAAATTGCTGCCGGATACGGGTCAGCACGCGCGCTGCAGACAGGGAGTGCCCGCCAAGCTGGAAGAAATCATCCCCCGGTGCGGGCGGAGCCGTCTCAAGCACATCGGCCCAGATCTGAGCAAGGCGCTGCTCAACACTCTGAGGCGCTGGCGCCGCAACGCCCTCAGCAGGCAGGCCTGACGGCTCTGAAGCGCTGAAGGCAGCGCGTTTTCCGGTCGCAGTGCGCGCCAGCGTCTGAGAGATCGTGATGCGCGTAGGGATCATGTAAGCGGGCAAAACACCCTCAAGCGCCGCCTTGATCTGTTCAGGCGTGCAGGAGGGCCAATCCGGCCGGGCGGGCTGCACCTCGGCCGCCAGGACCGGGCCCTGCGCGCCCGGCGCCAGACCCGCCCTTGCATCCTGAACCTGTTCGAGCGCCCGCAGCGCGGCTTCAACCTCATCCAGCTCTACACGGAAGCCCCGCAGTTTCACCTGCCGGTCAAGACGGCCGATGAAGTCGAGCCGCCCGTCAGGCCGCAGGCGGACCCGGTCGCCGGTTCTGTACATGCGCGCGCCCGGCCTGGACGGATCGGGCAGGGGCAGAAAGCGCTCCGCCGTCAGGGCAGGCGCGCCGATATAGCCGCGCGCCAGACCATCTCCGGCGATGAACAGCTCGCCCTCGCCGCCGGGCGGCGTGTGATTGAGCGCTTCGTCCAGCACCAGGCAGGCGACGCCATCCAGCGCCCGGCCGATCGGGATAGCGCCGTGTGTCCCGTCAGCTGCGCCGCAGATATGGGCGCAGGCGAAGGTCGCAGCCTCCGTCGGCCCGTAGCCGTTGACGATCTGCAGGTCCGGACGGCGTGATTGCGCCAGCCGGACATGACGCGGCGAGACCACTTCGCCTCCGGTGATGACCCAGTCCAGCGCATCGAGAACTTCGGGCGTTTCCTCGACGATGGCATTGAACAGCGATGCGCCGAACCACGCCCCGGAGACCTCGCCCGGACGGATCAGGGCCGCCAGCGCCTCATGCGAGAAGCCAGGCTCTGTCATCACCACGCACCGGCCGCCATTCAGCAACGGCGCCCAGATCTCGAAGGTGGACGCATCAAAGGCAATGGAAGCAGCGTGCAAGACGGCCGGCGCCGGCGATGCAGGAAAATAGGCCTGGCGCCTGACCAGATTGACGATGGCTCCACGGGTGACAGCTACGGCCTTTGGGCTTCCGGTCGAGCCGGACGTATGGAGCAGGCACGCCAGCTGGTCCGCGCTGTCGCGCACATCGCCCGCAAGTGGCGCACTCTGCACAGACCCGTTCAGCTCCGCTGCGCCGAACTCGATAACCTGACCGCCGAACCGGTCCAGCAGATCATGGCCGGGCGCATCGCAAACCACCAGGCCGACGCCGGCGTTCTCGACCATCTGCGCCAGGCGCGCAGGCGGAAAGGCCTTGTCCAGCGGCACGTAACACCCACCCGCCTTGAGGACCGCCAGCGCCGCCACGATGAACTGCGCGCTGCGGCCCATGAGCAGGCCGACCGGGGTCTCAAAACCCACGGCCCTCTCCATCAGCCTGCCCGCGAACCGGCCGGCCAGTGCGTCCAGCCGGGCATAGCTGAGAACAGCGCCGTCAGCGCTGAGCGCAACAGCGTCCGGCCGGGTCCGGACCCAGGACGACACCAGACCGGTGATGGTCTCGCCAGAGGGGCAGGCCGCCTGCGCCGGTCTGACGGCGCACCCGGCCGGGATCGCAGCCCGATTGCGGCCTTCGCAGGCCGGTTCGAGCGCAAGCTCCGCACGCGTCACGACCGCGTCGAGCCGGTCCATGCAGTCCCCTGCCGAAGCGGCTGACCAGACCGCCAGCCCCACATTCGGCTTTATCGAGCGTGACGCGCTGGCCAGGATGCTGACATCGGAAAAGTCGAAGGTGAGCAGCCCGCCCGCCTCATCCGCCTCGCTCTGGAGCGCGCCCAACCTATTTTGAAGCGCGTCCGGCGCGCCGCCCGCCGCATACACCGCCGCGATGGCGCCGTGCCCGCGCGGCGCGTGGCGAGCGCGGCCCAGACGCCGCATCTCATCCTTCATTCCGAGCGTGCAATACATGTGGGCCAGGCGGATATCGATCCCGCAGGTCTTGAGGATCGACCTGTAGATCAGCCCCCCGCCCGGCCGGAAAGACAGATCAATCGGGCACAGCTGGCCATCCGGGCCGGCCCGCACTTCCAGATGAAACACGAATGACTTGATGGGAAATGCGTCCGCCAGGCGCGTCATCAGTCCATCCACACACGCCGGATCCGGCGCGTTGACCGGCGGCGTGATCATGGCGCGATCGTGGATTGGATAGTCTTCATGAATGCGCGTCTTTTCATGCACGGCGCAAAACTCGCACCGGCCGTCCGCCACGATCCCGTCCAGGCAGTATTCACTGGTTCCCTGTCCGCTGGAAAAGTAGGGCATGACGATCAGCGCTTCGTGCGGATCAATATCTGGAAGCGCGCGAAGAACACTGACGATCTGGCGCGCCGTCTGCCCGCTGGACGGGCGGTAAACCCCGCGCGATTCCGTCCCGACAGCCGGCTTGATGACAACACTGTCCAGCGGCCGGTCCAGCGCCTCCAGAACCTGGATCAGATCATCCAGACCGCGCGCGCCAACCCGCCATGACGGTTTGTCAGACACTGCATCCAGCAGCCTGTAGAGCGTTTCCTTGTTTTCGATCAGACGGCTGGCCGCCAGCAGGCCCGGATTGGCGCGGCCGATGCGGTCATTGATGCGGCAGGCCAGCGCCTGGACATCATCTATGCAGCTCGCCGCCCCTGCGAACGGCAGTTCACTTCTTGCCAGCATGTCCTGCGGCAGAGGCTGATCCTGATCGATGCAGGCCTGAAGGCGGGCGATGTCATCCGGCTTCAGGCGGATCAGGTCCGCCTGGCGGCTGAGCACCGCATCATCAATCGAACACTGGTTCTGGATATTTCCGAAAATCAACCAGAGATCACGCGTGCGGCGGCCTGTGGAATGATCCAGATCTGACACGGCATCAACCTGATAACCCCGAAAGGGCAGGCTCAAGGCGCGCCCGAAACTAAACCTGTAATAGCATTTCCGTCAGCCTTGAGTCAAAGCCAATCAAGACTCAATCAGGTCCGCTGATCCGCGCCGGACACGGCAACGGCCCGCCTTTGCCCCAGGCCGGTTCAGCCAGGTCCGCGGCCTTTCAGGCTGGCCGGCGTGATGTCCGTCCACACGGTTTCGATATAGCTCAGGCATTCCTGCCTGGAGCCGCGGAAACCCGCCGGCGTCCAACCGGCCGGGACTGTTCTGCCGGACGGCCATATTGAATACTGGCCCTCGGCATTGACCACCACCACAAGCTCGCCCTCGTCAAATGGACGCACCTCATCCGTCATGCCATCCTCCATCCTCTGATCCCTTCACGCGGCCAGCCTGTCTCAACCCGCCAGGGTCATGAGCTGGCGCGCCCTTGCTTGCGCCACACGGCGCCGGCGAACACAAACTGGCCATCGCGCACCCAGCGGCCGCTCACGCAGGGAGCAAGGCGCTGCAGACCCTCGCCCAGCCCGGCGACCACGAACGCGCCCGATTGCGGGCCCTGATCACCGGGAAAGCGGACCGATATCCCGTGACAGTCAAGAAAGCGGCGCGTTGCCGGATAGATCGCCTTGTAGACGGCCTCCTTGGCGGCGAAGGCCAGCAGCGCCCAGCTGAGCGCGCCCGCCAGGGCGCGGCCCGGAAACCCCGCCATCTCTTCAGGCCGGCAAATCGTGCGCTCCAGCGCATCATCCAGCGCGGTGACAGGTTCGAGATCGACGCCCACGCCTGCAAAAGCCGCTGCGGGGCAGACAGCGGCGCAAGCTGCGCCGGCTCCATGCGCAATAGAGCCATGATACCCGGCGGGCCAGCACGGCAATCCGTCCGCAGATTTCAACACAGGCGGCGGTTTTGGCAGGTGCGCTGACAATGCGTCCCGAGCGCACTGTCGCCCCCTGATGAAATCCTCCCGGCGCGCCGCGGACAGGCGCGCCAGCAAGCGGCGCTCCCCGGCGCAAAGACAGCTGGCGTCAGCGCGCCCCCCGAACCGGGCCTGGAAGGAAATCTGCGCCGGGAACAGGGCGTTTGCGAGACGGCTGGAGCGCATCGCATCCGCCTTCCGGCGCTCATGCTCAGGCAGGGCTGCGATTATAGCCATGGACATCCACGCCGCTGACTAGGACAGGCGACCACCGGTCAAGCGATACCTGGCCGCCATATTCGGCCAGCTCCGTCTGGCCGGGATAGATCCGCACGCTGGTCGGCACGTAACGGGCGACGAACGCCATGCGCAGCTCGCTGCGGCTGATATTCGGGGTGGAGCCATGCATGGTCGCTTCCCAGAACAGCAAGCACTGGCCCGCGCGCAGCTCCACGCTCACCGCGTCTCCGGTGCGCCCTCTCCAGGAGCGGTCATGTTCAATTTCGGCGATATCGTATCCGAACAGGCCCCGCTTCTCGCCATTGCGCAGGCTGCGGTTGACCCGGCCCTGATCCCAGCTCATGGCCTTCAGGTCATCGATGTACTGGCGCCGGTGCGAGCCGGGAAGAAACTGCATGCAACTGACCTCGGCTGTGGCGTCAGTCAGCGCGGTCCAAACCGCAAGCGTCATGAAGATGTCGGGATATCGGGCATGGGGCTCTGTCGCCGCCAGCGGCGCGACTCCGCTGCCAATGGCGAGATTGCGCGACTGGTGCCAGTCCGTGCCTTCGTCTCCGGGGAATTTGGCGAAGAACTCCGTTCGCCAGCAATACAGATCCGGACCCAGAACGCTGGCCGCACGCTGCACGATCTGCGGGCGCCGGACGTGACGGGCCAGGAACGGCACATCAAGATGGCGGTCGTAATTGGCGATATTGCCGCCGCTCTCCAGATCGTAAGGCGCATGCATCCGATCCAGCAGCGCCTGGCGCAGGCGGGGCAGTGCGTCCAGGCTCTCCTGGCGCGAATAGACGTCAAAGGGCCCGATGAAGCCGTCACGATCAAACCGGTCTAGCTCGGATGGCGTGAGATCGAACGCCATGGCGGCTCAGGCGCCCGGATCAACCGGCGCAGGCTGGGCCAGCGCGTAACGCGAGGCGAAGGCGGCCGGAAAGGCGATCGCGTTGGCGTAGAAATAGCGCACCAGCTGTCCTTGATGCATGACTTCATGCTCCCACAGATCAAACAGCAATTGCGCCGCTTGACCGCCCCACTCCATCGCGGCGGCTGTCTTCAGGATATCATCGCGCGTTTGCGCCAGCGCGGCCTGCATAGAAGCGGGCTGGCGGGTCTGTTCGCGGGCCAGGCTGCAAGAAAAACCCTGCCATTCGCCCGCCAGCATGCCGCGCCTGTAGCTTTCACGCGCACCGACCACGCACCAGAATTGGCTGCCGATGCTGTTGGAGGGAACCTGATCAATACGGCGGCCCAGATCATCCGCCGCCAGGCCTTCCCCCAAGCTGTTGGTCAGCTCAAGCGCCGCTTCCACGCGCTGAAGTAAAATCTTGTCCATGCTGACCCCTTCAAGCCTCACCCGTGCGTGCAATCAGGCAACTCAACCAAAGGATACATTTTGACGATCGGGTTGGCAATATCACACTTTTTTCTGCATCCGCCGGATCGCGGCGGGGGAAAGTTGTTCGCGATACCGGTTTACAAAGCGGCCGGTGGCGTCGGGATAGACCCGCCTGTATTCGCGCAAAACCCATCCGACAGCATTCGCAATGTATTTGTTGCGCTCGGACATATGCGGGATTAGCAGCGGGAACACCTCCTCAGGCATCAAATATACAGCATTTTTCCCTGAGTAATGAATCAATGATACGATTGATGCACGCCTGCGCCAGAGATTATCACTCCGGCTCAATGATTTTAAAAAAGGAAACACTTCATCTTTGTATTTGTGGTTGCAGTATGAGTATATGACGCTCAACTCGTCACAATGAGCCCAATTATCAACTCTGGACATCCATTTCGACAGCCCCGCAAACTCGAATAGCGCTATTGATGCCTTCTTTTTCCTATAATACAATAATGCAACCAATAAAGATTCAAAATGCGAGCCATTATTCCATATATAATCATATACTGACAGCTTTTCTTCTCGCGAAAGCCCTTCCAACATGAAGTCATACAATGCAACACGCCTGAGCTCCGGCACGCTGATAGCAAGACAGTCAAAACCGGTGGATTTGTCCGCCTGGACAGCCTTGGCCCGGTGGAGATTGGCGCGGTCAAGAAGCATGGCCTCCAACCGGTCGAGATAGGGCTGAAGCTGTTCGCTCTGCATTCACTCCGCTCCAGCCTGCCCGCAGCGGCCGCCCGCAACACCGTCCCGGATTGGCGCTGATCGGGAATGTGTTGAAGATTGCGCTAACCAGTGGTTGATAATAGCATGGGTTGAGTATGAAGCCATAAGCTACTTTTGATTGCTTATGGCTTCATCGTGACAGGCCGGTCAAGCCGGACCCGGCCCTTCAGGATGGTCCACGTGACACGCACCTTTGCGCAAGAAATAGCCGCCCTGGTGGACGCGACTGCGCCCGGTTATACATCGACGGTCGAGCCCGACCCTCATGACGTAGACCTCAGCCGGGGCGAGGTGCGCATCGACTGGAGCGCCATGCTGGCGCCCGATCCGCTCCGCCTCAAGCCCGCGCAGTTTCACTATCAGCCCCCTCGCGGCTGCGCCGCGCTTCGCAGGGCATATCTGGAAGCCGCCGCGCAGGACGGGGCGCCGGTCCGTCACCTGACGGAAGATCATGTGCTTGTCTGCGCAGGCGCCAAACAGGCCATGTTTCTGGCCCTGAATTGCATGGTCCGCCGCGGCGACCGCGTCCTGATCCCGCGTCCTGGCTGGGCGCCCTACACCGTCTGGGTCAAGAGCCTGGGCGCCGCGCCCGTCTATTATGACGCCGCCGATCCGCATGGCGCCGATCTGCTCGGCAGGCTCGGCGGGCCGGACATTACCTGCGTGATCGTCAACTCGCCCCATAATCCAACCGGCGCCGCTCTTACTCAGGCTGCTGTGGATTCGGTCGCCGGCCTGTGCGCCCAGTCCGGCCGGCAGATCATCTGCGATGAAGTGTACCGGTCCGTGTCGGCAAGCCCTTGCGGGACCTTTCTGGGCCATGCCGCGAACGGGACGGCGCAGGTGGCCGTGGTGGATTCCGTGTCCAAATGGGCTGCAGCTGCGGGCCTGAGGATCGGCTTCCTGGTCGCGGACCCGGCGCTTGTCAGCCTGGCCGTCATGATGCGCGGGCTGATCGATTCCTGTCCGTCCGGACCCGGACAGGCCCTCGCCGCCCGCATGCTGTCGCCAGAGCACGCACCCTCCCGCCTGCAAATCCGGAGCTTTGCAGCGCAGAGGCTGGAGGCGCTGGCGGACCTGCTCCGGGCCAATGACGCGCATATCGCCAGCACCGGCGCATTATATGTCTGGGTTTGCGCCGATGGACCGCAACTGGCGCTGCCTTCGCTTGGCGGACTGCGGCTTCATGGCGCCGGCGGCGCGCTGTTCGGACAAGACGGTCATATACGGTTCTGCCCCACCGCCCTTGGCGCCGCAGAGGCCTTTCGGCTGGGTCTGGCCCCCGCCGCCCTGGCGATAGCGTCATGAAGGACCTCATGACGATAGAAAGGGTTGCGCGCAGCTGGCCCCGCGTCAGCCTGATCGACGTCACCTTGAGGGATGGCGGGTTCAGGACGGGCTTTGACTGGACCGAGGACGAGATCGTCTGCGTATCGCACGCTGCCCTGCAGGCCGGCTGCGCATACGCGGAACTGGGCTATCTGGGCGGGGTCCCCGAACTCCACCATGCCGATGTGCGCGGGGTCAGCGCTGATCTGACTCCGGACGTGATCGCACGCGTCTCGGCCCGCGTGCGACCATCGCCAAGCCAAGGTGCGCTGTGCGCCATGATCCACCCCGCGCCGGCGCGTGCGCCGCAGCCTTTCCCAGCCCTGCGCCAGGCCGGTCTGGATATGGTGCGCCTCGTCTATCATGACAGCTGGGCGGACTCATTCGACCGGATGGCGGATCAGGCCGGATCCGCAGGACTGAAAGTCTCGGGCAATCTCGCCCTGACGAGCCGCTACCGGCCCGAGGCGCTGGCCGCGGCGGCGCGCCGTATCGCGCCTCGCGTGGACATCCTTTATTTCGCAGACACATGCGGCGCGCTTCTGCCAGGCGAGATACAGAGCCTGACCGAAACCGCCTGCGGCCTCTGTGAAATCGGCTTCCATGGCCATGACTATCTGTCCATGGCCCTGTCCAACAGCCTGGCTGCGGCCCAGGCGGGCGCACGCTGGATCGACGCCTCTGTCCACGGCATTGGGCGGGGCGCCGGCAATCTCAGACTCGAACTCTGGCTCGCCCTGGCTCAGGCGCACAGCCCCGCCGGAGGCGCGTCGCTGGCCCGGCTTCTGCCGGCCCTGGACGCCATCGCGCGCAGGCTCGGCCCGCCGATGGCGCCAGACCTGGTCAGCCTGGTGTCAGGCGCGCTCAATCTGACGCCCCCGCAGGAGGATGACCTGCGGTCTCTGGCGCCAGGCGGTGACGGCGCTGCGCTGCGCGCTCTGGCCGCCCGGCTGCTCGAGCTGGGCGCCGAGGGCGCCACCATCTCGTCCGCCCTGCACGATTGCGCTGAGCCCGCGTTGCGCGGAGCTGAGACATGACGGCTCAAACCCGCAAACAGGAAAATACCGGCGACGTGCTGCATCCGATGGAGAGCTGTCTCGATTTGAGGTCGTTCGATCCCGAATTCATGAAATCATTCTTTCCCCTCGATACTCTGACGCAATCCTATCATCCTGAACTGCTGTTCGGTTACGCCGACACCCGGGGCGATGCGGACTTGCGCGAGGCCCTGTCGCGCCGCATCGGTCTGCCCCCCGATCACATTCTGATCACCGACGGCGCATCCCAGGCTCTGTTTCTGAGCCTGCTGACAGGCCTGGAAGCTGGCGCTTCGGTCCTGACGCCCCGGCCTGCCTTTCCAGCCTATGCGCGCATGGCCGCCTATCGTGGGTGTCAGGCGCGGTACTACCCCTGCCAGCCCGATGCCGCAGGGCTCAGGGCCGCGCTCGACAGCACTAGCGAAAACTCCGGCTCAGGGCTGATCATCAATTCGCCTCACAACCCAACCGGGGCCATGCTTGACAGGCGAGCCCTTCAGGAGTGCCTCGAACACGCGTCAGAGCGCGGCGTTTTCACCATTTTTGACGACACCTATCACTGGATGAGCGGCGCGTGCGATCAGCTCACCAACCCTCTGGTTGGCGCCCGCGCCGGTATGCACGCCGTCACGGTTGTCAGCCTTGGCAAATATCTGTGCATGCCGGGGCTCAGGCTTGGCTTCCTGGCGTCGCCTGACCGCCAGCTGATCGATGACATGACAGAAGCCAAGCGTCACCTCTCGCACGCCTCTTGTCCTGCCCACGAACGCCTGGCGCTGCGCCTCCTGACATCCTCAGACTGGGCCCGCGGACGCATGGAGTTGAAGGCCGAGCTGGAACGCCGCCGCGCCATCGCCGAAGCCGGCTTCAGGGTTCACAGCGCCAGACCCGCCGTCCCCGCGACAGGCTTCTACATCTATGCGTCCGGCATTGAGGGCCTGAAGCGGCTCAAGATCGCGGGAATCGAAGGGCGGATTTTCGCAGCCGGGCCTGACGAAGCCCGGTACTGCCTGGCCGCTGGTCCGGAGCGATGGCAGGCGCTCACCGCCGCCCTGGCGGCGCGTTAAGCCCCCCAAAACCGCAAGGCGCAGGCCTTGAGGCGAGGCTTTGAAAGACCTGATGGAGCACGCTTGCCAACCTCTGCGGCCGTCACCCGCGCTCATCAAACCCCCGCTAAGCCAGGGCGAGGGCTGCGATCAGCAGGATCAGGGCCAGCAGCAGGGCGGGCAGGACCGCCGGCAATGCGGCTTCCGTCCGGTCGGCCAGATCGCCCAGCCGCAGGACGCGTTTCGAGACATGGACCTCCAGCAAGCGCGGCAACGTTTTTTCAGCCTGAGCAATGGCGCGCTGCAGCGATGATCCCATCGCGCTCAGCATGACCATTGCCGGAACCAGAAGGTCGCCCTGCGGCGCGCGCGGCGCGCTCAGGCGGGCGCGGTGCGCCAGCGCCGCCACAAGGACCGCCAGCGCCAGCGGCGCGGCGCCGGCCGCCAGGTTGTCCCATCGCCAGGCATAGCCCGCCGGCAGTCCGGACATCGCCCACACCGCCCACGGCAGGATCAGCGCGCCCGCGCCGAGAAGCATGACCGGAACCGAGCGCACACGCGGCGCCGGGGCGTGCGCGGCGCCGGAGGGGCGCACAACGGCCAGGAAATGGGCGAGCAGGAGCGCGGTGGTGAAGGCCGAGACGGTGATGAGCAGCGCGCTCGCCGGTCCCAGCGGCGCCTTCAGCGCCAGTTTGGCGAGCGCCCCGCCGGTCAGCGGCAATCCGGCGACCGAGAGGGCCACAACGCCCAAAACCGCGCGCAGGCGGAGGGCGGGTCTGCCCGAGGTCTCGGCCATCGCGCCTGCGCCAAGAAACAGGGCGCCCTTCGCAAGCCCGTGATGCAGAGCATAGATCGCGATGACCGCCATCAGCACGGACGCGTCCAGACCCGCCGCCAGCCCGGCGCCGGCGCCAGCCAGCATCAGCCCCATCTGGCTGACTGTGGAATACGCCAGCACGGCCTTGGGATCGTCCTGGGTGAGGCCGTAGATCGCCGCCCCGAACGCGCCTGCAAAGCCCAGCGCGCCCAGCACCGCGCCGGCCGCCATATGACCGTCGCCAAACGGCAGGAAGGTGAGCAGGCCGAAAATCCCGGTCTTCACGATGGCGCCTGACAGCACGGCGGAGGCCGGGACGGGCGCCGCCGGGTGGGCGACGGGCAACCAGACATGCAAGGGCGCCAGGCCCGCCTTGACGCCAAACCCGATGATCAGGAGGACCAGGATGAGGCTCCGGTCGGGCGAAAGCCCGATCGCGTCGACGATCGCCTTGAGATCCGCCACGCCGCCGGCCGCGCCCGAGGCCAGGATCAATCCGGCCAGCAGGGCGGCCTCTCCCAGCACGGCCAGCGCGATATAGGCGACCCCGGCGTTGAGGGCCTTCTGACTGCGGTCATGAATGACCAGCGGAAACGCCATCAGCGAGACCAGCGCGAAAGCGACATAGAAGGTGATCGCGTCCGCGGCGAGAAAGACGCCGAGATTGCCCGCCAGGCAGAGATTCCAGAACAGGGCGAAATTGCCCGCCCGGTCCTTGCCGCGCATGGAGAAACGCGAATACAGCCCCGCCACAAGCCACAACAGGCTCGCCCCGCCCAGGAACAGGGCGCCCGGCTCGCTCAGCGACAGCGACACGCCCAGCACCAGGTCGGGCAGAACCAGCACGTCATCGCGCGGCGCAAACAGCGCTGCGGCCAGACCCGGCGCCGGCGCGATCACCGCAAGGGTCAGGCTGCGGTCCCGGATGCCCGGCAGGGCGCTCAGGCCCGCCAGCACAAGCGGCAGGCCCACCGCCAGAGGGAGGAGCCAGATCGCGCTCATGGCAGATATGTCCGCTCTGCAATCAGCGTCGCCCAGCCCAGAGGGCTGAGCTCGAACCCGGCGAACAGGCCCGCGCCCAGCGCCGCGGCGGCGGTGAAGGCGCCGGGCAGGATCAGCATCCAGGTCCGGGTGGCCGCGAGCGCCTCAGGGCTTGGCAGCCCGCCGCCGGAGGGCTTCAGCCAGGCGCGGTAGATCAGCGGCAGGAAGTAGGCGGCGTTGAGCAGGCTTGAAGCGGCCAGCACCGCGATCACCCAGCTGGCGCCGGACTGATAAGCGCCGATGGCCAGATACCATTTGGACACGAAGCCTGCGACCGGCGGCGCGCCGATCATGCCCAGCGCTGCAATGGTGAAGGCGGTCATGGTGATCGGCATGCGCCGGCCGATCCCGTCCATCTGATCGACCTGTGAAATGCCTGCGCGCTCGGCCAGAATGCCTGCGCCGAAGAACAGCGTGATCTTCATCAGGCCCTGGTGCACCAGATGGACCAGCCCACCGATCACGGCGAAGGGTCCAGCGAGGCTCGCCCCCAGCACGATGTAGCTGATCTGGCTGACCGTGGAGTAGGCCAGACGTTTCTTGATGTCGCTCTGGCGCAGGGCCTGCAGCGAACCGTAGACGATGGTCACAGAGGCCAGGATGGCGAGCGGTATGCCCAGGCCGAGCATGGCCACCGCTTCGATGCCGTAGACATCATAGATCACCCGCACCACGCCGAACGCGCCCGCCTTCACCACCGCCACCGCATGGAGCAGCGCGCTCACCGGCGCAGGCGCGGCCATGGCGGCCGGCAGCCAGGCATGAAGCGGTATCAGCGCCGCCTTGGCGCCCAGCCCGCCGATCAGCAGGACGAAGATGAGGCTCTGATCAAGCGTGTTGAAGCCTGACAGATCCGCGCCGGCCACGAACTCCACCGGTCCGGCCCCGCTCTCCAGCCACACAATCCCGGCCAGCAGGGCGGCGCTGCCCGCCAGCGTGTAGGCCAGATAGGTGCGCCCGGCCGCCATGGCTTTGGCCGTGCCGGTGTGAACCACCAGCGGCCAGGTCGCCAGGGTCAGCAATTCGTAGAAGATGAAAAAGGTGATCAGCGAGCCGGACATGGCGATGCCGCTCACAGAGACGACGCACAGATTGAAGAACAGGAAGAAGCGCGCCTGATGCTTGGTGCCGGACAGATAGGCGATGGCGTAAACCGTGGTGGCCAGCCACAGCACCGCCGACAGCGTAATGAACAACAGGGCCAGCGCATCCAGCCGCAGGATCATGTCCAGGCCGGGCACGAAGGCGACGCGCCATTCATATTCCGTCCCCGCCGCAACCCCGGCCAGCGCAAAGGCGACAACGCCCAGCTTGAACACGGCGAAGGCGATGTTGACGCCATTGCGCCAGATCGCGCGGCCGGGCAGCACCGCGCTGGCCAGGGCGGGAATGAGCGCGGCCAGGATCAGCAGCACGGGAATGAGGACAGAGGGGCTCATGATCCGGGATCCGCATCCTCGAGCCCAGCTTGACCCGCTTCGGGCAGGCCGATGACCATCAGGTCGTACGGGACCGCCGAGAACAGGCCGAGCGCCATCGCGGCCAGCCCCAATGCAAGCGGGGCGAGCGCCAGGAGGCGGTGCGGCGCGCGTGCAAGCTCAGGCGTCCCGGCGCCGGCGAACATGCGCGCCAGCGGCCGGAACAGATAGGCCGCCGCCAGAAGCCCGCCGGCCAGGATGACGGCGGCATAAGGCCACTGGCCTGACGCCAGCGCGGCGATCAGCATCAGGTATTTGGCGATGAATCCGCCGCTGGGCGGCAGGCCCATCAGGGACACCGCGCACAAGGCGAAGGCCAGCGCAGTGACGGGCATGGCCCGGGCGAGGCCCTCGAGCCTGTCAATGCGTCCATCGCCGACGGCGTGGATCATCAGCCCGGCCGCCAGGAACAGCCCGGCCTTGGCCAGCATGTGGGCGCTGGCGTGAAACCCCATCGCCCCCCAGGCGCCCGCCGCCCAGGGCGTCGCCGCCTCGCCGCCGCCGGCCAGCGGAAACACCAGCAGGAGATAGCCCAGCTGGGCCACGGTTGAGTAGGCGATCAGGACTTTCAGACCCTGCTGGCGGAGCGCCAGCACCGAGCCGTAGAGCACGGCGGCCGCGCCCATTACGCCGAACAGGAGCGTGACAGCCGGATCCGACAGCCCGGGCAGAGCCTCGAACCAGACGCGCAGCAGGATCACGAATGAGGCCTTCACCACGAGGGCGGAGAGCAGCGCGCTGATCGCCGGCGGCGCCGCGCCATGGGCGGGCGGCAGCCAGCCATGAAGCGGAAAGAGCGCCGTCTTCGCGATCAGTCCGGCCGAGATCAGCGCCGCGCCGGTCAGCACAGGGATGCGCGCCTCGCCCGCCCGCTCGCCGATCAGGGTGATGTCGAGCGTGCCTACCGATGCAAAGATCAGCACCACGCCGAGCAGATAGGCGAGTGATCCGGCAAGCGCGATCATCAGGTATCGCATCGCCGCGCGGCGCGACCCGAAAGCCGCGAGCGCGACGGCGGTCAGCGACAGGAGCTCTATCGCCACATAGAGATTGAACAGATCGCGGCTGACGAGGACCGCGTTGAGGGCCGCCCAAAGCCCGTAGAACAGCGGCCAGAACGTGTAGCTGCGGGTGGTTTCGCGATCTGTGCGGCCATATGCGCCGAGCGCATAGAGCCCGGTGATCCCGGCGGTGATGGCGCTGGCCAGCAGCAGAGCCGCAGAGAGCCCGTCAGCCTCCAACGCGATGCCGAGCGGGACGGGCCATCCCCCCAGCGGCCCGCCCCGGCCGCCTTCAAAGACACTGATCGCCAGCCATGCAGACAACCCGGTCATGAGCGGGGCGCACAGCCAGATCAGGCGCGGCGCCCGGCGCCCGGCGGCGAGGCTGGCCAGCATGAATACAAGAGGCAGGGCGACGAGCGCGAACAGCAGGGTCACCGGTCAGACTCCCGGTCCTCGTCATCATCCCCATCATCATCCGCGTCATCGCCGCCGCTTTCGGCCAGGCGCACCGCCAGCGTGGCGGCGAAAGCGGTCAGCGCCAGCGCGACCACGATGCCGGTGATGATCAGGGCCTGGGGAACCGGATCGACCCCGCCGCCGACATAGCTCGCCCCCCCGAAGAGCAGGAAAATCCCGCTGCCGATCACATTGAAGGCGATCAGGCGGCGGATCGGAGCGCGCTGTATGATGAAGCCGTAAAACCCCAGCGCGACCAGCGCCGCGCCGGTCAGCGCGAACAGGCTTGCCCGGTCCGCCAGCAGCTCCATCATGGCGCCCGCCTTGCCGGTCCGGCGATCAGCAGCGCGAGGGTCGCCGCAATGGACAGCGTCAAGGCGTATTCGATGACCAGGATCACGCTCTTGGCGTGGCCGTCCGGATAGCCCATCACGGCCCCCGCCGCCGCGCCGGCCAGTCCTGCGCCCAGAAACACCGCCGGACCGGCGATGATCATGAGGCGCAGCGGGAGGCTGTTGAGGCGCGGCTCGTCCTGCAGGCCGGACAGGACGATGAGGATCCACACAGCCGCCAGCACCGTGCCCGCCTGAAAGGCGCCGCCCGGCGCGTCCGCGCCAACCCAGACCAGATAGACCGCAACCAGCAGGCCCGCAGGCGGCAGCAGCCGGCCGAAACTCGCCATCACGCCGTCCGGCCGGGTCACGTGCCCGGGGCCGGGCACGCCGCCCCACACCCGCGTGCGCGTCAGCGACCAGACGGCGGCCAGCGCCGCTGTCAGCACCAGCGTCTCCAGCAAGGTGTCATAGGCGCGAAAGCCCAGCAGCACGGCGTTGACCGGATTGCCCAGCTCCAGCCGGTCCTGATTGTCCACCACGGCCAGCGTCAGCCCGTCACCGCCAGGCAGGGAGATAACGGCCAGCGCGATCAGCCCGCCCAGCGCGCCCGCCCCCGCCACGGCCGCCAGCCTCAGAAAGACCGGCCGGGGCGCCTCGTCCTCCAGCCCGCCAGCATCCGCCAAGCCCTGCCAGGCTCCGATCAGCAGCACGCCGGTGACGCCCGCCCCGATGGCCGCTTCGGCGAGCGCCACATCCACCGCCCCCAGGATCAGCCAGGCCAGCGCCAGCAGCACGCCATAGACGACGTAAAACACGATGGCGCCGAACACATTGCGCCCGGTCACAGCCAGAACCGCCGCGCCCAGGATCAGGGCGCACAGGGCCAGGTCGAAGGCATGGCTCACTCGCGCCCCTCCGCCTTGAGGGCGGCCCGCGCGACGAGCTGGGCCGCCATACCGGCGGCGAACAGGGCCAGCACCCAGACCAGCGCCAGCTTGGCCGCGATCCAGCCATCGCCCCAGTGCAGAGCCGCAGCGATCACGATGAATCCGAGCCCCAGATTATCCGCCTTGGTGAGCGCATGCAGGCGTGAATGGGTGTCGGGAAAGCGCAGCAATCCGATCGTTCCGGCGAAGTAGAAGAACACGCCGAGCGCCAGCAGGGCCGCGATGATGGTCTCCATCACGCTCATGGCGCATCCGCTTCATCAGCTTCGGGATCGCCCGCGCCGGCAGGCGTCACGGTCTTGACGAAAGCCAGCGCCGCGAAGGCTGACAGGAGAGCCAGCACAAGCGCGACGTCCAGCATGGCCGGCTCGCTGCGCGCCGCCGCGATGAGCACAGCCATGCCCACCCCACCCGAGCCGATCAGCTGGGCGCTCATCATCCGGTCGGCGCGCGACGGCCCGCGCCAGGCCCGGATCAGCGCGCCGGCCACCGAGAGCAAGACGCCGAGCGCGGCGAGCATGAACAGATCATCCATCATCGCGGCCATCCTCCCCGTCTTGCGAGACAGCGTCCTGGGAGAAGGCGCGTGCGAGGCGCCTTTCCTCGATCTTCAGGCGCTCTTCGGTGCGCGCAGTCACCTCCAGGCAATGAACCTTCAGACCCGCCGCATCACACCCCGCCGAGAGCGTGCCGGGCAGAAGGCTCGTCTCCGCCCCGTAAAGCGAGCGGGCGACCCCGTCTGTCATGCGCGTCTTCACCGAGATCCAGCCCGGCCTGACGGGCAGGCCTGGATGCAGGGCCCGCCAGGCCACATCGACCCCGCCCGACACCGAGCGCAACAGGAAGCCTGGCAACAGGGCCAGCACGCGCATCAGCCGCAATCGCCGCGGGCCGGGGGGCAAGAGGATCAGGCTCACGACCGCCGCCGCCGGAACCGCGAACAGGGCGGCGCCCAGGCCCGCAGCGCTGCCGCCGCTCAGCACGAGCCAGACCAGTGCGAACAGGGCGGCGCGCTTTGCAGCGATCAGCACGAATGGAAGGGACACAGCCGGGGCTCAACCTGTCTGATGCGGATTTAGTCAGTAAATCGAAGCGTCTGCCCGAAGGCAAATTCTGGCGCGGCCCGCCAGGTCAGCCGTGAACCATACCGGCGGATACCAACGCACGCCCGCCTCGCCCGGCTCAGGCCGGACCGCCTGCAAGATGCGCCCCTTGAGACGGGTGAGCAATGGGAGCGATTTGATTTCATTGCATCGCACAATATATTGCAAGCGCTGAGCCGCCATGATCTGGCAAATTCAACAAATGACCTAACGGAGCTTCAAGTGAAAATTACAATCAAACTGCTCGCCACGCTTCTTCTTGCCATCGTCATTATTTTTGCAGTTCAGAATATGGCGCTGGTTGAGGTGCGCTTCATGGTCTGGTCATTTGAAACCAACCGCGTACTGGTCATTGTGGGGCCCTTCATCCTGGGCGCGCTGTTCGGGCCGATGGTCTATCGCGCTTTCAAGCGGCGCTGAGGGCGGGACCCGGTTTGTCCTTCCGTGCTTTATGCTTATCCTCTTGATCAGATGAACACACAGGCGGAGACAGACATGACCAGACGCGGTGTAAGCCGGCGCCATTTGCTGGGCGGATCAGCGGCAGTGATCGGCGCCCTTGGCGCATCGGGCGCAACGCCGCAGGCGCTGGGCGATGACCGCGCGGAACGCCCGCTGGCGGGCAAGACAATCCTGATCACCGGCTCCTCCTCCGGCTTCGGCCGGCTCGGCGCGGAGCTGTACGCCCGGCTGGGCGCGCAGGTGTTCGCCTCCATGCGCAATCTGCCGCGCCCGGAGGCCGATGAGCTCACCGCGCTCGCCGAGACGGAGGGGCTCGCCATCGAGGTGGTCGAGATCGACGTCACCTCCGATGACAGCGTGGCGCGCGGCGTGGCGTCCGTGCTGGAGACGACGGGCGGCGCGCTGGACGTGCTGATCAATAATGCCGGCATTGCGCTGGGTAGCCCGGTCGAGCTGCAGGACATGGAGGCGACGCGCCTCATCTTCGAGACCAACACGTTCGGCCCCCACCGTATGGCGCGCGCCGTGCTTCCGGCCATGCGGGCTGCGGGCCACGGCCTGATCGTGCAGATCTCGTCACAGCTTGGCCGGGTCATCGCGCCGGGCCTGGGGCATTATTCGCCGGTCAAGTTTGCGCTGGAGGCCATGAGTGAGGCGATGGCCTATGAGCTGGTCCCGCACGGCATTGACGTGACGATCATTCAGCCCGGCGGCTATCCCACGCAGATATGGGAGAATGCCGGCAGGCTGGGCGCGGCGCTGCGCGACCGCACGCCGGAAGATCAGCTGGAAGCCTATCCCGAGCTAACCGCCGGCATGGGCGAGGTGCGCGGCGGGGGCGGGAGCACCGATCCGATGGATGTCCCGAACGCCATCGCGGAGATCATCGCCAGCCCGCGCGGCACACGGCCCCTGCGCCTCGCCGTGCATCCCGGCGCCCGGCCCCAGCTGGGCATCAACGAGGCCAGCCGCGAGGCGCAACTGGCCTGGCTGGGCGCCTCGCCCCTGGGCCCCTGGATCAGGGACGTGCTCGAACGCTGATCCAGAACGTCCCGCAACCACCCGCCTGCGCCGCATGCACCGCGCAACCGGCGCGCTTGTAGGTAGTTAGGCCGCGTTGGGCCTTCACAGTCTCCTGGCATGAATGCAGGCATCAACGCCGTAGCTGAAGAAGCGCAGTCAGGTCAGCCGGGTTAGGCCTACTGTCCTTGCTGGCGCGCGACGGTGGAGTCTTCAGTTCGCACCGCCGGGGCTTCCTCATTATGACGCTGGAGAAAGCCGACAAGGTCGATCAGGCTGATCGGGCGGCACAGGCCAAACCCCTGTGCGCTATCGCAGCCGAGCAGCTTGAGCACGTTCAGCGTCTCGTCATCCTCGACGCCTTCAGCCGTCAGCTTCAGGCCCAGATTGTGAGCCAGATCGACCGTTGACCGCACGAGCATGCGGTCCTTGTTGTTGTCTACAACGTCCTTGACGAAGGCCCGGTCCAGTTTCAGCTCCTGCACCGGCAGCCGCTTGAGATAGACCAGCGACGACTGGCCGGTGCCGTAATCGTCAATCGAAACCGTCGCGCCGGCCTTCGTCCAGAGCTCAAGCGCCCGGATCGCCTTTTCAACATCGTACATGACCGCGCTCTCAGTCACTTCGAAAATCAGCCCGTCTGTGGACTGTCCGGCGAACCTGACCGCCTTGGCGACGAAATCGTCATCGGTGCACAGAACGCTGGAGATGTTCACGGCGATCGACATTGGATGACCGGCTTTGCTCAGCGCCATCTGATCAACGAGGGCGCGCATCAGGGACCATTCGGTCAGCTCGCGGATGCGTCCGGTCTGCTCTGCAAACGGGATGTAGGCGTCAGGCGGGATGTAGCCGCGTTCGGGATCGTTCCACCGCATCAGCGCCTCGGCGCTTTCAAAGCGGCCGGTGCGAAGATTGAGCTTGGGCTGGTAGTGGAGCGTGACATCGCCATTGGCCACCGCCGACTGCAAGCGGCTCATCAAGGTGAGGTTCTGCGCCGGATCGCCGAACTGAACCGGATCATAGGTCGCGAAAGTCCGGCGCGCCGTCTGCGCCTGCTCAAGCGCGATCACAGCGCGTCTGAACGCGGATTCGTCACACTCTTCGAGGTCGTGTAAGGCCGCCCCGCACGTGGTTGTGACGTCCACGTTGATCTCGCCGATCTGAACCGGCGCCGCGAGGCGCTTTCTCAGCGTCTCGACGATTTTCATCAACGCGTCATCGCCCTCGTCGTGGATCGCGTCGTGGACCTCGTCGGCGTCGAGCAGCACGCCCAGGACGCCCGGCGCGATGACGCCGACATGATCAGGGGCGTAGTCCTTGTGCAAACGTTTGGCGAGCGATTGAAGGAGCGTCGAAAAGGCGGTGAAACCCAGCGCTGCGCGCAGGTGCTCGTGACGGTTCACTTCGATGGCGAGCACGTAGCTGGGCCGGCCTTCGCTCTCGCGCTGCTCAATCACCCGTTCAAGCGCTGTGCGTGACGGGAGCTGGGTTTCAGCATCATTATACAGCGCCGCTGCGAGCGATTTCTTGCGCGCCCGCTCGGTGCGATAGCGCGCGTAGCCCAAAACCAGCAGGCAGATTATCAGGGCAAGCAGGCCGGCGAATGCGAAAAATCGGGCCTGCGCCTGTTCGCGCTCAAGAGCCAGGTGTTGCTCAAGCTGCTGGGCGCGCAGCTGTTCAATCTGCAGGTTCTGCTCGGCGAACTCGAACTGGGCGCCCAGAAGCGCCGAGTTCGCCGACGCGGCCACATCGCGCGCCCGGTCGTCCAGACGCTTGAAGGCGTGCAAATGAGCCAGCGCCATGTCCAGCTGATCCAGGCGTGCGTAAAGATCGGCGCCGGCATTGTGGAATTCGGCGTAGTGTTGGGGCGTCTGCTCAAGCGGGACGCCTTCGAAGGTCCGCTCCAGCGCGCGGCGCGCCTGGTCAAGTTCGCCGCGCCCGAGCGCCGTGATCGCGCGAACCCCGTCGATGAAGCGGGTCCATTCTCCGGCGCCGGCGCCAGCCGTGCGCGCCCGCGCCGCTTCGAGCGCGCGTTCAGCTTCGTCGAAAGCGTCAAAGCGCGCGTGAAGCGCAGCGATGTTGGTCAGGATCCTGGCTTCGAGCAGGGCGCTGTCCATCTCGACCGCGACATCAAGCGCGGACCGGTAATTGGCCAGGGCGGCCTCATACTGCCCGAGCTCGCGATAGGCGTTCGCACGGTTATTGAACGCCGCCAGGTTTAGCGACGGGTCGCTGTAACGCTCAACCGCGCTGTCGAGATACTCCAGCGCGCGTTCGTACTGTTTGGCGTCGGTGTAGAGGGACGCCAGAGACTGCAGCACGATCGCTTGGCTGCGTGTCTCGCCGATCGCCCGGAATGCGTCATAAGCCTCGGTGAAGGCGACAAACGCGGTCTCGTAATCGGGAGCCGCCATCGCAATGCGCCCGCGCGCAACGAGAAGGTCGCCATACAGCTTTGTCGGTTCAGGAGACGGGCCGAGCAGCTCCAGAGCGCGTTCCGCGATCGGTCCGGCTTCGGAGTGCCGCCCCAGCCGCATCAGCGCCTCGGCCTGAAGCCAGTCTGCAAGCGCAACCCTGTGTGCGTCAGTCTCTCCGGCGCTGGCGCCCGCCGCCTCGGCGGCCCGTTGCGCCGCCTCAAGCGCCGCGTTCGGATCACGCATCATGAAAGCGCGCGCGTCTTCGATCGCAGCTTCAAAGGCCGCTTGCTCATCCGTGCTGATCGCGAGCGCAGGCCCGGTCAGGGCCAGCGCCAATGCTATCGAGATGCCGCGTAGCGTCATGGCGCACTCACAAAGACGTTTCAGGCAATCGAGTGTTGGCGATCTCAATTAAGATTGGCTGAACCACGCGCGCGATCCCGCCCGCAACGAGACAGTGCGGGCGGGATTGCGGGGGCTAACCGTCAGAATTCGATCTGGAACCGAGCCCCGCCTGCGACGATTGTCCGGTCCGCCAGGAAGCGCGCTTCGGGCGCCTCCACGCGGGCGAACAGATCCAGTCCGGCGCGTTCGCCGAACAACGGCGCCGCATAGAGCAGCTCCGCCGCGAGCCGGCGCTCGCCTCTGAGCGCCCACTGCTGGGTCTGCATCGACAACTCGCCGGTCTGGCGGTCCGACACAATGGCGCCCGTATAGGCGATCATGCCGGTCTCGGCATTGAGCGGCTGGATCAGGCTGGCGCGCACCGCGTCGCGCGCCCCGAACACGCCGTCACGGCGCAACGAAACCTGGAAGGCCGTGGACACGATGTCCTCGTCCAGCGCGAGCACGCTGCGATCGCTCAGGTTCGCGTGGGTCCGGCCGATGGTGGCTGATCCGGCGATGGTCAATGCGTAGGGAAGTTCAGCCTGAGCGCCGAACGTGGCGGCATCGGTCACCGAACCGCCGTGGAAGGCGAAGGCGCCCAGACCCTGCGCGCCCAGAAGCCCGTCGGGTTCACTCAGCCTTGTGTAGCTCATATTGACCGACACAGCGCCGGAGAGCGCGTGATTGACGCTCGCCGCCACCGCTGCGGCGGAATAGGCGTTGAGGCTTGAGAATACCGGTGTGGGTTCGCCCGTCATCGGATTGACGAACTCGTACGGGTCGCGCGATTGCGTGACAGCCACCGAGACCGACGTGCGCTCGCTCACCGCGAAGCCGCCGGTCAGATAGGCGCCGCCTGACGCCAGGCCGAGCACCGGATTGACGCCGCCCGAGCCGGCGCGATGGTCGCTGGCCAGACCGAAGGCGGCGCTCTGGCTGAACGCCATCGCCCCTTCACCATGCCCGAAGCGAACCGTGCGGCCGGTGACCGTGTCGGTGATTTCAAGTCCGGCCTGGAACATCATTCCGCCCTCACCGGCGCGGCGGCCAGCATCAAGCGGGGTCGCCGACACCCGGACCAGCGTTGAGCCGGAGCGGCTGAGCACCCCCTCGACCAGAGGGCTGTCGGTGAAGTGCGCGCTGTGGCCCCTGCTAGCGGGCCCACGCGACGCCCGGTCGGACAGATAGACCTCGTAATCGCTTTGACCGCCTGCGCCATCGCGCTGCATCGTGACGTCTACAACGTCGATCTCGAAATCGCGGAAGGTGCCACGGAAGTCCTCGAACAATACCACCTGCCCGTTTTGGATGTTTGCGAGCACGCCTCTGTCCACAAAACCGAACTCGCGCGAGCGGATGCGGCCATTGTTGACGTCCACATGATACAAATTGTCCAGGTCGAACGGCTGGAACGCCGCGTCGATATCGAGCATGCCCCGGCCATACACCGGATCTACGCCGGGTGCGCCCAGATCGCGGGCGGTCTCGAGCAGGACGGTGGCCACGTCGCCGGGCTCCAGCCAGTTCCAGTGTCCCTTGACCAGCGCCGCGGCCCCGGCGACGAGCGGCGCGGCGAACGAGGTGCCCGACATGCGCACCAGGCCGCCTTCGCCGTCAGGCACAAGGATGAGTTCGCCCGGCGCCACGATGAAGCGATCCATCAGGCGATGGCCTTCGGGACACGTTCCCGAGACCGTCAGGCACGCCTCGCCGGGACGGTTGGAGAAGGACGAGATTTCGCCGGCAGGATTGACCGAGCCGACGATGATCAGGTTCTCGACCCCGCCCACACGGGTCCAGTCGATATCCTGGCTCTGGGTCACGCCGTCATTGCCGGCGGCGAAGACGAACAGAATGTCATCGCCTCGACGGCGCAGCGTGTCCGTCGAGAACACGTCTTCCCATTGCGGGTGGAAGGTCCAGTTGGGCACGCCCAGCGACAGGTTGATGATATCCACCTGCCGACCGACGTCCTCGACCGCATCGGCCACGCTCTGCCAGCTCGCCGTCAGCGTGTCGTCAAACGGGTTGGCCAGGCGGATCGCAACGTCTGGCGCAACGCCCATCACGCCCTGGCCGTTAATGTCCGCGCTGATCAGCGAGGCGACCGCCAGTCCGTGGTTCACATTGAGATACTCGCCGCCGGTCGATCCGCGCAGACCGTCGAGCCGGTATGGCGTGGAGAAATCGACCACGCCCACCGTCACGCCCGCGCCGCCGCCGGTTCGGGCGGCCAGGGCCGGGCTCCAGCCGATTGCGGGCATCCAGTGATCGACATGATCCCTGCCGCTGTAGGACATGAGCCCGTCGTAAAACGCCAGGAAGAACGCCGCACGCTGTTCAGCGGTCAGTTCAGCCAGGGACTGCGGGTCAGAGGTGTCGATCTCGAAGCGATCCAGCAAGCTGTCCAGAAAGGCTTGGAAATCAGTGCCTGATTGGGCCTCGATCGCAGGACCGAACACGGCCTCGGCCTGACCGAACAGATCGTCAAGCTTGGATTTGAGCAGGGAATACTCGTCCTCGCTGAAGGCGTCGATATCGCCCCAGAACGCGTTGATGTCGCCCCAGAACGGCCCGATATGGCCCCAGAACGCGCTGATATCGCCCCAGAAGGCGTTGATCTCGCCCCAGTCTGAAGAAGCCTCGAATGCGCTGATATCGCCCCAGAAAGCGGCGATATCGCCGTAGAACGGATTGATGTCGCCCCAGAACGGCGAGATATCGCCCCAGAATGGGGAGATATGGCCATAGAACGGGTTGATGTGCCCGTAAAATGGATTGATCGTGCCGTAAAACGGATTGATCGTTCCGTAGCTCGGAAGCACGAAATCCTCAGATGATGTCTCGCCGTCAGTATTGGCGAAAGCCGGAGCGCCAGCCGCCAGAAGAGCGGCGCTTGCGACAGTGACCATCAGTGCGTTCTTCATGATTTGCCCCCTTTGCAAATCTGTCGATAGGGGCACACCTTACACGCCGCATTGAATGGCAATCGCTAATTTCCATAGTTGACAAAGCGTTAATCGAATTCTTGCTTTCCAAATAATGAATATTCAGGCTGCGCTTCGCTGCGGGCCGTGACGCCTGATGAAGGCAGCCATGCATGGCGCAAAGCAGGGTCGGGAAACGGTCTCCCTGCGAGACGGAGCGCATACTTCAGGTATCGAAAGGGGCCGCTGCGCCAAACAGCGCACCCGGGACATCGAACGGGTATTGACCAGCCTAGTCTTGCGGATGCCGGAGGCAAGCGCGGTTATCTTCTGTCCTCCGGAGGAATATGTCCAGCGCCCCGCAGCTCGCCGGACCACGCAGCGGCTGAATCAGCATCCGGTCAAGCCAGAGATCGCGGCGCGTGCGGAAGAGCTCGATGCCGATGGTCATGCCCTCGTGGCCCGCCTGCGGCTGCGCCCGGTATGTGCCCAGAAGCCGGTCCCACCAGGGCAGGTTGAAGCCGAAATTGCTGTTGGTCTCAGCCGGGATCACCGAATGATGCACGCGATGCATGTCAGGCGTGACGACAATCCAGCGCAGCACCCGGTCCAGCTTTGCGGGCAGGCGAATGTTGGCGTGATTGAACATCGACGTGGCGTTCAGCAGCACCTCGAACAGGAGAACCGCCACGGCCGGCGCCCCGAGCGCGGCCACCACCGCAAGCTTGATCACCATCGACAGCACGATCTCCACAGGATGGAACCGCAAGCCGGTGGTGACGTCGAACTCCAGATCGGCATGGTGCACCCGGTGCAGCCGCCACAGGGCGGGCACGGCATGGAACAGCACGTGCTGCAGATAGATCGCCAGATCCAGGATCAGGATCGACAGAAGGACGGCCAGCCACCAAGGCGCGCCCAGCACGTTAAACAGCCCCCAGCCATGCTCCCCGGCGGCCAGCGCAAGCCCCACAGCGAGGACCGGAAAGGCCAGCCGCACGATCACGGTGTCGATCGCGACAATGGCGAGATTGTTCGTCCAGCGGATGACGCGCGGTATCTCCCGCCGCCTGCGCGGCGACGCCAGTTCCCACACCGCCATCGCCATCAGCACGCCCAGGAACGCGCCAAGGCGCAGCATGGGTTCCTGATCAAGGATCGTCTCGAACATAGGCGCGCGCCTTCGGGCTTGCTGCAGGGGCGGGAATCACTATCATTCAATCAATCGCTTGAATGATGTAATACTTGGAGCCGGCCCATGTCAATCAGTCCCAAGACGGCGCTTCTGTCGGAATACACGCTTGTCGCCCGGGCGCTGTCTGCGCCTGCGCGGCTGATGCTTCTGGAGCAGATCGCACAGGGCGAACGCGGCGTAGAGGCGCTGGCCGGCAAGACCGGCCTCTCGATCGCCAACGCCTCACAGCATCTCCAGCAGCTGCGCCGCGCCGGGCTGGTCACCAGCCGCCGCGACGGAAAGTCAGTGATCTACCGGCTCAGCGACGTTAAAACGCTGGAATTGATGGATGTGCTGCGGATCGTGGCCGAACGCAATCTGGCGCAGGTCAAGCACATCCTGAGCGGCCTGTCCGGCGGGGCCGACGCCCCCGAGCCTCTCAGCCGTGACGGCCTCGCCGCGCGGCTGAGCGAGGGATCGGTCACGATCCTCGATGTCCGGCCTGCGGATGAATACGCGATGGGACACATCCCGGGCGCGCAGAATGTCTCGCTGGCCGAGCTGGAGAACGCCACCGCCGCGTTCGAGCCCGACGCAGAAATCGTCGCCTACTGCCGCGGCCCGTACTGCATCTATGCCCACCAGGCGGTCGCCGCCCTGCGCAGACTTGGCCTCAACGCCCGCCGTCTGGAAGGCGGCCTGCCCGAATGGCGTAAGGACGGGCGCCCCGTCCAAGCCGACGCGCACTGAAACAAGTTGCGCGTTCACAAGAAATGGAGCGCGTTATCCGCCCGGCTATTGCGCCAACGGCCAGTTTCCTGGTGTTCCCAATTCCCGATTTCGCCCATGGGCAGGCCGCAGCAGCCCGGCTGCGAACAACAGCCCGGCCGGCAGCATGGTCACGCCGACGCCGATCAGCGCGGCGCTGACGATCGCCTCCTGCAGGGGCGCGCCGGCGGCGCCGGGGGAAGGTTGACCCGGCCCCACATCGCGCCCGCCGCTAGAATAGCATGCGCTTCAACAAGAGAACTATATTGATGGCGGCGCTGTCGGGCGAACGCGGACGGGTCTCGGTTTGGACAAGGCCAGCGCCGGTCAGGCGGAAAGCCTCGGGCGGGGTCCTTAACAGTCGAGACGGATTTCTCATCCGCATATGCTAACAAACCACATTCAGTAAAGGCGAGGCGGCATGGGCGCGCTGGCGGGGTATCTGAAAGCAAGCGTGCATCGCTTCTGGCCGTTCTTTGCCTGGCTGGCGGCGTTCTATGCCGTCTGGGCGCTGATCGTCTCGCTCAACGGGCTCTGGCCGGTGGTGCGCGATCACTGGCCGATCGCGGCGGCCATGGCGGCCGGATCGTATTTCGCCGGCTCCACCCCGATGGGCGGGGGCACTGTGGGCTTTCCCGTGCTGGTGCTCCTGTTCGACCTGCCCGCAACGCTGGGGCGCAATTTCGGGCTGGCCGTGCAGTCCATCGGCATGGTTTCGGCCAGCATTTTCATCCTCACCGCCCGGCGCACGCTGGACTGGGCGCTGCTGCGTCCCGCGCTTCTGGGCGCGCTGATCGGCACGCCGCTGGGCGCGGCCTTCGTGGCGCCGTTTGCGTCAGATCTGCTGGTCAAGCTGTTGTTCGCGGTCACCTGGGCGAGCTTCGGCATCATCCACTGGCTCAAGCTCGGCGACATCGTGAAGCCCGAAGGGCCGCGCGCGCCCCATGACGGCCTCGATGCGCCCGTCGGGCTCGCCATCGGTCTGACCGGCGGCGTGGTGGCCTCGCTCACCGGCATCGGCATCGACATGATGATCTACACCGTGCTGGTGCTGTTCTACCGGGCCGACCTGAAAATGGCGATCCCGACCTCGGTTCTGCTGATGGCGTTCACCTCGCTGGTGGGAATCAGCTCCAACGCGATTCTGGGCCAGATCAATCCGGCGCTCTACGCCATTGATCCGGCGGTGTTCCACAACTGGCTGGCCGCCGCGCCGGTGGTGGCGCTGGGCGCGCCGCTGGGCGCGGTGATCGTCAATTACCTGCCGCGAAGGCCGACCCTTCTCATCGTCTCCACCTTGTGCCTGGCCCAGTTTGTCTGGACGCTGTTCAAGGAAGGTGTTGCAGGCTGGACCCTGGCCGCGGTGCTGGCGGCGCTGGGCCTTTTGTGCGCCGGGTTCCTCTGGCTGTTCCGCATGGGCGAAGCCAACCGCCCGCCGCGTCCCGGCCTGTAAGCGCCGGCCCGGCGCCCGCGCGGACAACCCGCCCCCGCTCAGCCCTTCAGCGAGGCGGCGAAGCGGGCGTTTTCGGCGATCGTGCGCCAGTCGCCTGCGGCCATCTGCTCTGGTGTGGCGATCCAGCTGCCGCCGGCGCAGGCGACGTTCTGCAGGGCGAGATAATCCGCCGCGCGTTCACGGCTGATGCCGCCGGTGGGGCAGAAGCGGATATCCGGGAGCGGCCCCGCCAGCGCCTTGAGACAGGCGATCCCGCCCGCCGGTTCGGCGGGGAAGAATTTCAGCGCTGCAAATCCCAGCTCCAGCGCCTGCATGGCCTCGCCCGCGGTCGCCACGCCCGGCAGGCAGGGCAGGCCGGTGTCCAGCATCGCGCCGGCCAGGCGCGGTGTCAGACCGGGGCTGACCAGAAAGGCCGCGCCCGCGTCAGCGGCGCGGCGGGCGTCATCACCTGAACGCACCGTGCCCATGCCGACAATCAGTCCAGGCGCGGCGTCCTGCATCACGCGCATCGCCTCCAGCGCGGCGGGCGTGCGCAGGGTGAGCTCGACAACCTTCAGCCCGCCCTCCGCCAGCGCCCGGGCCAGCGGCGCGGCGCTGTCCGGGTCATCCACCGTCAGCACCGGAATGACGCTCGCAGCGTCCAGAACAGCATCCAGCGTGTATGTCATCAGAGCCCTCCGGCTTCGGCGATGGCGGCCGCGCCCAGCAGAGGCGCGGCGTCTGACAGGATGAGACGCACCGGGATCGCCTCGACATAGCGCGTCATGGGCCCGCGGCGCACCCGGCGCGCCTCGAAAGCGCTGTCGGGAATGAGATCGGCGATCCTGGGCAGGATGCCGCCGGTGAGATAGGTCCCGCCGCGCGCGCCGGTCAGGACTGCAACATCCCCGGCATAGGCGCCCAGCGCCGCCAGAAACAGCCCGACCACCCGGCGCGACAGGGAGGCGGGATCGGCCATGGCCTGCACCGTGATCTCCTCGGGCCGCACGCCGGGCCAAGTGACGCCTTCAATGGCGCACAGGGCGCGGTGGATATTCACCAGCCCCCTGCCGGACAACAGACGCTCCCAGCTAGCATAGCCGTACTCGTCAGCGATGAATTTGCCGACGGCGACCTCTTCCTCGGTGCGCGGCGCAAAGCCGGCATGGCCGCCCTCGGTGGCGATCACCTTCATCCCGCCCGCGCACGGAACCAGCAGGCCCAGCCCCAGCCCCGTGCCCGGCCCGAGAACCGAGATCGGCGCCTCGACTAGGGGCGCCACATCAGTGAGCCGGCGCTGGTCCGCGTCCGGGCAAAGCGGAGCGCCGCGCGCCTGGGCGGCGAAATCATTGACCGGAACCAGCGCGCTGAGCCCGAGTTCGCGCGCGAGGTCTTCGGGATCAAAGCGCCAGCTGGAATTGGTCAGCCGGATCCGGCCCGGCGCTATGGGCGCGGCGACAGCGAAGCAGGCGCGCGCGGGCAAGGGGCCGTCCCAGCTTTGCAGAAAAGCGTGGGCGGCGTCGGCGAGATGTTCGAAATCCTCATTCTTGAACCGGCGCACATGGGCGAGCTTGAAGCCGTCCGCAGCAGACCCTTGCGCAATCGCGAAACGCGCATTGGTTCCGCCAATATCGGCGGTGAGATAGAGCCCGGGCGCCAGCTCGCTCACGCCGCATTCTCCGGGACTGCCGACAGCGCTGCGCCGTCCAGTCCGGGCAGGGACAGCGCACCGTCCTCGGCGCAGCTGACCTGGTTTCTGAACCCGGCGAACAGCTCGCGGCCCCTGCCTGCGTGGGCGCCCGACAGATCCGCCACGGCGCTCTCGCGGGCCGCCCATTCAGCCGCGTCCACCAGCACGTCGAGGACGCCGTTATCTGCGTCCAGCCGGAGCAAATCGCCATCGCGCACCCTGGCCAGCGCCCCGCCGGCGAGCGCTTCGGGGCTGACATGGATGGCGGCGGGAACCTTGCCGCTGGCGCCGGACATCCGCCCGTCGGTGACCAAAGCCACCTTGAAGCCCCGGTCCTGAAGCACGCCCAGCGCCGGGGTCAGCTTGTGCAGCTCGGGCATGCCATTGGCTTTCGGACCCTGGAACCGCACCACCGCGATGAAATCACGCTCCAGCGCACCGGCCTTGAACTGCGCCAGCAGCTCATCCTGATCATGGAACACGATGGCCGGCGCCTCGACCACGCGATGCTCGGACTTCACCGCACTGAGCTTGATCACCGCCCGGCCCAGCGGCCCCTTGAGCACGCGCAGCCCGCCATCGCGGGCGATGGGATTGGACGCCGGGCGCAGCACGGCTTCATCGGCGCTGGTTTCGGGCGGATCGCGCCAGACCAGTTCATCGCCGTCCAGGAAAGGCTCCCTGGCGAAGTCCTCCAGCCGGTCGGCGCCCAGCACCTGCGCGTCGGCGTGCAAGAGGCCCGCGCCGAGCAGCTCGCGGATCAGGAAGGCCATGCCGCCCGCTGCGTGGAAATGGTTCACGTCAGCAGAGCCATTGGGATAGATGCGGGTCAGGAGCGGCGTCACTTTCGACAGGCGGTCGAAATCATTCCAGTTCACCTGCAAGCCCGCGGCGCGCGCGATGGCGATGAGGTGAATGGTGTGGTTCGTCGAGCCGCCGGTGGCGTGAAGCCCCACGATCGCATTGACGATAGCGCGCGCATCGATCGCCTCGCCCAGCGGGCGGTAATCAGAACCAAGCGCCGTGATCTGTGCAGCCCGCCTGGCGGTCGCCGCAATCATAGCCTCGCGCAGGTCCGTGCCCGGATTCACGAAGGCCGAGCCGGGCACGTGAAGGCCCATGATCTCCATCAGCATCTGGTTGGAATTGGCCGTGCCGTAGAAGGTGCAGGTGCCCGGGCTGTGATAGCTGGCGCTTTCAGCGTCCAGCAGCTTGTCGCGGCCGACCTTGCCCTCAGCGTAGAGCTGGCGGATACGGGCCTTTTCCTGATTTGGCAGGCCTGACCGCATCGGCCCCGCGGGCAGGAACAGCACGGGCAGATGCCCGAAGCGCAACGCGCCGATGAGTTCGCCGGGAACGATCTTGTCGCACGTGCCAAGGCAGATCGCCGCGTCGAACATGTTGTGCGACAGCGAAACGGCCGTCGCCATGGCGATCACGTCGCGCGAGAACAGGGACAATTCCATGCCCGGCTGACCTTGCGTGACCCCGTCGCACATGGCCGGCACGCCGCCCGCGACCTGACCGGTGGCCCCGGCGTTGCGCAAGGCGGCTTTGAGCTTGGCCGGATAGTCCTCCATTGGCTGATGGGCCGACAGCATGTCGTTGAACGCGGTGACAATGCCGATATTGGGCCAGACGAACTGGCGCAGCTGGTCCTTGTCCGCGCCGGAAGCGGCGAAGCCATGGGCGAGATTGCCGCAGGACAGGATTTTGCGGTGCGGGCCCTCGCCCTTCGCAGTGCGGATCTGTTCAAGATAACGCGCGCGGGTGTCCCGGCTGCGGCGCTCGATATCGCCGGTGACCGCGTCTATTGTTGAATTCAGCGCCATGGCGGGTCTCCCTTCAGGGCCACCAGTAAGTCTGCAGATCAAGGCCCGGATCGCGCATCAGGGCGCGCACGGGCATGGCGTCGACCGGGCCCGGGCCGGAGGCGTCGAGCAGGGCGGCGCGCTTGTCCTCCCCGCTGATCAGCAGGGCCAGGAAGCGCGTCCCGTCCAGCGCCGCGCGCGTCAAGGTCATGCGCTCGGTGAACGGGCCGGTCACCTCGCTGCGGACCGCTCTGACAGCGGCGGCCAGCGGCGCATCCGGCGAGAGCGCGCCGGCCAGCCCTTCGGCGCCGGGAAACCAGGACAGGGTATGGCCGTCCACGCCCATACCCAGAATGACCGCATCAAACGGGCGCACAGCCGCCTTGAGCCGCTCCGACACTGCGCTTTCCGCGTCAAAGGGGCTCGCCCCCGCGCTTTTGAGGGGGAAGAAACGCGCCCTGGCGGCGTTGTTTCTGAGCAGGGTCTCTTTCAGGAAGGTCTCGTTGGAGCCCTTCAGCCCGGGCTCCACCCAGCGCTCGTCGGCCAGCACCACGTCCACTTTCGACCAGTCGAGATCGGCGCCCGACAGCGCCTCATAGAGCGGTTTAGGGGTGGAGCCGCCCGACGCCACGAGGCTCGCACGCCCGCGCCGGGCGATCCCTTCGCGCAGGCGCGCCTCGACCGCGCTTTCCAGCGCTTTGACGCCGCTCGCGGCATCGCCGAATTCCTGCATGGCGGTCACCAGGCTGAGGGAGGATGGATTATACGCTGTCGGCATCGAACCAGTCCCGCTCGTCGCGGCTCAAAAGCAGGCTCGCCTTGTCCGGCCCGTCGGTCCCGGCGGCGTAGGGCAGCAGCGGGCAGGCGCCGTCGCGCCAGGCGCCAATCAGCCGGTCAATCCAGCGCCAGGCCGCCTCCACCTCGTCGCGGCGCATGAACAGGCCCAGATTGCCGCGCACCACCGCCATTAGCAGGCGCTCATAGGCATCGGGATAGTCCTTCTCGAACGTCTCGGCATAGCTGAGGTTCAGCGGAACATAGCGCAGACGCATGCCGCCTGGCCCGGGATCCTTGGTCATCAAAAGCAGCTTCACTCCTTCGTCCGGCTGCAGGCGGATAACCAGGCGGTTGGGCTGCAGCGCCCCGGCGTCGGCCTGGATCACGTCATGGGGGACGGGCTTGAACTGGATGATGATCTCGCTGCGCCGGGCGCGCATGCGCTTGCCGGTGCGCAGATAGAAGGGCACGCCCGCCCAGCGCCAGTTGTCGATATGGGCGCGGATTGCAACATAGGTCTCGGTCTTGCTGTCCTCGCCGATCTCTTCGGCGTAGCCCGGCACAGCGGCCGCATCGATCAGGCCCGCCTTGTACTGGCCGCGCACCACGCAGGTCCCGACGCTCTGGTCGGTGACCGGGCGCAGGGCGCGCAGCACTTTAAGCTTCTCTGCGCGCACCGCGTCCGCATCCAGGCTCGCCGGCGGCTCCATGGCCACCAGACACAGAAGCTGCAGGATATGGTTCTGCACCATGTCGCGCAGCGCGCCTGACAGATCGTAATAGCTCGCCCGGCTGCCTGCCCCGACGCTTTCTGCGACCGAGATCTGGACATGGTCGATCCCGCCCGCATTCCAGATCGGCTCGAACAGGGCGTTGGCGAACCGCAGCACCAGAAGGTTCTGGACGGTTTCCTTGCCCAGATAATGATCGATGCGGAAGATCTGGTCCTCGGAGAAGACCGCGCCCACCGCTTCATTGATCTGGCGGGCGGAGTGGAAATCGTGGCCGATGGGTTTTTCCAGGATGATGCGCGAGCCCGGCGTGTTCAGGCCATGCTTGCCGATCGCCCCGCACGCCGCGCCATAGATCGAGGGCGGCAGCGCGAGATAGAACAGGCGGGCCTTGTTCGGGTCAGGATCAAGGGCGGCCTTCAACGCGCCCCAGCCCCCGTCGCCGCCGCTCTTGTCCTGTGCGCCCCTGGCGTCCACCACCATGTACCGGACATGGCGCGCGAACTCCGCCCAGAGTGTCTGGCGCTCAGGCGACGGGTCCGGACCCAGCGCGTGCTCAGCAGCCTGCTCCATATAGGCCTCGCTGCTCATCTCCTCGCGCGCCGCCGCAATGATGGCCGACGTGTGCGGGATCTGCCCGTCGCACCAGCGGTGGAACAGGGCAGGGAAAAGCTTGCTGCGCGCCAGATCACCCGTAGCGCCGAAGATGATGATGTCGAATGGCTCGACAGGAATGAGTTCAGGCATGGACCCTACCAGAAGATGACGTAGATCGAGATGAGCACGAAGATGACGCGACCCCCGTTTTTCATCGAGCCGAGGCGAAAGTCCGGGGGGCGGAGCGGCACAAACGCCTCCTCAATCCAGTTCCAGCTCGAACGGGCCAACCGGCAGACCGTTTGCAGCATAGAGGTTGAGGATCGGGGCATCAGCCCAGCCATAGCGGACCCGGGCCGGCGGCGCCCCATCACCCTCTTCAAGGACAATAACCGAGCGGCCCGCCAACCGCCCCGGCGCAAAACGGCAGGCCAGCGCCTCATCGCACAGCTCGAAGCCGAGGGCAGCGGCCCCGCCAACCACCACCAACGCGCTATCCGGCGTAAACTCCACACGGGTGGTGTTGCCTTGTGCATGCGCGCGCAAGGGGCGAGGCCCCCAAGGTGATGTGATCATCTCTCCATCCAGAAACCGCGCCGTCCTCGACGCGCGCGCGGCGGCGGCCTGCTTGTTGGGCGGGTGGATATCCAGCCGGTCGCCAATATCAATGGTTACGACCAGACCGGTTCGCGGGTCCGCCTCAGCGACACGGCGCTGCGCGTCCCGCACCGCCGCCCAGCCTGACTGAACAGGCTGCTCGCGCAGCGCGCCGTAGTTCGCCAGCTGAATGACAATGACCGGGAGATCGGGCGTGAACTGTTCGCGCCAGCCCGCCAGCAGGGCCGCCAGCGAGACTTCATAGGTTTCAGGGTGACCGGTGTTGGACTCGCCCTGATACCAAAGCGCGCCCGCCAGCGCGATTGGACCGAGCGGTGCGATCATTGCGTTGTGAAGCCCGGTCAAACCGCCGATGGATTGCCAGGGCATGGCGGGCGGCGCGCCGCGCGCAGGATCGACCCTCTGATAGGTCCAGCGGGCGTCAAGCGGCGCCGATTGCGCGTCATCAAATGTCAATGCGAGGTCTGAAGCCGGCCCGATCATGCCGCCTGCACCCCAGCTATTGTAGACATTGACCGTCAGCGTGTTCTCTCCGGCCTGCAGCAAACCGGCGGGGACAGTGTAGGTGCGCGGCGTGCCCCAGCCGAACGAGCCTGACAGGAAGCGGCCATTGACCCAGGCAGCGTCAATCTCGTCAATCCCGCCAAGCGAAAGCGTGGCTGGGCTCGCCGCCTGCTCCGCAGACAGATCGACGCGCGTCTGATACCAGACCATGCCAAGATGATCGCGCATCGCCTCATCGGGCCAGCCGCGCCAGTCCGAAAAATCCGGCACTTGGGCCCATGAGCTTGCTGTATCGTTCCACGGCAAGGGCTCGTCAGATCCAGCCGTCCACCATGCCTCCCAGATGTCGCCATAGCGGGCCATGCCCGCCTCTGGATCGCGCACATAGAGAGCGAGGAGATCCAGCCCGTCTTGCGCAACACCCGCGCTGCGCAAGGCCACCGCGCTCATCCAGGCCTCGATCTGCGAGCCGCCCCAGGATGCATTGACCAGACCCACGGGCAGCCCCGTACGCGCCCGCCTCTCGCGTCCGAAGAAATAGCAGACAGCCGAAAAGTCAGCAGCTGTCTCCGGCGTGGATGGCGCCCAGGCCGCTCCTTCGGGCAGGGCTTGCACGGCCTCGATATGGCTGGTGTGGGGAATGGTCAGCAGTTTTAATCCGGGGTCATCGGCCGTGGCGAGTTCGGTATCGGGATTGAGCGCCCGGCTTACCGGAAACTCCATGTTCGACTGGCCTGCGCAAAGCCACACCTCACCGGCGCGGGCGTCAGAAATCCGGGTCTGGCGCGCCCCGCTGCGCACGGTCAGGCTGACCGGAGCGCCGTCTGCGAGCGCGTCAAACATCGCCGACCAGCGCCCGTCTGCGTTTGCTGTGACGGTCTGGCTGTGAGCATTCAGCGTCACCTCAACCGCTGCATCCGGCCGGGCGTGCCCCCAGACCGGGACAGGTTGCCCGTACTGGATCACCATGCCGTCAGAGAACACCGGAGAAAGCAGCGGGCCGTCCTCAGCGGCGCTGACGGCGCCCTGTCCGCCGAGCGCGAGGCATGCGCACGCAAGCAGGAAAAATGACGGCCTCATGTAATCCACCGCATGCCTACCCGTTCCAGAGCGCGCCATGGGCGAGCTGCGCGACCGGCGAGGTGATAATCACTTTACCCGAACCGTTTTTCATCACATCTCCCCTTCGCGCCTTCCCCCCAGCGCTCCTTTGCTTGACCCCCGCATCCTCCCCTGTCAACGTTTATGTTAGCGCTAACAGTCAGCCACATGAAGATGGCGAAGCGCCAGGGAGGCGACATGCCCGCAAGAGGATAATCCTGCTTTACGCACGGTTTGCGCGCTGCGCCTGGCGGTGGAGCAATCGACAGGCCCGGCTTCGTTCGCCGCGCAGGTAGACAGCGCCCGGCAGCGCTGCCTGGCGACACCGCGCCGGCAACGCCGCGCCAACGGCATTTCGCCATGGGCGAGGCAGCCAGCTGATCCGGACCAAGCCGACAGAACGGGGAAAAAAGATGACACGCATTTCAATGATGGCCGGAGCGGGCCTTATGGCGCTTGGCGCCGCGACGGCGATGGCTGACGAGCCGGGCGCGCTGCGCCTCAGCCAGATCGGATTTGAAGCCGGCGGGCCCAAGCGCGCGATCCTGGTTTCAGAGGCCGAGGCCCCGCTTGCCTGGCGTCTCGTCGACAGCGAAGGCGCGGTGCTGGCCGAAGGCGAGACACTGCCTTTCGGCGCGGATGAATCGTCGGGACAGAGCGTCCATCAGATCGACTTCTCCGGCGCGGTGGAAACGGGCCATGGCTACCGGCTGATCATCAATGGCCAGGAGAGCCGCTCCTTCGCAGTTTCCGGGTTCCCGTGGCGTGATCTCGCCCGCGATTCTCTGAACCTGTTTCATCAGAACCGCGCGGGCGTCGCCATTGAGAAACGCCATGTGGAGCGGCCTGATCTCGCCCGCCCCGCCGCGCACGAAAACGAGGTGCTGACCTGCTTTTCCGGCGAGGACACGGCCGGCAATCACTGGGCGGGTTGTGACCACCAGCTGGACGTGACCGGCGGCTGGTATGACGCGGGCGATCACGGCAAATACGTGGTCAATAGCGGGATAACCGTGTGGACGCTGCTGGACGCCTATACCCGTTTCGGCGCGGCGTATGGCGATGGCGCGCTGCCCATCCCTGAAGCGGGCAATGGCGTCAATGACCTGCTCGACGAGATCCGCTGGAATCTCGACTTCATGCTCGCCATGCAGATCCCCGACGGCGTCAGCATGGACATGCCATCGGGGGAGCTCACCCGCGGCGAGCCGCTGGCTTTCACGCCAACCGATGTCTCCGGCATGGCTCACCACAAGACCCATAACGAGGTCTGGACGCCCCTGCCCTACGCCCCGCACACCGATGATGTGCCCCGCTATCTCTATCCGCCCAGCACGGCCGCAACGCTCAATCTGGCCGCCGCCGCCGCCCTCGGCGCGCGGGCCTGGGCCGATGTGGACGCAGAGTATGCGCAGCGTGCGCTCGACGCCGCGATCCGCGCCTATGACGCAGCGCTCGCCAACCCCGGCATCTACACCCCCGGCACGTTCGATGGCGGGGGCGGCTATGGCGACGATGATGTGAGCGACGAGTTCTACTGGGCGGCGGCCGAACTTTACGCGGCCACAGGCCAAGAGCGTTATCTGGACGACTTGCGCGCCTCGCCGCACTTCCTTGGCGCGCCCGGCGTGGCGGGCTCGCCCACGGGGAGCATTGCGTGGCCGAGCGTCGGTGCGCTGGGCACGATTACGCTGGCGACCGTGGAAACCGGCCTGACAGAGGACGAGCGCGAAACCGCGCGCGCCAACCTCGTCGTGGCGGCGGACCACTATCTCGAAGTGCGTGACAGCGAAGGTTACGCCATTCCCTTCGGCCCCGGCGATTATGTCTGGGGTTCGACCTCGAACCTCCTCAACCGGGCGGTTATTATCGCGCTCGCCCACGAGATCACCGGCGAGGCGCGCTACCGCGAGGCGGTGGTCGACGCGATGGATTACATCCTCGGGCGCAATGCGCTGGATCAGTCCTACGTCACCGGCTATGGCGCGCGGCCCATGCGCAATCCGCACCACCGCTTCTGGGCCCATGCCGCAGACCCGGCATTTCCCGAACCGCCTGCGGGCATTCTGTCAGGCGGGCCGAACAATCAGAACATGTCAGACCCGATAGCGCAGGAAATGCGCGGGACCTGCGCGCCGCAGGCATGCTGGGCCGACCATATCGATTCCTACGCCATGAACGAGGTGGCGATTAACTGGAACGCGCCGCTGTTCTGGGTGGCGGGTTGGCTGGACGCGGAGTAGGTCGGCCTCTAGTCAACACAGGGACATTCCAAATGCCTTGCCATCACCCGCTTAGTGCGGGTGACCCATATCTGTGAGGAAAGTTTTCCTCCCCCGTTTACGGGCAGGGCTATCCCATTTGGACCGCGTTTGTCGGATTGGGGTGAGGGGGGCTATCTCTTCTCCCTCCCCCACGGGGGGAGGGCCGGGGTGGGGGCACGCAGTCTCAGCGACCTTCACGTCAGCTGCCACCGCCTCACACCCCACCCCAACCCTCCCCTCAAGGGGAGGGAGGAAGTGCTCAATGCTCAAATGCGATAGCCATGGCCTGCGGGGGGGGCTCAGCGCAGATGACGGAGGGGGAACTTGTTTGAACTACCCCCCCTCGGCCCTACGGGCCACTCCCCCCGCAAGCGGGGGGAGAAACCGCACCCCGAAACCCCTACTCCGCCGGGCAGATGGCGTCACCCTCATTAGAGGCTAGCCGGGCCGCCTCGACGCTGATCGCCGCCGGCGCGTCCGCGCGCAGGGAGAACGGCTCCTCAACCGCATTTATGGTCGTGCCCAGATCACGGAAGCAGGACAGGCGCACCTTGATCTCCCGCCAGCTGCCGGTCTCGGACAGGAAGGGCGTCAGATCAATCTCCGCCTCGCCCGCGCCGAGCCAGACCTGGCCCTCGGGCGCGCTGTCAGCGCGGTAGCGCACAAGCAGCGCCATCTCGCCATTGGCCTGACGGGTCAGGTCTACCGCCGTGCCCCAGGCCAGCGCCCTTGCCGGGCCTGTGAAGGTGAGCGAGCGGGCCGATTCCTGAGCCGAACCGTCCACCGTGCGCATCGCGACGTGCCCGCGCGGGCTTTCACCTGAGGGTGCAAGACCCGGCCGGCTGTCCCCGCCCTCATCGCGCAGCAAGAGCGACCAGGGCGCGATGAAGCGGCCTTCAACGAAATACCGGTCGGGATTGGCCGCATCGCCGGTGACGCCGGACTCTTCAGACAGCGTGCCCAGCGCCCCGTCATCGTCATAGGTCAGGCCAAACCCGTAGGCGAAGAGCGGATCGTAGTCCTCCATGTCCCGGTTCAGGGGCGTCTGCAGCGCATGGCGCGGCCAGGAGAAGGAGAGCGTGCCGGTAAAATCATGCCGCGCCGCGCCGGTTTCGTCTGCGATCAGCATGTCGGCCACGCCGCCGCCCTCGCTGCCCGGCAGCCACGCAGCCACAAAGGCGTTCGAAGCGTTGATCTCCGGATTGGTCCAGAGCGGGCGTCCCGAGATGAACACCGACACGGTGGGAATACCCGCTTCCTGCAAGCTGCGCAGCACGCGAAGCGGTTCGGGATCGGCGAAGGCCAGATGGTCAAGATCGCCCTGGAACTCGGCATAGGGCGTCTCGCCGAACACCACGATGGCGACGTCCGGCGCGTCTTCAAACACGCCGTCAGGGCTCAGCACGGCCGAACCGCCCGCTTCGCTGACGGCGGCCTCGATGCCAGCCCAGATGGAGGTGGCGCCGGGAAAATCGGCATTGGTCGTGCCGGTGCCCTGCCAGCTCAGCGTCCATCCGCCCGATTGCTGGCCGATATTGTCCGCCGCGCTGCCCGCCACCAGCACACGCGCATCGGGGCGGATGGGCAGGACGCCATCATTTTTCAGCAAGACCAGCGACTGGCGCACCGCATCGCGGGCCAGCGCCCGGTGCTCGGGCGCGCCGATCAGGTCATAGCGGCCTTCCAGCGGACGCTCGGTTTCAAACAGGCCGGCGCGGATTTTCACGCGCAATATGCGGCGCACCGCCTCGTCCAGCCGCTCCATGGGGATCACCCCGGAGCGCGCCTGCTCGAGCGTGTTGTAATACAGCGGCCGCCAGCTATCGGGCGCCATGAACATGTCGATGCCCGCATTGAACGCCTCGGGGCAGCTTTCATTGGTGCAGCCGGGAATCTGGCCGTGGGCGTTCCAGTCAGAAACCAGAAAGCCCTCAAAGCCCAGCGGGCCGCGCAACACATCGTCCAGAAGCGTGTGATTGCCGGTGATCTTCACCCCGTTCCAGCTGGAGAACGAGGCCATGACAGTCAGCACACCGGCGTCAATGGTGGCCGGATAGCCCGCATTGTGCACGCGGATCAGCTCTTCCTCGGAGATCGGCGCATCGCCCTGGTCGACGCCATCCACGGTGCCGCCATCGGCCAGGAAGTGCTTGGCCGAACCGGCGATCCGCCCGACACCCAGCACCTCGCCGGCGCGCAGCTCGCCCTGCAGGCCCAGCGTGACGGGGCCTGCGTAGCTCGCCACGATTTCCGGATCCTCGCCATAACCCTCATAGGCGCGCCCCCAGCGCAGATCGCGGGGCACGGCCACGGTGGGTCCAAAGGTCCAGTCCGCGCCGGTGGCGGCGACTTCCAGCGCGGTCACTTCCGCGATCCGGCCCACCAGCTCCGGATTTCGCGCAGCACCCAAGCCGATATTGTGCGGGAAGATCGTCGCGCCGATAACGTTGTTGTGCCCGTGCACGGCATCAATCCCGAAGATGAGCGGGATGCGCGCGCCCTCGCGGGCTTCCACCGCGCCGCGGAAATCACGCGCCAGCTCAACCCAGTCCTCCGCGCTCGCCCAGTTGCGCCCGCCGGGCGCCGAATTGCCGCCCGCCAGGATGGACCCGAGCGGATAGGTCAGCATGTCTTCAGGGCTGATGGCGGAAATGTCGGCCTGAATGGTCTGGCCGACCTTCTCCTCCAGCGTCATCTGCGCCAGCAACTCATCAATCAGGGCTTCTGAAGCCGCGTCGGTGATGGCTGCCGGCGTGGCCGCACGCGGCCAGAGATCCGGGTTGGCGCGCGCTTCAGGCGGAAGGTCGACAAGGACGCCGCGCGACGGCTCAGCGCTGTCAGCGCCAGCGCCCTGCGCGGTCTGCTGCACCAGCTCGGCAGCAGGCCCCTCGCAGGCTGCAAGCCCTGATACGCCGAGCAGAGCCGCCAGTGCAGCTGCGTTTCTCAACCCCATCACAATTCTCCCTGAATGATTTTATTAGCGGGCCTTATGGCCTCGGCGCAGCCGCGATCAGCGCGTCGGCGATCGCCTGACGCAAGGGTTTGGGCTGGAAGTTCTCATCGTAAGGCGTCGGGCGCTTGGCCACGCCATCCTCGCGCACCCAGTGCTCCTGATACCAGGAATACTGGTCGGCCAGGCCCCAGACGAGCAGGTCCTTGGTTTGGGGGTAGGAGAACATCAGGTCGAGATAGCGCCGGCCCAGCTCAGCCACTTCCCGGTCGCGCGTCTCGATATCGGCGGGCAAATTCTTGTCGTGCACGTCGAATTCGGTGACCGACAGGCTGAGGTCCAGCCCCACCACATCATCCAGGAATTCCCGCCAGGTGTCCTCGCGCGCCGTGTCGAACCCGGTGGAGTAGTCATAATTGCCAGAGCCGATATGACCCTGCACGCCGAGGCCATCAATCGGCGCGCCACGCGCCTTCAGACGCTCCAGGAGACGCAGCACGCCTTCCTGCTGGCGCTCATAGCCAGCCTCCCAGTTCATATAATCGTTATAGAGCAGCTCCGCGTCCGGATCGGCTTCCCTGGCGATGTGGAAGGCAATGTCAATGACTTCCTCGCCGAGATGGCGCGACAGCGCGGTCTGGCGGAAGCGGCCCGCCTCATCAATGGTCTCGTTGACCACGTCCCACGAATAGATGCGGCCGCGATAGCGTTCGACCATCGTGCGGACGTGTTCGGTGAGCATGCGCTCGGCTTCGGTACCCGGCCGTGAGCCGAAATCGTGATTATTGATCCAGTCAGGGAACCAGTCGGTGTGATGCCACAGCAGGGTATGGCCGCGCATCTCCATGCCGTTCTCTTCGGCGAAATCCATGATGATATCGGCGCGGTCGAAATCGAAGGTCTGCGCGTCCGGGCGCGCGACATACCATTTCAGCTCGTTTTCATGGACGAGCACGCCGCACTCGTCGATCAGCAATTGGCGGTATTGCGGATCATGGAACGCCCCAGAGACCGTTCCCGGAGGGCTCACCCCGAGGGCGCTGCCAAAGCGCATCCCCTTGGCCTGCGCCAGCTCATGCAGGGACGGGCCCCTGTCCTCGCGGGCCATTACAAGTCCCGGCGCGCTCATCGCGGCGAGCCCGCCGGCGCCAAGAGCCAGGGTCTGTCTGCGCGTCAGCATGATGTCACTCCGCAAGCTGCTTCATTTGTGGCGGCGGCCCGCTGTTTCCGCCCGTTTCATCCAGCGCGCCAGGGCGGCCCGCCGCCTGCGCCTCGCACATGGAGGCTCTCTCAAACGGCGGTCTGGCCGCGTGCTGCTGGATCTCGTCGCGGCGGCGCGCAAGGTGGCCGGTCCCACCTATTGGCGCGATGATCATGGCGGGCCGGCGTACAGCCATGACGCCTGACCCGGCGGCGCTTATACAAAGTCTCCCGTAGCCTCCAGTCCCCTCCGGCGAAAACAAGACGGGCGTGCGATCCCAGGCAAGCCTGCAACCACACGCCCGGCAGGAGGAAGAGCGTCAGAAACTGGCGCGCAGCACAACCGTGTAGCGCCGGTCGTTCATGAACCAGGACCGGGGCGCGGTGAGCAGGTCATCGTTGAGCACCTGGCTGGTGCGCGTGACCTCATTGGTCAGGTTCACACCCTGAACCCCGATCCGAACGCTGTCATTGATCGAGTAGAACAGCGAACCGTCGAGCTGGCCGGAGTCTTCCTGGATGATCGGAGCGAACGGCACGATCACGTCACGCACCGTCACCACAAACTCTGACCGCCAGGCATAGGCCAGGCGCGCCGACCAGCGTTCACTTTCATAGAACACAGCCAGGTTGGCGGTGTGCTCGGACAGGCCCTGCAGAGGCAGTCGCGACGTGTCCACATTGGCCACGCGTCCCGCTGCAACATCAGGGTCCGTCGCCGACAGGGTGGACTGGCTGACTCCCGAGGAGTCCACATAGGTGTAGTTCGCCTGCAGGCCCACAGCGTTAAACGGCTCGGGCAACATGTCGTAAACCTGCTGGTAGGCGATCTCGAAGCCCTTCACCGTGCCGGTCGTGTCGGCATTCACCGGGGTGGTCACGACAGATTCGAACGTTGCGCCGTTATTGGTGAACTCCAGCCGCTCGGTGCCGTTCGTGTGGACATCGTGCAAGCGTTTATGGAACAGCGACAAAGTCAGCGAACCCACCTCGGCGAAATACCATTCCGCAGACAGATCAATATTGTCAGAACGGATCGGCCGGAGCATCGGATTGCCGACATTGAACCGTCCCGTCGGCCGGCCATTCACGATATCCTCCTGATTGGTCGACAGGCTGATATTGTAGAAGTTCCGGGTCAGGCCGATGTCCGGCCAGGTGAGCGCCTGGGAGACGCCAAGTCTGAATTGCCAGCCATTTTCCAGCCGCAGAACAGCGTTGAAACTGGGCAGCCAGAAATCGTCCGTATATGTGGCGTCGTTTGCAACCAGCGCCCCGTTTGAAAAGGCGCGGGCGTCAGCCCTGACTTGCGGGTCGAGCTGGCAGAAGGTCGACGGGGTTTGCAGCGGATCAGCCGCTTGCGCAGCACATTCCGCGTCTGAGAGGAAACCCTGCTGGTTGAAGGCCTGCCAGCCGCTGGCCGTACGGTCGAAGCTGACGTACCGAACGCCGAAATTGCCGCTGAGACTGGCGCCGCCATCAAAGTCCGCACCATAACGCACCATGGCGTAAATCGCATCGGTCTCCTCACGCGACGGATTTATCTCCTGAAGCAGGAAGGGCGATTCCGCGCCGACGCCGCAGCGCAGGTGCAATGGCTGCCAGTTCTGCGGCTGTCCGCAGGCTGTATCAGGCCGCCAAGCGTCGTTCACGCCGCGCGCGTAATCGATCATCCGTTGATAATCCTGGACGATGTTGCTGTTCCAGAACAGGCGCGGCTGACCGCCGGTGGGCGAAGGCACTTTGCCGCGCATGAAGTTGTCGAAGGCGAACGGGCTGTGGAAGTCAGCCAGATCACCAACGCCGGGGACATTGCCGTCAAGCCAGACCGGGCCGCCACTGCCCCACTGTTCAGAGACTACGCCCCAGTTGTAAGTGGAAAAGCGGGTGGTCTGATTGCGTATGGAGCGCCGGGCGCCAAAACGCACAGACCTCAACCAGCTTGAGTTCTCAAAGGCATAGTCGGCATCGAACCGGAACGCGTCCAGCGTGCCTTCGCTTTGCTCGATATGGTCCATTGCAGACCGGGTAAACGTCGCCGCCGGCGAACTCAGATCCGTCTGTCCGGCGTAGTTCGGGCAGTGTTGGGCAGGCGGGGTGCACGGGGTTCCCGGCGCACCCTGATTGGGATCGTTCGGATCGGCGTCCGGCCCCCAGAAACTGCCCGGGTTATGGAATTGAACGATCGGGATGCTGCTGCCGCGCAGCTCGATCTCGGCATCCTGATAGGTGGAATTCCAGAGTGTGAAATCGAGCACATCCACCGTGGATTCTACTCGCTGATAGTCCGCATTGAAGGTCCAGGGACCGTCTGGCGTCCAGCGCAGGTTGAAACCATAATCGGTGGTCACATACTGCTGTTGCTGGTCCCGGCGGATATTATTGCTCTGCAGCCCCCAGACCGGCGTGCGCTGGGCGCCAAACTGGTCATCGCGCCAACCGGTCGAGTCGCTGGTGATGCGTCCGGACGTAAACACGCCATCGGAACCAAAGGAGAGTGTCGTGCCCGGAAAGGCGCGCGAATCTCCATTATCGGCCACGTTGTCGGTGGCGATCTCCACCGCATGCTCGGTCCAGGCCTGCCGGGAGTCAGAACGCAGGAACTGGGCTGTCGCCTCAACGGTCCGGTCCGGACTGCGCCACTGCGCCGCCGCGCCGATGCCTTCACGCTCACGCTCGAATGTCTGCGAACGGAACGCCGCTCCGCGCGGGAACCACACTTCGCCAACCGGCGTGGAGGCGCCGTCATCAACGACGTCACCATTGGAATAGAGCGTGCGAAGGCCGAAGTTGGAAATCTGCTGGCCATCGCTGCGGGCTGTGAGCTGGGAGTTCACATAGTTGAACAGAAAGCCGAACTCGCCCGAATTGGTGGTCTCCCAGCGGTCGGAGAACAGGACCGAAACCGTCGGGTCCCATTCCTTGGCGAAGTCGCCATAGCTGCCTTCAAGCGTCGCCGCCAGCATGCGCCCGGCAGAATCGAACGGCACCCGGGTGCGCAGGTTCACGCTGCCCGAGATCCCGCCCTCGATCATGTCGGCGGACTGGTTCTTGAACACGTCCACACCGCCGAGAAGCTCGGCAGGCACATCGGAGAAGCTGAGAATTCGCCCGTTATTGGCGCTGAAAGTGTCACGGCCGTTCAACTCCGAGCGCACCCAGGTCAGGCCGCGCACCACGACACCGCTGCCTTCAATTGAGAAGTGATCAGGATCAACCCCGGCGCGGAACCGGTCGATTGACACGCCCGGGATGCGTTGCAGCGCCTCGGTGACCGAACGGTCCGGCAGCGCGCCTATATCCTCGGCCGTGATAGAGTCTACGAAGACTTCAGAGGCCTGCTTGATGTCCTGGGACGTCCGCAGGCTGGCCCGGAAGCCGGTGACCACGACGACATCCGCCGGTGCGGCCTCTTCGTCCTCGTCATCATTCTCCTGTGCGGCGGCCGGAGCCGACATCATGCACACAGCCAGAGCCATGGCTGACACGCCTGACATCAACCTGCCGTGACCCGGCAGGAAGCGCAGCTCACACGTCTCCTCTGATGTTACCTTCATCGGATACCCTCCCCTGTTGTATTCTATGTTAGCGCTACCATTTTGGTTTAGCGCATTTGTTTATTTAGCAACCGCTAGCGCACCTTTCTCAATCAGGCAAGCCCTTTCGTCCTACAAAATGAAACTGTGCTTTTGGCGCTACAAACCTGCGCTGCCTGTTAACCAGCCAACGTTGACCGTGTCCATTGGGCGTGAATAGGATGAATGTCGGCATATCGGCAGGCAACGCATTGTCAGACAAATAAGGCCGGAGCGCCAATGGGATCGCCAGGAAAGCAAGTATCTCGGGTCGTTATCGTCGGCGGCGGCACGGCCGGCTGGATGGCTGCGTCCGCGCTGTCGCACGGCCTGAAGGGCGCCGGCGTCGCCATCGAACTCATCGAATCGGAGGCGATCGGCACGGTCGGCGTGGGCGAGTCGACCTTGCCTCATATCCGCTATTTCAACCAGAGCCTCGGTATCGATGAGGCAGGTTTTCTCAAAGAGACAAAGGCCACGATCAAGCTGGGCATCGAGTTCCGCAACTGGGCCCGCAAGGGGGACAGCTACATCCACCCCTTCGGCGATTACGGACATCCCGGCGACCCTGTGGACTTTCATCACAGCTGGCTCCGCCTCGGCGGGGCCGCAGCCCTGGGACCGATTGACGACTATTCTCTGCCGATCCGGATGGCCCGGCGCGAACGGTTTGCGCGGCCGTCCAGCGACATGGATTCGCTGCTGTCGACATATTCCTACGCCTATCAGTTCGACGCCGCCCTGTACGCGCGCTTCTTGCGCGGCTTCTCCGAAGCGCGCGGGGTAACCCGCACCGAGGGGCGGGTCGTGGACGTGGCGCTGGATGGCGAAAGCGGGTTCGTGACCGCCGTCACGCTGGAAAACGGAAAGCGCATCGAAGGCGATCTGTTCGTCGATTGCTCGGGCTTTCGCGGCCTGATCATCGAACAGGCCCTGAAAGCGGGCTATGAGGACTGGTCGCACTGGCTGCCCTGTGACCGCGCGATCGCGCTGCCCAGCGCCTCGACCGCCGAATTGCCGCCCTACACCCGCGCCACCGCTCAGGACGCGGGCTGGTGCTGGCGCATCCCGCTGCAGCACCGGGTCGGCAATGGCCATGTTTACGCCAGCGCCTTCATGGATGACGCGCGCGCCGAGGACCTGCTCATGCAGGCTCTGGAGAACACCGCGCTGGCGCAGCCGAATCGGTTGCGCTTCCTGGCCGGCAAACGCCGTCAGCAATGGAGCCGCAACTGCGTTGCGATAGGCCTCGCCAGCGGCTTCCTCGAACCGCTGGAGTCGACCTCCATCCACCTCATCCAGGTGGCGCTGGGCTATCTGCTGGACTTCTTCCCCACCGGCGCCTGGGACCCGGCCGACGCTGCGGAATTCAACCGCTCCATGAGCATGGAATACGAGCGGGTGCGCGACTTCCTGATCCTGCACTATCATGCGACCGAGCGCCGCGACACGCCCTTCTGGGGCTATTGCCGGACCATGGACATCCCGGACTCGCTGACATGGAAGATGGAGCTGTTTCGCGAACGCGGCGTGCCCACGTCTTATGAATATGGCGTCTTCCTGCCGCCCAGCTGGGTGGCGGTCTATATCGGCCAGCGCATACTGCCCCGGCGGTTTGATCCGCTGGCCGGGGCCATTCCGGAAGCGGCCGCACGCGCGCGCTTCGCCCGCCTGAAGGCCGAGATCGACGCGCTGGCGGACACTCTGCCCCATCATGGCGAGGCGATCGGCATGACCCGCCCCTCTGTCACCGCGACGGCCTGATCGATGAGCGGCGCACCGGGCCACATCCTGATTGCAGGCGGCGGCGTGGCCGGGTGGACTTTCGCGCTGGCCGTTGCGCGCGCGCTGCGCCCGCTGGGCGTGCAAATCAGCGTCGCCGATCCTGGCGGCGCCGATGAGAGCCTCGGGGCCCACGCCCTCGCACTGTCCACCCTGCCGGGTGTGCGCGACCATCATCACGCGCTGGGACTGGATGATCTGGACGCGATGCGCGCCGCACGCGGCAGCTTCAAGCTGGGCGAAATCTATACCGGCTGGACGCCCGGTGATGCGGCCATCCTGCCCTTTGGAGAGACGGGCGCCGATATCGGCCCGGTGCGCTTCCACCAGCAATTGATGCGGCTGGGCGCGCATGCAGGCGATCTGGATCTTGCCGCCTTCTCTCTGGCCGGAGAGGCCGCACGCCTTGGCCGCTTCGCGCCGCCCTCTCCCGATCCGGCCTCCTTTCTGTCCACGCTGGATTACGGCCTGCATCTGGAGACCGAAGGCTATGGGCAGTATCTGCGCACCGCCGCGCTGAAGGCCGGCGCGCAGCCGATCGACGGCCGGGTGGCGTCAGCGGAACGCGGCGGGGATGGCAGGCTGACCGCGGCCGTCATGGAGGATGGCCGCAAACTTCCCGCCGATCTGTTTGTTGACGCCACCGGTGAACGGGCCGCGCTCATCTCCGGCGTGCTGGGCGCGCCTTGGGAAAGCTGGGCGGCGCCGGGGCTGGACCGGATCGCCGCCGTCATCACCGAAGACAACGCCCCGCCGTTAGCCCTGACCCGCAATGAGGCGATGAGCGCAGGCTGGCGGCGCGATGCGCCGCTCTACGGGGCGGCGGCTGCCCAGCTCATCTTCTCGTCACGAGACATGGATGACGCCGCTGCGATCAGGCAGCTTGGCGGGACGGCGAGCGTGTCGGCCTTCAATCCCGGCCGGCGCGCGGCGCCCTGGAGCGCGAACTGTCTCGCCATCGGGGCGGCGGCCTGCCTGCCCGACCCGCTCAGCTGCGCCGAGCAGCATCTGGCCGCCAGCGCGGCTCTGCGCTTTCTCAAACTCGTCCCGCACAGCGATGGCGGCGTAGTGGAGGCGCGCGAGTATAACCGGGTGTTTGAAGCCGAAACCGGGTCGGCGCGTGATTTCGCAGCGCTCTGCTATCTGACACAAACGCGCCAGGACAAAACGTGGAAGACGGCGCGCAGAGCTGACCCCTCACCGGAGCTGGCCCGCCATATGGCCCTCTACAAAGCCAGGGGCCGGATCCCGCGCAGCGAGGATGGAATCTATGACGAAGCCATGTGGGCGGCGGCCTTCATCGCCATGCGCGTCCAGCCGCGCGACCACGACCCGCTGGCCAACGGTCTGGCGGAAGCCGCGCTCAGGCAGCGCTGCGAGCAGATCCGCCATCTGGCCGCCAGTACGGCCCGGCGCCTGCCCGAGCACGCCGCCATGCTGGCGCAGGTGCACGGGGCCAGGCTATGACACCGCCGCCCATTCGCGATGTGGTGATTGTCGGCGGCGGCACGGCCGGCTGGATGGCCGCAGCCGCCCTCTCCCGTCTGATCGCCAACGGCGTCACCCGCATCACGCTCGTGGAATCAGAGGAGATCGGGATTGTGGGAGTGGGTGAAGCCACCATCCCGCCCATACGGCAGTTCAATGAGGTGCTGGGGATAGACGAGCGCGAATTCCTCAAAGCCACCCAAGGCAGCTACAAGCTGGGCATCGAGTTCGTGGACTGGACCCGGCCAGGTCATCGCTACATTCACCCGTTCGGCCCGTTCGGCGCGGACATGAACGCGGTCAAATTCCACCAGTACTGGCTGAAACTGCACAGGTTAGGCAAGGCGACCGATTTCGCCGAATATAATCTGTGCGCCACAGCGGCGTATCAGAACCGGTTTGGCGCCATCGCCGCGCAATACCGCTCCCCCCTCACCCAGCTGCACTGGGCCTATCATTTTGACGCCTCGCTCTATGCGCGCTTTTTGCGCCGCTATTCCGAGGCCCGGGGTGTCACGCGCCAGGAGGGCAAGATCATCCAGGTCCACCAGCGCAGCGAAGACGGCTTTATCGCGAGTGTGGAGCTGGAAAGCGGCCAGCGGATAGAAGGCGAGCTCTTCATCGATTGCTCGGGCTTCAGGGGCCTCCTGATCGAACAGACCCTCAAGGCCGGCTACGAAGACTGGACCCACTGGCTGCCCTGTGACCGGGCCGTGGCCGTACCTTGCGCGCATGGAGAGGGCGAGTTCACGCCCTACACCCGCTCCACCGCCAGAGAGGCGGGATGGCAATGGCGCATCCCCCTCCAGCACCGCATCGGCAATGGCTATGTCTATTCCAGCCAGTTCATCTCTGATGACGAGGCCGCCTCAACCCTCATGGCCAATCTCGACGGCGAGGCGCTGGCCGATCCGCGACCGCTGCGCTTTGTCACCGGGCGTCGCAAGAAGGCGTGGGTGAAAAACTGCATCGCGCTGGGGTTGGCCTCGGGCTTCCTTGAACCGCTGGAGTCCACCTCCATCCACCTCATACAGAGCGGGATCGCGCGGCTACTCGCGCTGTTTCCGGACAGCGGCTTTTCGAACGTGGAGATCGACGAGTACAACCGGCTGACCGACCAGCAGATCGCGGCCATCCGCGACTTCATCATCCTGCACTATCACGCCAATGAACGCGCAGGCTCGCCGCTCTGGGATTCCTGCCGTCACATGGACATCCCCGAAACACTGGCGCGCAAGCTGGCCCTGTTCCGCAATCGGGGGCGGCTCTTCCGCTATGAGGACGAGCTGTTTGCCGAAAGCAGCTGGTATGCGGTTCTTCTGGGCCAGAACGTCATGCCGCAGGGCCATGACCCGCTGGCCGACGCCGCGCCGGTGGAGGATGCGGCCGCCGCGCTGGAGGAGGTCCGCGCCATGGTGCGGGGGGCCGCCGCCTCCATGCCGCTGCACGCCGATTTCATCAACCAGCACTGCCGCGCCAGCACGGCCGCCTGAGGGGAAGACAATGGACGAGAACCGGATACGCAAGATCGTGATTGTGGGCGGGGGCACGGCCGGGTGGATGACAGCGGCCGCGTTCGCGAAAATCCTCGGGCCCCGCTATGCCGACATCACGCTGATCGAGTCTGACGAGATCGGCATTGTCGGGGTGGGCGAAGCCACCATCCCGCAGATCAATATCTACAACCGCATGCTGGGGCTGGACGAGAACGAGTTTGTCCGCGAGACGCAAGGCAGCTTCAAGCTGGGCATCGAGTTCGTGGACTGGGGAAAGAAGAACCACACCTATTTCCACCCGTTCGGACCGTTCGGCGTCGATATGGAGGGGGTCTCCTTCCATGCCTACTGGCTGCGCATGATGCATGGCGGCGATCCGCGCCCTGTGACGGACTTTTCGCTGACCTCGGTCGCGGCGAGCCAGAACCGCTTCATGCGGCCGATAAAAGCCAGCAACTCGCCGCTGTCCAGCATCGCCTACGCCTTCCACTTCGATGCCTCGCTCTATGCGCGGTTTCTGCGGCGCTATTCCGAGGCCCGGGGCGTCACGCGCCAGGAGGGCAAGATCGTCCATGTCCACCAGCGTGGCGCGGACGGCTTTATCGAAAGCGTGGAGCTTGAAAGCGGCCAGCGGATAGAAGGCGAGCTCTTCATTGATTGCTCGGGCTTCAGGGGCCTGCTGATCGAGCAGACGCTCAAGGCCGGCTACGAGGACTGGACCCACTGGCTGCCTGCCGACCGGGCCGTGGCGGTGCCCTGCGCCCATGGAGAGGGCGAATTCACGCCCTATACCCGCTCCACCGCCAGAGAGGCCGGCTGGCAATGGCGCATCCCCCTCCAGCACCGCATCGGCAATGGCTATGTCTATTCCAGCCAGTTCATCTCCGATGACGAGGCCGCCTCAACCCTGATGGCCAATCTCGATGGCGAGGCGCTGGCCGATCCGCGCCCGCTGCGCTTCGTCACCGGGCGTCGCAAGAAGGCGTGGGTGAAGAATGTCGTGGCGCTGGGCCTCGCCTCAGGCTTCCTCGAACCGCTGGAGTCCACCTCCATACACCTCATACAGAGCGGGATCGCGCGGCTCATGATGCTGTTCCCCAGCCGTGATTTCGAGCCCGCCGATATCGAGCGCTACAACTTCATGATCGCCCGGGAATTCGAGCAGGTGCGCGATTTCATCATCCTGCACTATCACCTCACCCAGCGCGATGACACGCCCCTCTGGGAGTATTGCCGCAATATGGACGTCCCTGAGCCGCTGAAGGAAAAATACCGGATCTTCGAAAGCCACGGCCGGATTTTCCGCGACAATGACGAGCTGTTCAACGATACGAGCTGGTTCGCCGTCATGATCGGCCAGGGCATGGTCCCGCGCAGCTATGACCCGGTCGTGGAGGCCATGGATATGCCCACTACGCGCGCACGCATGGACGAGCTGCATTCGGTGATCCGCACCTGCGCCCGGCAAATGCCCGGCCATGCCGACTTCATCGCGATGAATTGCGCCGCCAACGCGGCGTGAAGGGACAGAAGTGATGGATGAGCGGCATCTTCAACCCGCCCGGAACGCGCTGAACGACTACCAGGAGCGCTACCAGCTGAAAACCGAGACGGCGGTGTATGCGCTGACGGAAGAGAACTGGCGCGATGAGTATATCCCGTTCCGGCAGTCGTCCGGCTGCTACCTCTTCTACGATGAAGCGGGCCAGCTTCTTTACGTCGGCAAGGCGGTTAATCTCGGAGCGCGAGTCGGCAGCTACTTCAATCCGTCTCCCTTCGCTCCAAAACCTGGCCATGTATGGAGCGCGATGCCGCACCATGCGCTTGTGATCAGGGTAGAGAATTTTTGGGAAGCTCCTTCCCTCGAAGAGTATCTGATCAACGCGCTTAAGCCTGCCGACAACACGCGCGGCCGAAACTGGGATTAGGCCCGGTTTTCCTTGCGCCGCTTTGGATCAACTGAAATGATAGCGCTAACAATACGAGGGCGGAGCGCCCCGAAGATCAATGAGGGAGGACCATCATGACCCGGACACGCAAGCACGCGATCTGGACAGGGGCCAGCGCGCTGGCTTTGTTTCTGGCAGGCTGTGAGGCGCCGGAAACCGGCCATGATGCGCCGCCCCCCGCACCAACGCCCGCCGCAAATGGCGATGCTGATTCGGCAACGAACGGTGACGACACCCCCCTCCTGGCCCGCTTCGACTGGTTCCACTATGAGGGCGGCGACCCGGCCCACGAGGCCTTCCCGGCTGGCGAGGGCGAGTTCCAGAACCCGGTCTTGGGCGGTTTCTACCCCGATCCCAACATATTGCAGGTGGGCGGGGATTATTACCTGACCACCTCCACCTTCGCGTATTTTCCCGGCCTGCCGGTGTTTCACAGCCGCGACCTGGTGAACTGGACGCAGATCGGCAACGCGCTGGACCGTCCCGGCATGGTCGATTTCGGCGATCTGGGACTCTCACGCGGCATCTTCGCGCCCGCCATGGCCCATCATGAGGGCGTGTTTTACATGCTCAACACCTGCGTCGATTGCGGAGACAATTTCCTGATCACCGCGCAGGATCCGGCCGGGCCGTGGTCCGATCCGGTCTGGCTGCCCGATCTCGCCGGCGGCATCGACCCCTCCCTCTTCATCGACGAGGACGGGCGCGCCTACATTCTCAATAACGGCCCGCCCGACCGCGAGCCGGAATATGACGGCCACCGCGCGGTGTGGATCCAGCAATTCGACATGGAGACGCTCTCCACCTTTGGCGAGCGCATCGTGCTGGTCGATGGCGGCGTGGACTTCTCCGAGCAGCCGATCTGGATCGAGGGGCCGCACATCTACAAGGTGGACGGGCTCTACTATCTGATCTGCGCCGAGGGCGGCACGGCAGAGGGCCACTCGCAGGTCGTCCTGCGCAGCGAGAACCCGATGGGACCGTATGAGGCATGGGAGGGCAATCCCATCCTAACCCAGCGCGATTTGCCCCGCGACCGGCCTCACCCCATCACCTCGGCAGGCCATGCCAGCTTCGTCACCACGCCGTCTGGCGAATGGTGGGGCACCTTCCTGGCCGTGCGCCCCTATGGCGACGATATGTACAATACCGGCCGGGAAACCTTCCTGATGCCGGTCAGCTGGGAGGAAGGCTGGCCGCGCATGACCGGCGATGGCGACCTCATTCCCTACGCGCACCCCCGCCCGGACCTGCCGCCGCAGGAACCGTCCGATCCGCCCATGGCCGGCGCATTCGAGGTGCATGAGAGCTTCGACGGCCCTCTGCCGCCGCACTGGATGATGCTGCGCCTGCCCGAAGACAACTGGTACGATCTCGAGACCGAGCCGGGCAGCCTGACGCTGACCGCGCGCGCTGTGGGACTGGGAGAGAACGCCAATCCCTCCTATCTCGGCCGGCGCCAGCAGCACATGTATGCCAGCGCCTCGATGCGCATGCGGTTTGAGCCGCAGGACGCGGGCGACCGGGCCGGCCTCGTCGCTCTGCAGAGCGATGAATACTGGTATTTCATCGGCCTCGCCCGTGACGGGGAAGGCGATGTGATCCGTGTGGAGCGCCGTGCGGGCCCGGAGCAAAACGTCCATGGTGAAATCCTGGCCAGCACGCCCTTTGAAGGGCAGGCGGGCGCGCCTCTGGACCTGCGCATCACCGCGCGGGCCGGTGAATACGACTTCCACTACGCGCTTGCCGACGGCGAGTGGCGTCCCCTGCTGGGGGACGCGGACGGCACGCTGCTCTCCACCCGGATTGCAGGCGGGTTTGTCGGCGTCACCATGGGGCCCTACGCCTACCGCGCGGCGGAGTAGCCGCCCGTTGAAGACACTCCCGGACACCGCCATGCGGTTCCGGGAGTGTGGGTCTGCTGAAAGAGGAAGAAGAGACGCTATCTCGCCCGCTGGCTCTCCGGCGGGCCGAGATAGGTGTCCGGCACATCGCCGCGCGCGACCACGATCCGCTGGAAGACCGGACCGGCGTCCACCATCCAGATACGCAGGGTCTGCGGCCCCGCCTCCACGCTGTGACGGGTGGTGTGGACGACGGAGTTGTCGCCCACATTGCGCTCCCAAGTCGCATCGGAGTCATCGAGATGCATGTTGATGATCTGCGGGGCTTCGCCGCCGATGGAGACGGCGTAGCGCAAGCCGCCCTGCCCCCGGAAATCGAGCGTCGGGGAGAGCGTGACCTGCACCTCCACCTCACCGGCCTCCAGCAGGTGGATATCGTATTCCAGACGCGGCGAGTCCCCGCCCGGCGTCACAGCCTCTGCGGTGGGCGGGAAGAGTGTGACCGATGACAGCGTGCGCCCCAGATCAGGCACGATGCGCCACGCGACCGCGTCGCCATCAATCGCGCGGGCGTGACGGGCGGCCTCCATGGCGATAAAGCCGTCAGCCTCCACGAACGCCCCTGAAGCCGGAGCGATGTCCGGGTTCACGGCTGTCACCGCGATCTCCACCTCCGCCCGGTCCGGCCCCGTGACCGTGATGACGGCGCTGGCTTCCCCTTCCGGCGCCGCATCCCAGTCAATGGATGCTTCAATGCGCGCATCGCCGCGGCCTTGCGTCTGTGACAGCTGCACCCAGGGCGCGCTCGCCGACAGGGTAAAGCGGGCCGCACTGGCGCCCCGGTCGAACAGATCGATATGGCGGGTCTGACGCCCATGGCGGTAGAAGGCCGGCAGGGCAGGCGCGCCGTCCGCGCCCGGCCAGGCGCGCTCATCACCCTCCACAGCAACCCCCCGCGCGGCGCCGCCCCCCGGGGGGCCGGGGGCTAGCTCGGGGAGGGCCTCCTGATCGGGCGGCGGCCCGGAGGGT
>JAFIEB010000113.1 GCA_020832735.1 Oceanicaulis sp.
CCTCGTCGAAAACGCCTTCTGCCGCATCAAGGACTTCAGGCGCGTCGCCACACGCTACGACAAGCTCGCCAGAAACTTCCTATCAGCCGTCGCCCTCGCCGTCCTCGTCGCCTTCTGGCTATGAATGAGTCTGGACCCTAAAGGACCGGTTTCATGCTAGGGTACGGTGAACATTACAGCCCTGCCTGCTTCCGGAGCCCGCCATGACGGTTTTTCGCCCCTTCCCCGCCCTGATCGCCGCAGCCGCGCTGCTCCTGACAGGCGCGGGCGCCGCCGCCGCACTGACCAGTGAGCGCCTGCTGATCGTCAACAAGTCCGGCGATACGCTGGCCATAACCGACGCGCACAGCTACGAAATCCTCGCCCTGGCGCCGACACGGCACGAGCCGCACGAGGTGGCGGCCTCGCCAGACAGACGCACCGCCTATGTCAGTGATTACGGCTCGCGTGACCGGCGCGGCAACACCGTGACCGTGGTGGATATCGCCAGCGGCGAGGTCACCGCCACCTGGAATCTGGGCGAAAATCTCGCCCCTCATGGCGTCGCCGTCAGCCGTGACGGGACGCGCGTCTGGGTCACCACCGAGGCCAGCCAGACCGTGGTGGAGCTTGACGCCGCTGGCGGCGACATCCTCACCGTCTGGGAAACCGGTCAGGATATCAGCCACATGGTCACCCCTTCAGTGGACGAGACCCGGCTGTTCGTCACCAATCTGGGCTCGGGTTCTTTGACCGTCATCGACCGGCGCGATGACAGCGTGACGACCATTCCCACCGGCGCGGGCGCGGAAGGTGTCGACGTCACCCCGGACGGGCGCGAGGTGTGGGTGACCAACCGGGCGGAGCACACCATCTCGGTGCTCGACACGCAAACGCTTGAAGAACTGGCCAAATTCGACGCGGGCGGCCAGGTGCCGATCCGGGTGAAATTCACCCCGGACGGGGCGCGCGCCTTCGTCTCCAACGCCCTGTCCAACTCGCTGACCGTGTTCGACGCCGCCAGCCGCGAGCTCATCCATACCGTGGATGTGGGCGCCCTGCCGGTGGGCATTCTCATGAGCCCGGACGGGGGGCGCGTCTTCGTGGCCAATACCCGCGACGACAAGGTCTCGGTGTTTGACGCCCATACCTATGAACTGATTGACGAAATCTTCCCCGGCAGCGAGCCCGACGGGATGGCCTGGGCGGTGATTGAGGACTGAGCCCGGCGCGCGCGTTCTCAGCCCTCCGGCTCGACCGCCTGCATTCCGAGGCTTTCATAAAAGGCGAGCGCGCCGTGGGGGTTGTCAGCCTCGACTTTCAGTTCGACCTGGCCGACGCCGCGCGATTTGAAGGCCTGGAAGATGCGGCGCATCAACGCCCGTCCCAGAGCCTTCCTGCGCCAGCGCACGGCCACGGCGATATCCTTGACGTAGCCAGACGTCCAGCACTGGGCGAAAGCGGCCATCGCGCCGTCCTCTTTACCCAGCGCGACAAAGCAAAGCGCCGGGTCGAACTCTGAATCGCCCAGCAAAACCGGCCACCAGGTCTCGAAATCCTCAACGGCGCCCCCGCCCTCACGGTAAGCGTCGTTAAGCAGCACACGCGCCGCCTGCGCATGCAGCGCAGCATCAAAAAGCGCCCAGACTACTCCTGGCGGCGGGGCGGATGGTTGATCAGGAAGCGTGTCCAGCGCGATGCGGTACCGGACGTTCGGTTTGCTCATCAATCCTCTCTCAGGGGTCCAGTTGCCTGGCGGCGGCCGCGCGCCGCGTCAGGACTGGCAGCCAAATTGATTCAGGTCAGTCCGCCGCGTCCTCAATGGCGTGCATGTCGTCATCGGACAGGCCGAAATGGTGGCCGATCTCGTGCACCAGCACATGGGCGATCAGCTCGCGCAGGGTGACGTCGCCGCGCTCGCACCATTCCAGCAGGATCGGCAGGCGGTAGAGGAAGACATAGTCCGGCCCGTCATGGGGGTCGGCGATGGATTTCTGGGTCAGGTCCACCCCGTGATACAGGCCGGTGAGCTCGTAGGGGTTTTCCATCTTGAAATGCGCGAGCGTGCTTTCGTCCGCAAAATCAGTGACCTGAATCACCACATTGGCGCACAGCGCGCGAAATTCCTGCGGCAGGCCGGCGAAGGCGTCCGCGGCGATGGCCAGGAAATCCTCCCCCGACGGCGCCGCAGCCGGGGCGAAGTGCGCGGCGCTGCCCGTCAGCGGCGGGGCGGTTTCATCAGGATTGTCAGCAGCATCGCTCATGCCCTCCGGGTTAGGCGCCCGGCGCGCCCGAGTCGAGGGCGATTTTCCGCTTGCCAGTGGAACGTTTGATGAACACAATGGGGAAATGGCGCTCGATACCGGTCCCGATTGTCAACAGGCGCTGGCGCGTGCGGCGCTGGCTCGGGCGGATAACCCGTCCATCGACGATGCGCGCGCGCTGGCGCGCGGGGCGGCGCGCCTGCTCTCCAGCCTGGGCGTGGCGGCGATCCCTGAATTCACCCTGCCAAACGGGCGCCGGGCGGACCTCGCCGGCCTCAGCCGCAAGGGCGAAGTGGTGATCGTGGAGATCAAATCGGGCCCGGCCGATTTTCGCGCCGATGCGAAATATCCCGACTATTTCGCCTGGTGCGACCGGTTCTATTTCGCTGTATCGCAGCGCTTTCCCGCCCCGATCTTGCCGGAGGCCTGCGGGCTTATCATCGCCGATCCGTTCGGCGGTGCGGTGGTGCGCGACAGCCCGGTCCACCCTCTGGCCCCGGCGCGGCGCAAGGCCCTGACCCTGCGCTTCGCGCGCACCGCCGCCGAGCGGGCCTTGCGCGCTCTGTAAGCAAGAGATGCGCGCCCTGCGCGCGCTTTAAGCAAGAGACCGGCGCGCCTTCGCGCGGGGGACAAGCGGGGGACAGGCGGAGGATAACCGGCCGCAAAAACGGTCAAAACCGCGCGCTATCTGTGAAATCGCGCCGCCGGCCCGGCGCGCGCATCGCCCTCCCTTCTGCCCGTCACACGCGAATTCCTGCTTGCGCCCGGCACGCTGGCCTTTCATTCTGACGGGCGAGGGACATGAGGGGTGAGGGTGATGATGACGTGGCTGCGCGCCGGTCTGGCGAGCGTGCTTGCGGGGGCTGCGGCGCTGGGCGCGCTGTGGCTGGCGGGCGAGGCGGGATTTGAGGACGCGCGCTATGCGGCGGCTCCCGGAACCGTGCTGGCGCGCGAGGGCCGGGCGATCCTCTACCGCGCGCCGGTTCCCGGCTGGCTGCCCGCCCCGCCCGCCGAGGCGGCGGCGAGCCCTACCCCGCTCATACCGGGCGTGGAGGTCATCTTCTGGGAAGAGCACGCCCTGTTGTCAGGGCGCCGGCCCGTGGTGGCCGCGCGCTACCGGATTGCCGCGGAAACCACCGGCGGGGCCGACGCGCTGGCGCTGGCGTATCTCTACCCCTTCTCGCCATCCCATCAGGCCGTGGTGCTGCATGAGGCGCTGATCGGACGCAATGGCGAGTGGATCGACATCACGGACGCGGTGGCGGTGACCTTCAACCAGACCGGCCTGGATGTGGCCAGCCGGGCGCTGAGCGATCAGACCCAGACACTGGTGCGCCTGCCCGGCGTGCGGCGGGGCGACATGGTCCAGATCACCGTGTCGCGCATCGGCAATCACCGGCTGGGCGACCGGGTCGACACCAGCGCCGTTCTGCAAGGCAACCCGTTGGGCGCCGGGCATTTGCGCCTGACCGTCACGGGGACGCCGGGCACGCTGCAGGCCGCGCCCGGCGAGCCGTTGCGGCGCGAGCCGGCCGGGCCGGATCTGGAGCGCCTGGTGCTGTTTGACGGCCCCACGCCGCCTCAGGAGGCGGCGCGATATCAGGCGCCCTGGCGCCTGCTGGACGGGGTGGCTCTGGTCACCCGCACCGGGTCGCTCGAGCCGCTCGCCAGCTGGACCGAAACGCTCTACCGCCCAGACATCACGCCCGAGGTGGCCGCCATCGCCGCGACCATCGCCGAGGCCCACCCGGACCGGGCCGGGCGCATCGTAGCGGCGCTGCGCTATGTGCAGCGCGAGATCCGCTATTTCGCCCTGGCGCTGGGCGATGCGGGCTATGTGCCCCAGAGCGTGACCGAGACGCTGCGCCTGAGCGAAGGCGACTGCAAGGCCAAGACATTGCTGCTGATCTCCATCCTCGCCGCGCTGGAGGTGGAGGCCGTGCCGGTGCTGGTCCATGCCGAGATCGGTCCCGGTCTCGACAGCCTGCCGCACTCGCTGCTGGCGTTCGACCATGTCATCGCCGGGGTGGAGCATGAGGGCGAACGGTTCTGGCTGGATCCGTCCCGGCGCGAGCAGCCCGGCGCGCTCGCGGCGCTGGGCCAGCATCAGTATGGCTGGGGGCTGGTCGGGCAACGCGGCGAGACGGGACTGACCTGGCTGACCGCGCCGCAAGGCGCCATCTCGCATCTGGACGTGGCCGAGCAGTTTGCGCTGGAGCCTGACGGGTCGGCGGCGTTCAGCACGGTGTGGACCTTTGGCGGGCTGTGGGCCGAGGGCGCGCGCGAGGTGATCGAGGAAGGCGGCGGCAGGTCCGCCTTCGCGCGCAATATCACCAGCGTGTACCAGAACCGGTTCGCCGCGGCCGATCTGGCGCCCGAGGCGCAGGTCAGCGACCGGCGCGCCGCCAATGAAATCGTCATTGAAGCGTCCGGTCAGGTGCAGCTGCGCGATGTGCGCGCCGAGGCCCTGCGCCAGGCGGACGGCGAGACCAGAGAGAGAGCGGCCGGGGCGCCCATGCTGGTGATCACACCCCACGCCGCCCTCGATCCGGTCGGCTTTGCGCCAGGCGACGGCCGCACCGTCCCGATTCACCTGCCCGATTCGCGCCAGGTGCGCCACACTATCGAGGTGCGCCTGCCCGAGGGCTGGACGGCGCCCGAGCCGTTCGAACAGACGGTCTCCAATCCGGCCTTTGACGCGGCGGTGTCCCTGCAGGCGGGCGAGGGCGGGTTCATCCTGACCAAGGTTTACCGCGTCACAGCCGGCGAGCTGGAGCTGGACGCGCTGGGCGCGGTGATCGGCGACATCAAACAGACACGGCGCGCCGCGCTGGTCTGGCTGCCGGGCGGCGAACGCAATGATCTGGAGGTGGATGCGGCCGCGTTGCACGCAGTGGCCGCGCCAAGCGTCCCGCCCGCCCCCGACATGCGCGCCCTCGCCGCCCAGAACGCCATGTCAGCGGCGCCGGACTAGGGTCTCACCCCAGCGCCGGGCAATGGCCCATCCGCGCCGGTCCGGCCTCGCCGCCTGCGTGGACGATGAGCGGGGTTTCGAAGCGCTCGCGCCAGTGGAAGTCCAGCACATGGATGTCGCCATCGGGCTCCAGCCTTATGCGCACCTCGCCCGTGCCCCTGGTGCGGCAGCCGAGCCCGGCGCAGACCCAGCGATTGATCAGGGCTTCGTGGCTGGTCTCTTCGTCCGGGTCATCGCCAAAGGCGTACCAGCTGCTGCTGAGCCCGTAGCGCAGGCGCTCGCGATGGCGCCATTCGCCGGGCAGGATGACGCGGATTTCGGCGTCTTCCACCTCTTCAAACCCGTCGGTTTCGCCGGTGATCCGGCCACGGAAGCTGAGGCGCAGGGCCTGGCCGTACGGGTTGCAGTCCAGAGTCCCGTCATCATCGCGCGCCACATAGGCGCCGTGAAAGGCGAGGCCGAAATAGGCCGGGCGGGCGCTGGCGGGTTCTTCGCCCGCCTGCGCCAGCGCGCCGGCGGTGAGGGCCAGGGCGAGACCCGCAGCCATTGTGTTCGCACGCGCCATGGTCATCTCCCCGCTGGCGTTACCGTCGGGCGAGATTGCGTTTGAAGGCGCGGGCGGGGAACCCCCTGAACGGGGGGCGGCCAGGCGCCAGCGTCAGGCGCTTTATCCCTCCCCATCTCAAACATGCGTTTTCCCGGCGAAAGCCGGGATCCAGACACGCCGCTGCAACTGGGCCCCGGCTTTAGCCCGGGAAACGCACGTTGAGAGCCATAGCGTTCAGGTGATCTCCCGCGCCCCCCTATCTCGGCGCCCTCTTCGCCAAAATTCGCTGCAGGGTGCGGCGGTGCATGTTCAGGCGGCGGGCGGTTTCGGAGACGTTGTGGTTGCACAGCTCGAACACGCGCTGGATGTGCTCCCAGCGCACCCTGTCGGCGCTCATGGGATTGTCGGGCGGCTCGGGCTTGGCGTCGGGCGAGGCCAGCAGCGCCTTGACCACGTCGTCAGCGTCGGCGGGCTTGGACAGATAGTCGATGGCGCCTGATTTCACCGCCGCCACGGCGGTGGCGATATTGCCGTAGCCGGTCAGCATCACCACCCGGCAATCGGGGCGTGAGGCGTAGAGCGCGCGCACCACGTCCAGACCGTCGCCGTCCTCCAGGCGCAGATCCACCACCGCGAAGGCGGGCGGGGCGCTGCGGGCGCGGGCCTTGGCCTCGGCGACGCTGGCCACGGGCGTCACCTCGAAGCCGCGCGCGGTCATGGCGCGGCTCAGACGGTTGAGGAAGGGCGCATCGTCATCGACGATGAGCAGGGTCTTGTCCTCGGGCAGGTCCAGTTCCGACATGGGGCATGTCTCCGGCGAAATGCTGGGTTCGCCGCCCTAAGTAGACGATGCCGGGCGGTTTTCGAAGGCCTGAGGGCCATATTGCCGCACCGCGCCTGTCAGTGCGGCTCAGCCGGGCGCCTCCAGACCGCTGCGCGGCAGGGTGATCACCACACGCGCACCGCCGCCCGGCGCGTTGGACAGCGACACCCGCCCGCCCACGCGCCCGGCCAGCGTGGTGGCGATGAACACGCCCAGCCCCAGCCCGCCATGGCCCGGCTCGGCCCGGCGCGTGGTGACATAAGGCTCGCCCAGCTTGGCCAGGATGTCGGGCGGGAAGCCCGGCCCGTCATCCTCCACGGTGAAGCTGATCTCGCGATCGCTCCAGGCGCCGGTGACGGTGACGCGGGCATCGGCGAAATCCACCGCGTTCTCGATGAAATTGCCCAGCGCATAGATCAGCTCCACCTGGCGGCGCAGCACCGGCGCGCCCGCCCCGCCCGGCGGCGGCGACAGCGCCACGCTGACCGGCGCGCCC
>JAFIEB010000124.1 GCA_020832735.1 Oceanicaulis sp.
GGGGGCGGGGGGGGGGCGGGCCACCCGCCAGGATCGTCTCGTCTCCCGCCGTCTCCAGCCGGTCCACCCGGATCAGCGCCAGCGCCTGCTGGCCCGCGCCTGACGTAATGGCGCCCAGCGGCTTGCCGCCTGCGCTGACCGCGGCGCCCACCAGCGGCGCAGGTGCGTCGAGATCAAGCCGCACCGTGCGCTTGCGCACCCCGCCCTTGCGGTGCATGCGGCTGGCCACTTCCTGACCCACGAAACAGCCCTTGCGGTAATCAATCCCCGCCATCAGATCGTGATTGACGTCGGTGGAGAACACTTCGCCGGGGCCGTAATCGCGTCCGAATTCCGGCACGATGGCGGCGATGCGCGCGGCTTCATAGCCCGCCTCGTCCTCAGGCCCGCCCGCCGGCACGATGGCGCGCAGGCCCAGCGTTTGGGATCGAGGATCGGCGGCGGCGGCCAGCGCCACGGTGCGCAGCTCCGCCTCGCCCTCGCCGTGCGCCGCCGCGACGCCCAGATCGCTGCGCAGCGTGATCTCGGCCTTCGCGCGCAGGCGATAGAGCGAGAAGCGTTTGACCAGACCGTCGGCCTCGCTGGCCGGGGCGTCGATCAGCAAGCCCTCATCGCCGTGGTCGAAAATGATAAAGTCGGCCAGCACCTTGCCTTGCGGGGTCAGGAGCGCGCTGAACATGGCGCCGCCCCGTTCCAGACCTTCAGGTCCGCGGGTGATCACGCGCTGGAGAAAGCTGCGCGCTTCGGCGCCCGTGATGGCGATCACGGCGCGGCCGGGCAGAGCGGTGAGGAAATCGGATGTCATGGCGGCATACTTGGCGCGCGCGCGTTCGCTTCACAAGGCCCGTGAGGCGCACCTTTGCGCCTCTGGCGTGGCGCGCGCGAACAGGCTAAGCCGCTCGGCCATGACGCGCATACTGTTCATCACCGCCACGCGCATCGGCGACGCGATCCTGTTTTCAGGCCCGCTGGCGCATCTGGCGCGCACGCATCCGAACGCTGAGATCACCGTGGCCTGCGGCCCGCTGGCTGCGCCCCTGTTCCGCGCCGCGCCTTGCGTTACGGACATCATCGTCATGGCCAAGCGCCCCGGTGATGCGCACTGGCTCGATCTGTGGCGGCGCACGTCGCGGCGGCGCTGGGATATGGTGGTGGATATGCGCGGCTCGCTCACCAGCTGGTGCCTGCGGGCCGGCGAGCGCCGCGTGAACCGGCGCAGGCCCGGCGCGGAGCATCGCCACCGCGTGGCCGAGGCTGGCGCAGTCCTGCGCCTTGATCCGCCGCCCGCGCCTGAAGTCTGGATCGACGCGGCGGCGCGCGAGGAAGCCGACCGCCTCCTGCCGCCCGGCGCGCCCATACTGGCGCTGGCGCCTGCCGCCGCCGCGCCGTTCAAGGAATGGCCTGCCGAGCGCTTCGCAGCGTTGGCGGACGCCCTGACCGGTCCCGGCGGCGCCCTGGAGGGCGCGCGCGTGGCCCTGTTCGGCGGGCCGGGCGATCAGGCGACATCACAGGCGGTGAGCGCTGCCGTCACGCATGCGCCCGTCATTGATCTGACAGGCCAGCTGGACCTTGTCAGCGCGGCGGCCTGCCTGCAGCGCGCGCGCCTGTTTGTGGGCAATGATTCAGGCCTGATGCACATGGCCGCCGCCGCCGGGGCGCCGGTGCTGGGCCTGTTCGGACCGACCGATGAGCGTGTATATGGACCATGGGGTTCCAACGCGCGCAGCGTGCGCGCAGGCGGACCCGCCCACGAGGCTGACCGGGGCCGGCTGCGCCATGCCGAAACCTCGCTGATGGGCGGTCTGGCTCTGGAGCAGGTCCGGGCCGCCGCCGAGGCGCTGATTGAGGAGAGCCAGGCGTGAGCGAGCGTTTTGATCTGATCGTGAAGGGCGGCATCGTGGTCAGCCATGCTGGCCGCGCAGAAGCCGATATCGGCGTGCGCGACGGCAAGTTCGCAGCCATTGGCGATCTGTCGACTGCGTCAGCGGGCGAGGTGATCGAGGCGCGCGGCCTGCACGTCCTGCCCGGCGTCATCGACAGCCAGGTGCATTTTCGCGAGCCGGGCCTTGAGTGGAAAGAGGACCTCGAAACCGGCAGCCGCGCCGCCGTGATGGGCGGGGTCACTTGCGTGTTCGAGATGCCCAACACCAACCCCTCCACCATCACCCCGGCCCTGATGGCTGACAAGGTGGCGCGCGGCCGCGGCCGCATGCATTGCGATTTCGCCTTCTATGCCGGCGCCACCAAGGAAAACCCCCACCTCCTCGCCGAGATGGAGGCGATGGAGGGCTGCTGCGGCGTGAAGGTGTTCATGGGCGCCTCTACGGGCGATCTGCTGGTCGATGATGATGAAGGCGTGGCCGCCGTGCTGGCTGTGATCAAGCGCCGGGCGGCGTTCCATTCGGAGGACGAGTTCCGCCTTGTCGAGCGGCGCGCACTGGCCCGGCCCGGCGACTGGACCAGCCATGAGGAAGTACGCGACGCCAAGGCCGCGATGATGAGTACCGAGCGCCTGGTGCGCCTGGCGCGCGCGGCGGGCAAGCGCATCCACGTGCTGCATATCTCCACCGCTGAAGAGATCGAGTTTCTGGCCCGGCACCGCGATGTGGCGAGCGTCGAGGTGACGCCCCAGCATCTGACGCTGGAGGCGCCGGACGCGTATGAGCGCCTGAAAGCCTACGCCCAGATGAACCCGCCCATTCGCGGCGCGGCGCACCGGGCGGGGCTGTGGCGCGGCGTTGAGCAGGGGGTGGCCGACGTGATCGGTTCGGACCACGCGCCGCACACGATTGAAGAAAAATCAAAGCCCTATCCCCAGAGCCCGTCGGGCATGCCGGGCGTGCAGACGCTGGCGCCGATCATGCTCGATCACGTCAATGCGGGCCGGCTGACGCTCGAGCGCTTTGTCGATCTGACGAGCCATGGCGTGCAGCGCATTTTCGGCCTGGCCGCCAAGGGCCGCATCGCGTCGGGCTATGACGCGGACCTGACTCTGGTGGACATGAATGCTGAGCGCACGATCGAGGAAAGCTGGCTGGCCTCGCGCTGCGGCTGGTCGCCGTTTACCGGTCAGACCGTCAAGGGCTGGCCGGTGGCGACCATCGTGCGCGGGCGGGCGGTGATGCGCGATGATGAACTCATCACGCCCTCCACCGGCGCCCCGGCGCGCTTTATGGAGACGCTGGCGCCGGTCTATTCCAGATAGGTGCGGCGCAGCTGTTCGGAGAAGGCGCGGCCCCGCTCGGCCAGCTGTTCGCGCACCATTTCGCTTTCCGAACCACAGCGCGGGCGCATGCGCTCCTGATGCCGAAAGCCTTCGTTGAAACGTTCGATCAGCCGGGCCCGGAAAGGACCGGCTGCGGGGGCCTCGTGATCGAGCAACTCCGACATGGCGTTGCGCCAGGTCTGGGACTGGCGGCCCTCACAAGCGAAAGCGATGGCGTGCAGTTCGCCCATGATCCGCGCGAGGCTCTCCACCGGATAGGCGTCGTGCTCCTGACGCGCGCCGGCAGGCGCGCTGGCCAGAGCGGCGAGGCAGATCAGGGCGAGTATGGCGCGCAATATCATCTCGGCGGCTCCTTGGACCTGTAATTCTATGGCTGGCGATCATGGCGCAGCCGAGGCGTCAGCGCCTCCAAAATCCGGGGGTCAGCATGACCAGCACCACCAGAACTTCCAGCCGGCCGATCAGCATGGTGACGGTCATGATCCACTTGGCCGTATCGGGCAGGGGCGCAAACGTTCCGCCCGGTCCGATGATTTCGCCCAGGCCCGGCCCGACATTGGCGATGGTGGTGGCTGCGCCGGACACGGCCGTCACGGTGTCCAGCCCGGTGAAGGACAGGAGCACTGCAGAGACTGCGAACGTTGCAAAAAACAGGAAGATGAATACGAAGACCGAGCGCACCGTCTCGGGCGCCAGCGCCGCGCCGCGATAGCGCACGGGGGCCACCGCGTTCGGCCGCGTCAGGCGCCGGATATAGGAGACCAGGGCGGAGGCGGCGATCTGGTAGCGGAAAATCTTCACAGAGCAGGTGGTCGATCCGGCGCATCCCCCGATGAACATGACCATAAAGAATATAGCCGCGCTGGCGCCGCCCCAGGCCCAGAAATCGGCCGAGGCGTAGCCTGTTCCGGTCAGGATCGAGATGACATTGACCAGCGCCAGGCGCCAGGCGGGCGGCGCGCCGTCGCCTGTCAGCTGAGGCGAGAGGGAGATGATCAGCGTGAGCAGCGCAGCGAAAACGGCGATCACGAGGAGGAAGGCGCGCGCCTGGGGATCGGTCAGCAACAGGTCCGGGCGTCCCTGGGCGGCGCGCACATACAGGACGAAGGGCAGGCCCGCCAGCACCATGAATACGGCCGCGACCAGATCCGCATTGGTTCTGGAGAAGGCGCTCAGAGATTCGTCCCGGGTGGAGAAGCCGCCAGTCGCGATGGTGGTCATGGCGTGATTGACGGCGTCGAATGCGCCCAGTCCTGCGCTCATATAGGCCAGGAAACAGGTAAAGGTCAGCGACAGATAGATCGCAATCACCGCCATGGCGATCTCGCCGGCGCGCGGCAGCACTTTTTCGCTTTTCTCCGAACTTTCCAGCCGGAACAGCTGCATGCCGCCAATGCCCAGCATGGGCCAGATCGCCATGGCGGTCACAATGATGCCGACGCCGCCGATCCATTGCAGGATCGAGCGCCACAGAAGAATGCCGCGCGGCAGCTCGTTCAGCCCGGTCAGCACCGTGGCGCCCGTCGTGGTCAGGCCGGATGTGGTCTCGAAGATTGCGTCGGTCCAGCTGATCTCAAGCCCTGAGAGCTTGAGAGGAAGGGCGGCGGCGAAGGCCAGCACCGCCCAGGCCCCGGCGGTCAGAAGAATGGCGCTGCGCGCGGTCAGCCGGTGCTCGGGCGAGCGGCCAAGCAGGGCCATGATCCCGCCCACGGCCAGGCCCACCATGGCCGAACCGAAAAAGGCGTGGGCCGACTCCCCGTCATGACCGAGATCGGCCATGGCCGGCGCGAGCATGCCGGCCGACAGGGCGCTCAGCATCATGCCGAGCGCAAACAGAACGGTGCGGGCGCTCTGGGTCATGATCCCGGCATGCGCTGACGCGGCGTAACGGTCAATGCCGGGTCGTGGCGCCGAACGGACAGTCCAGCGCGAAAGCGGGGATGTCGGCGCTGAAGCGCCGCCCGTCCTCGCTGCGGAACACATAGGCGCCGCGCATGAAGCCAGATGGCGTGCGCAGCGGCGCGCCTGAGGTGTAGCGGAACGCGTCGCCGGGACGGATCACGGGCTGTTCGCCCACCACGCCTTCGCCGCGTACGACCTCGGTGCGGTTGGCTGCATCGGTGATGCGCCATTCGCGCTCCATCAGCTGGATCGGCCCGCCGCCGGTGTTTTCGATGACGACCGTGTAGGCCCAGACGAAACGGCCTGACTGGGGATCGGATTCGGCCTCGAGAAAGGACGGCTCCACCCGTATGACGACGCCGACCGTCTCTTGCGTATACATGCCCGACTCCCGACAGAGCGCCTGAAACATGACTTCACACCCGGATGCGCGGCGAATCAAGCACTCTTGGCGCAGCGCCATGAACTGGACACGTCCGGTCCGCGCGCTGACATTGGGTTCCCGCCCGTGACCGATTCTGGCTGATCGAGACTGTCATGACCGCCCAGACCCGCGGAATTCTGCCCGACGCCGCGCTTGAGGCCGCCTTTGAAGCGGGCTGGATTCGCGCGGCGCGTCCGCTGGAGCCGGGCCAAATTCAGCCTGCCAGCCTGGATTTGCGCCTGGGCCGCAAGGTCTGGCGCCTGCGCGCAAGCTTCCTGCCGGGACCGGGCCGCGCGGTGGCCGATCGGCTGGACGACGATATCGTCATGCACGCCCTTGATCTTGATGGCGGGACGGTGCTGGAGACCGGCTGCGTCTATCTCGCCGAGTTGGAGGAGGGCCTCGCCCTGCCGCCGGGCGTGTCGGCGGCGGCCAATCCGAAGAGCTCCACCGGGCGCCTGGATGTGTTTACGCGGGTGATTGGCGACGGGTCAGTGGCGTTCGACCTGCTGCCCGAGGGCTATAACGGCCCGCTCTATATGGAGATTTCGCCGCGCACGTTTTCAGTGCTGGCGCGGCCCGGCGACCGGCTGGCGCAGGTGCGCCTGCGCCGGGGCGAGCATGTGCCGCTGCGCGCGATCACGCTGAGCGTGGACGTGGAGAATGGAGGCGGGCCGGTGGGCTGGCGCGCGCGCCGGCACAGCCCGCTGGTGGATCTGGCGGGAGTCGGCGCCCATGATCCTAGACGCTTCTGGGAGCCGGTGCATGCCGAGCGCGGGCGCATCGTGCTCGATCCCGGCGAGTTTTACATCCTGGCCAGCCGCGAGGCGGTGAGCGTTCCGGTGGGCGAAGCCGCTGAAATGGCGCCCATCGCGCCGGAGATCGGAGAGTTTCGCGCCCACTATGCCGGCTTCTTCGATCCGGGCTTTGGCGTGGCGGAAGCGGGCGGAGCGGGATCGCGCGCCGTGCTGGAAGTGCGCGGGCGCGACGTGCCCTTCATTCTCGATCACGGACAGGCGGTGGCGCGTCTGGTCTATGAGACGATGTCGGGCCCCGTGCGCCAGCCCTATGGCGCCGCAGGCTCCAACTATCAGGCCCAGGGCCTGAAGCTTTCCAAGCATTTCAAAAGCTGATTGCGCTCAGTCCTCGCCGGGTTTGGCGCGCAGCGCCTTGACCGTGCTGCGCTTGGCCTTGGCGGTTTTCTGACGCTTGATCGAGGCGAGGGTGGGCCGTGTGGGCCGGCGCGGTTTGGGCGTGTGGCAGGCCTTGACGATCAGGGCGCGCAGGCGTTCGCGCGCTTCCTCGCGATTGCGCGCCTGGGAGCGGTGCGTATCCACCTGCAGCATCAACACGCCGTCTGCGCTGAGGCGCGAGCCCGCCAGCCGGGTCAGGTGCTCCTTCACCGGCCCGGGCAGATCGCTGGCGGCCAGGTTGAAGCGCAGCTGCACGGCGCTGGACGTGGTGTTCACGTGCTGCCCGCCCGGACCGGAGGCGCGCACGAAGCGTTCCTCGATCAGGCGCTCGTCGATTGTGATGGCGTCATTGATGCGCATGGGTTCAGCCTGACACAGGCTTCAGGCTGAGCGCCAGTGGGCAGGCGGACGCCTGTTGGCCGGTCATGGGCGAATCCCTCAAGGTGATGCGCGCCATTCAAGCACACCTGTCCGGACGCGCCATGGTGGACGCGTCTGCGCACCTTCTGTATCACCCGCACCTGTGCGCCTTCACCCGCTTCGCCCCAGTTTCCAGAGTCGCTCCGCCATGCATGACATCCGCCTGATCCGTGACAATCCGGGCGCGTTTGACGCCGCCATGAAACGCCGGGGGCTGACGCCCCAGGCCGAGCGCCTGATCGATCTCGATGCGCGCCGCCGTGAGGCCACCACGCGCCTGCAGGAGCTGGAGACGCGGCGCAATGCGGCGTCGAAAGAGATCGGCGCGGCCAAGGCGCGCGGCGAGACTGACCGCTTCGAAGCGCTGCGCAGCGAGGTCGAGGCGCTGAAAGGCGAGATGGAGCGCTGCAATACCGACGCCGCCAAGGCCGAGGAAGTGCTCAACCAGGCTCTCGCCGCCCTGCCCAATGCGCCTGCCGATGACGTGCCGGACGGCGAGGACGAGCACGATAACGAGGAAGTGCGCGGCTGGGGCGAGCCGCGTGAATTTGATTTCACACCCGCTGACCATGTCACGCTCGGCGAGCGCCTGGGCCTCGACTTTGAACGCGCCGCCGCCATGTCGGGCGCGCGCTTCGCCGTCATGCAGGGGCCGCTGGCGCGGCTGGAGCGGGCGCTGGGTCAGTTCATGCTGGACATGCACACGACAGAGAACGGCTATCGCGAGACCAGCGTGCCCTATCTGGTGCGCGACGAGGCGCTGTTCGGGACCGGGCAGCTGCCGAAATTCGCCGAGGACCAGTTCCGCACCACGAATGATTTCTGGCTCATCCCCACCGCCGAAGTGCCGCTCACAAACCTCGTGCGCGACGCCATCCACGCAGAGGGCGATTTCCCGCTGCGCCTGACCGCGCTCACCCCCTGCTTCCGCTCCGAGGCCGGGTCGGCGGGGCGTGATACGCGCGGCCTCATCCGCATGCACCAGTTCCACAAGGTGGAGCTGGTCTCCATCGTCACGCCCGGGCAGTCGGAAGAAGAGTTGGAGCGCATGACCGGGTGCGCCGAAGGGATCTTGCGCGCGCTGGAATTGCCCTACCGGGTGATGGCGCTGTGCGCGGGCGATATGGGGTTTGCGGCGCGCAAGACCTATGACCTGGAAGTCTGGCTGCCGAGCCAGAAAACCTATCGCGAGATCAGCTCCTGCTCCAACTGCGGCGACTTCCAGGCGCGGCGCATGAATGCGCGCTTCCGCCGCGAGGGCGAGAAGAAGCCGGAGTTTCTCCATACCCTCAACGGCTCTGGCGTGGCGGTGGGCCGGGCGCTGGTGGCGATCCTGGAAAACCACCAGAACGCCGACGGCTCGGTCACCATCCCGGCGGCCCTGCGCCCCTGGATGGGCGGCGTGGAGGTCATCAGGCCGTGATGGCGTCTCGCACTGCCCCCGTCCTGCTTTCCCGGCCGAGCGAAGCGAGAGCCGGGACACAGCCGGTGAAGCTTGCCGCCACAGGTGCGGCTGACAGGCTTGGTGGATGGGTCCCGGATAGCCGCTGCGCGGCTTCCGGGAAGGCAAGATTGGGTGGGCAGGCGCCAAAGCCGGCGCTGTCCGCCCTCCCTCCCCCTCGGGGGAGGGCCGGGGTGGGGGGCATGCAGCTTCAGACGCTGGCACGTCACCCGTCACCGCCTCACACCCCACCCCAACCCTCCCCTCAAGGGGAGGGAGGAAGCACTCCACCTTCAACAGCGAGAGTCATGCTCGCTGTGCGGACAGGTCAGGTGAAGGACGGGCAGGCGCTATGAGCAGAGCGAGTATGATGATCCCTGACAATCCGCGCATTCTGCTGGTCAATGATGACGGCGTGCATGCACCGGGCCTGGCGGTGCTGGAAGACATCGCGCGTAGCCTGTCAGACGATATCTGGGTTGTAGCGCCTGAGGGCGAGCAGTCGGGCATGAGCCGGGCGCTGACCCTGACCGCGCCGCTGCGCGTGCAACAGCTGGGCGAGCGGCGCTTTGCGGTCACCGGCACGCCGACTGACTGCGTCCACATGGCGGTGCAGAACATCATGGCGGGCAAGACGCCGGATCTTTTGCTGTCGGGCGTCAATTCGGGCCAGAACATCGCCGAGGACGTGACGTTTTCCGGCACGGTGGCCGGCGCCATGCAGGGCATCCAGTTTGGCATCACCTCCGTCGCGCTGTCCCAGGCCTACGGGTTTTCCGGCAAGGCCGCGATCCAGTGGGAGACGGCGCGCCAGCACGGGCCGGGCATCTTGCAGAAGCTCTTCAGCTCCACCTGGAGCCAGGACGTGCTGATGAACGTCAACTTCCCCGACCGTGCGCCCGATGACGTGGCGGGTGTGGAGGTGACGGTGCAGGGCATGCGCGATCACAATGTGGTCCACGCGGAAAAGCGCATGGATCTGCGCGGCCGGGAATATTTCTGGATGGGCTTTACGGGCAAGAAATCCGACCCCGCCGTGGGGACCGATCTGCGTGCGATCTATGAGGGGCGCATCTCCATCACGCCGCTGCATCTCGACCTCACCCACCACGACACCCGCGCCCGGCTGGCGAAAGCGCTGGCATGAGCGCCGGGCCGGACACCCGCCTGATCCAGCTGGTGATGGCGCTGCGCTCGGCCGGGATTTCCGACAAGCGGGTGCTGGCGGCCATGGAGCGCACGCCGCGCGCCCTGTTCGTGCCCGAAGGCTTCGCCGATCAGGCCTATGAGAACCGGGCCCTGCCCATTGATTGCGGCCAGACCATCTCCCAGCCCTTCGTGGTGGCGGCGATGACCGAGGCGCTGCAGGTGGATGACCGCTGCAAGGTGCTGGAGATCGGCACGGGCTCGGGATACCAGGCCGCCGTGCTGGCGCGCCTGGCGCGCCGGGTCTACACCATCGAGCGCTACCGCACGCTGGCGCGCGAGGCGGGCGAGCGGTTCGGCGCGCTTCGCCTGACCACCATTGTCCAGCGCACAGGCGACGGCACCAAGGGCTGGCCCGAACAGGCGCCGTTTGACCGCATCATGATCACGGCAGGCGCCTCGGAGCGCCCCGACACCCTGCTGGACCAGCTCAAACCCGGCGGCGTCTGCGTGGCCCCGGTGCAGAATGGCGCGGTGCAGACGCTGATGCGCTACCGGCGCGCCGAGGACGGGACCATCAGCGAAGAGGCCCTGTTCGACGTGCGCTTCGTGCCGCTGGTGGCCGGCGAGGCGAAGGCTCTTTAAGGCGCGCCGAACACCCGCTCGAAAATCACATCCACATGGCGCAGGTGCCAGGCATCGTCGAAACAGGCTTCAATGCCGCCCGCGCCCAGCAGCGCCATGACGTCGCCGTCTGCCTTGAGATGGTCGATCAGGCGCCCGCCTTCATCCCAGGTCTTCATGCCGTTGCGCTGGACCAGGCGGTAGGCCTCCTCGCGCGCCGCGCCGGCCTGGGTGAGGGCGAGCAGAACGCGCTGGGAATTGTGGATGCCGCCAAAAGCGTCGAGATTCTCTTTGCAGCGGCCGGCGTGCACGATCAGGCCTTCGATCATGGAGGCGGTGCGGTGCAGGGCGAAATCGAGATGAACGCAGGCGTCCGGCCCGATGCCGCGCTCGACGCTGGAATGGGAGATGTCGCGCTCATGCCACAGGGCGACATTCTCCATGGCCGGCGTCACCGCCGAGCGCACCAGCCGGGCGAGGCCGGTGAGGTTTTCAGTCAGGATCGGATTGCGCTTGTGGGGCATGGCCGAGGAGCCCTTCTGGCCCGGCGAGAAATATTCCTGCGCCTCGCGCACTTCAGAGCGTTGGAGGTGGCGCACCTCCACCGACAGGTTTTCAATCGCCGAAGCGATCAGGCCCAGCGCTGCGAAGAAGGCGGCATGGCGGTCGCGCGGGATAACCTGGGTGGAGATGGGCTCGATCTCGAGGCCCAGCTTTTGCGCCACATGGACCTCCACCGCCGGGTCCACATTGGCGAAGGTGCCCACCGCGCCGGAGATGGCGCAGGTCGCGATCTCGCGCCGCGCGGTTTCCAGGCGCGCCCGGTTGCGGGCGAACTCGGCATGAAAGCGGGCGAATTTCAGGCCCATCGTGGTGGGCTCGGCATGGATGCCGTGGCTGCGCCCGATGCAGATGGTCGTCTTGTGCTCAAGCGCGCGGGCTTTGAGCGCCGCGAGCACCCGGTCCATCCCCTCCAGCAGGAGGTCGGCGCTGCGCGTCAGCTGGACGGCCAGGCAGGTGTCGAGCACGTCTGAACTGGTCAGGCCCTGATGGACGAAGCGCGCCTCCTCGCCGACCAGTTCAGCCAGATGGGTGAGGAAGGCGATGACGTCATGCTTCACCTCGCGCTCGATCTCGTCGATGCGCGCGATGTCAAAATCCATGTCCTTGGCTTTCCACACGGCTTTGGCGGCCGACGCCGGGACGACGCCCAGCTCGGCCAGCTTGTCGGTGGCGTGGGCCTCGATCTCGAACCAGATGCGGTAGCGGGTTTCGGGCGACCAGATGGCGGCCATTTCAGGACGGGTGTAGCGGGGGATCATGACGCCTCGACGCGCTGAGAGAAGGGCAGGGCGCGGGCATAGGCCACACGCGCGCGCCGGGCAAGTCCGGGGTCAGGGTTTCGCGAAGGCCGGGACTTCGCGGCGCATGGTGGCGGCGGCGGCGAAGAACAGGCCGGACGCGATGAGGAACATCGCCACCCCCGCCATCAGCGCATAGCGCAGCGCGTCGCCCTCGCTCATATGGTTCTTGAGAAAATCTGACAGCGCCCCAATGGCCAGCGGGCCGAGGCCGATGCCGATGAGATTGTTGAAAAACGCGATGATCGCTGCTGTCGTGGCGCGGTGCTCTGGCCGCGACAGGGTCTGCACCGCCGCCAGTCCCGGTCCGAGCCATGCATAGGCCAGGCTGATGGGGATGGCGAGCAGGAACAGGGACGCATACCCGCTCTCCATCATCAAAGCGGCCAGAAAGAACGGCGCCATGGCCAGTACGGTGACAGCAGGGATGAGGGCGTAGGCCGCCGGATGGGTGCGCCCGAACCGGTCGGCCAGCCAGCCGCCGCCAATGGCGCCCAGAATGCCCAGCAGGAAAAGCGGCGCCAGGAACTGGCCGATCTCGGCCATGACGAGGCCCTGGCTGCGCATCAGGAAGGAGGGCAGCCACTGATACATGCCGTATCCGGCGAACGAGGTCGCCGCTGCGCCCAGGGTCAGAAGGATGAGGGTTGGCGAGGCGAGGATGGCGCGTGCGGCGTCGAACGGGCGAGGGATCGAGATCGCCTCCACCGCCGGGTCGAGGCGGCCGCGTTTCGGCTCGCGCACCATGATCACCAGCGCCAGCGCGGCTATGAGGCCCGGCATGGCCAGCAGAACGAACGCCCAGCGCCAGCCCAGCGCCGCTGCGATCAGGGCGCCCAGCGCCGATCCGGCGGCGATGCCCAGCGGCGCGCCGATGGAGAACAGGCCGATGGCCAGCCCCCTGCGCCCCGCCGGGAAATAATCTGATATGACCGCGTAGGACGGCGCCACGCCGCCGGCTTCACCGGACGCCACGCCGATGCGCGCCACCGCCATCTGCCAGAACCCGGCGGCCATGCCGGACAGGGCGGTGAAGGCGCTCCACACCACACAGCACGCCGCGATCAGGCGCACCCGGTTGGTGCGGTCAGCCAGCCACGCCAACGGCAGGCCCAGCGTGGCGTAAAACACCGCAAACATGGTGCCGCCAAGCAAAGCGAGTTGAGTGTCGTTGAGGCCAAGATCGGCGCGGATATCTTCCTGCAGCACCGCAAACAGCTGCCGGTCCATGAAATTGATCAGATAGACCACGCCCAGCACGATCAGCGCCGTCCAGGCGCGCCCGGCAGGCGCGTCCGCGTCGCGCGATGCGTCGAGCTGAGTCATGAGGGCGCAGGCTCCGGGCCGCCAGGGACGGGCAATATCAGTATCCTGGATCAAAGTTGACTGCGCCGGGCGCCGAGGCAAGGCGCGGAACATGACGAAACATTAAGCTTCGAGATGAGCAGCGACAGCAGGGGGCATGCGGTGCACGCTGCGCGCGTCCAGAGCGTCGGCGAATGTCGAGGCTAGCTCTGCAAGGTCCCAGCGCTGGCCAAGCTTGTCCTTCACACCGGCGATGACCGGCGCGTCCGCCCAGGCGGGATCGGTGGAGAGGTGATGCAGGGCGGCGGCCACTTCGCGCGCCTCGCCGACGCACTCCCACGGCTTGGCGCCGGTGAGCCCGGCAATGTCGAAGGCGTGATCCAGATTGGCCGGATCATGCAGCGGGCGGCTCTGGAACACCGCCTCATGGCGCTCAGGCGTCAGCCAGCAGGCCATGAGGACGCCCGTATAGACGCATTTGGAGCACCGCCCGCACCAGCGCTGGCCCTCGGCGAGGACAGCCTCTCCGGCGAAGATGAAATTGCGGTTGCAGCTGGCGAACACGTCCAGCGCGCCGGGTGCGCGGCGGGCGAGATAGTGCGCGGTCCACAGCTCGCTCACCGGACGCAGGACGGAGAAATAGTCCAGCCCCGCCCCGGCGGCGGCGAAGGCGGCGCGAAGCGCGTCCTCGAACGCCAGCGATTTGGAGAATTGATGGTTCACGGGATGGCCGCCGGCCTGCATGGTCGGCTCGCTTGCGGCGCGCTCATTGGCGAACACCACCCAGTCCTGACCACAGGCCGCCGCGTGCAGCGCCAGCAGGCAGGAATTGATCCCGGTGATCGGGATATGGCCGTTCAGCGCCTCGCCCGAGCGCGACAGGGTGATGAGGCGGGGATCAATGACGCGCGTCATAAGGGTCAGCGTCGCATCGGTCATGGATTGCAGGCGCTCGCCGACGCGCGGCGACAGGATCACGCTGACCGGCTCGCTGACCGCCCCCGCCGCATCGAGGATGGCGCGCGCCACATGGCTGTCCTTGCCGCCGCCAAAGGCGCAGGCGGCGCGGGGGCGCCCGGTCATGGCTTCCGGCGCCACACGGACGGGCGAGGCGGCGTCCAGCGCCTGCGGCCCGGCGATCTCCAGCGCGGGCGGGTAGGGCAGGTGATTGCGCACATAAAACTCGCCGAGCCCCGGCCCGTAGGCGAGCTCGGCCAGCCGGCGCGCGGCGCGGGTCAGGGGCGCCTCAACATTCACGAGGCCCGCCGGCGCCGCCTTGTAATAGCTCGTGCCGATCAGGATCGCCGCCAGGGTGAGGAGGCCGCCGCGCACCGGCTCCTCGATAGCGTCGATGCGGGCATGGGGCGCAAAGCGCACAGTCTCTTCAAACCGCCCGAAACGCGGACATTCAAACGCGAACCGGACCGCGTTGAAATCGGCGTCCAGATGCGGCGGCAGGATGCGAAACTCACTCATGCAGCAAGGCTCCGGCAAGGCGGGAGCGCGCACTCTAGGGCGATGCGCACAAGCAGGCTACGGGCGGGGGCGGTTAGGGGACAACATCGTACTTGCCGGAGAGAAACCCCGGACCCCTCAGGGTTCGCACCCGGCTACGCCGGAGCGAAGCCCCGGCTTCGCCGAGGCGAGAGCGCAACCGCGCGCCCGCAGCGTCAGCGAGGAACCGACCGAGCGGAGCGAGGGAGGACAGGAAATCTGGTGCGGGCGGCCGGAATCGAACCGGCACGGAGGTTGCCCTCCAACGGATTTTAAGTCCGGTGCGTCTACCAGTTCCGCCACGCCCGCCTTGTCTCACTCGATAGCCGCCCCGGGGGGCCAAGCCAAGAGGGGCGGGCGGTTATGGCGCGTGCGCGCGATTCGTCTGGCGGGCGAGGCGGGCGGGCGCTAGCATCGTGTCAGGCGAATCCGGATCGAGGCTGGCGTGCAGCGTCATGAGCGTGTCTGAACCCAATTCTGACCGAAAGCCCGGGGCGCAGGCCGAGCCGCATTATCACGGCCATCGAGACCGGCTGCGCGAGCGCTTCGCCGAGACGGGCGGGGAGGGGCTGGCCGATTACGAGCTGTTGGAGCTGGCCCTGTTCCGCTCCATCCCGCGCCGCGATGTGAAGCCGCTGGCCAAGGCCTTGCTCGCGCGCTTTGGCGATACGGCGCGGGTGTGCGCGGCTCGCGTCGAGCAACTGACCGAGGTGCGCGGCGTGTCTGAGAAGACGGCGCTGGATCTCAAACTCATCCAGGTGCTGGCGGTGCGCATGGCGCGCGAGCAGGTGACAGGGCGGCCTGTGATCTCATCCTGGTCGGCGCTCCTGGATTATCTGCGCGCGGCCTTGGCCCATGCGCCGACGGAGGAGTTCCGGGTTCTGTTCCTGGACAAGAAGAACCGTCTGGTGGCTGACGAGTTTCAGGCGCGCGGCACGGTGGATCACGCCCCGGTCTATCCGCGCGAGATCGTCAAACGCGCGCTGTCGCTGGATTCCAGCGCCATCATCCTGGTCCACAACCATCCCAGCGGCGATCCCACGCCCTCGCGCGCCGATATCGACATGACCAAACGCATCTGCGAGGCCGGCAAGCCGTTCGATATCGTGGTGCATGACCATATCGTGGTCGGGCGCGAGCGCACGGCCAGCTTCAAGGCGCTGGGTCTGCTGTAGCGGGCATGAGTGAAGGGCGGGCGCCGGCATGGGCCTCGTGCACCTCGGCGAGCCAGCGGGCGATGGCGGCCTCCTCCACGCCGGCAAAGCGCAGGACCGCCACGGCGAAATCCACGCCTTCGGGCTGGCCGTGGGTGATGACGGCGATCATGCCCAGAGCCTCGTGGGCGGCCTTCTCCTCAGGGCTGCGCACCGCCACGATGCGCTGCAGGTCAGGGAAGGTCGCGTTGATATAGGGCGTGATCTCTTTGGAAATCTCATAACGCGACTGGCCCAGCACCAGCGCCCGGGCGCGGGTGACGCCCACAGCCGTCATCAGGCGCACATCGCTGGGATCGCCGAACGTCATGTCATAGCCGTCCGCCGTCGCGGCCAGAAAGCGCTCGGCGTCAAAATCCACCGCCACGAAGGGAATATTGAAGCGGGAAAGCGCGTCCATGGCCATTCGCCCCGAAGGCGTGGCGGCGAAGACCAGGATCGGCCGCTGCGCATCGGGATCGGCGGACGGGGTGGACGGGGCGGCTTTGGATTTGGCCAGATGCCGGGCGAGCTTCATGCCCAGCGCCGTCCAGGCCGGGGTGAGGGCGAGGGACAGGGCGCTGGCCGCCACCAGAATGCCCGCCGCTTGTGGCCCCAGCGCGCTGGCGACGCCGGGCAATGCGAGCAGGACCAGGCCGAACTCCGACCCCTGCGCGGTGACGAAGGCGAGCTGCGTGGCGCCCGGCCGGCTCCAGCCCGCGGCGAGGGCGGCGATGAAGGTGAGGATGGTCTTGCCCAGGATCAGCGCGGCGATGGCCAGCGCAATCCAGGGCGCCTGGGCGGCGATATCGCGCCAGTCGAGTCCCATGCCCACGGTGATGAAGAAAAAGCCAAGCAGCAGCGCGCCGAATGGCCGGGCCTCGGTCTTCACGACCGTGCGGTAGGGCGTCTCGGCGACGATCACGCCGGCGAGGAATGCGCCGAGCGTCAGCGACAGGCCCAGCGCCCCCGTGGCGGCGGCGGTGGCGAGCACCAGCAGCAGGGCGGCGGCGGTGAACACCTCGGCCATATTAGTGCGGGCCAGAAGTGCGAGGGCCGGCCTTGCGGCGAAGCGTCCGATCAACACAGCGGCGGCGGCGGCGGCGAAGGCCTTGGCGGCGGCTTCGGCCAGCGCCAGGCCCAGCGGCCCCGATCCGTCCAGCGACACGGCGAACACCAGAAGGAAAATGCCCGCCACATCCTGAAACACCAGAAGCGCGGTGGAGGAGCGGCCCAGCGGGCAGGTGGCGATGCCGCGCTCGGCCAGCGTGGCGGTCACCACAGCGGTCGCCGAAATGCCAGCCCCCAGCCCGATCACCAGCGCCACCGGCCAGTCGAGACCGAAGAAGCGTGCGGCAAATGTAAATCCTGCGCCGCAGATCAGCATCTGCAATGGGCCCAATACCACCAGATCGCGCCCGCTCTCGCGGATCGTACGGGTTGAAAAGCCCAGCCCGATCTCGAACAGCAGGAAGGCCACACCCAGCTGGGCCAGCAGGGCGGTGGTCTCGTTGAGCGGCGCCAGGCCCAGCGCGTTGGGTCCGATCAGCACGCCGGCCGCGATAAAGGCCACGATGGGCGACAGCTTCACGGCGCGCGCGATCAGAATGCACGCCAGCCCCACCGCCAGCAGCGTCACAACAGGGAGAATGGCGAGGGCGTCGGACATGCTGTGCTGGCCAGAAAGGAAATGGAAGGAAGGCGGGCGGTTCAAACATAGGGGCGCAGCGGCGCGCGCGCCATTGCCGATCCGCGCTGGCGGCGCTAAATGCCGCGTCATGACCGATGCGCGATATGAAAAACTTGAACAGCTGGGCTCGAGCGGCGCGGCGCCGCAACGTCCCGAGGACGCGGTGCTGGAGCGTGTGGAGAACCCGGCCCGCGACAGCGATTACCTGATCCGGTTCGTGTGCCCGGAATTCACCTCGATCTGCCCGGTGACCGGCCAGCCCGATTTCGCCCATATCGTGATCGATTACGCGCCGGGTCAGTGGATCGTGGAATCGAAATCCCTCAAACTGTTCCTCCAGAGCTTCCGCAATCACGGCGCCTTCCATGAGGCATGCACCACCATGATCGGCAAGCGCGTGGTCGACGCGCTGTCGCCCAAATGGCTGCGCATTGGCGGTTACTGGTATCCGCGCGGCGGCATCCCGATCGACGTGTTCGCCCAGTGGGGCGAGGCGCCCAAGGGCCTGTGGATCCCCGACCAGAGGGTCGCCCCCTATCGCGGACGCGGCTGAGCCCGCTCTCCTCCATGTGATAGGTTGACCTGATAAAAAGTCAGGTTGACATGACATGCGCGCATGTGTCAGGTATACATGACTTTTGGTCATGCTAACCTGATGGAGGCAAGAATGACGAAACGATCAACACTGACCAGCGGATTGTGGCGGGGCGCGCTGTCGGCTGCGCCGGCCTGGATGCAGGAGGCGCGCGCATGACCCCGGCGGCCAAACGCTACACCGTGCGGTTCCTTTTCTTGATGATCGCCTACAGCCTCGCTGTGGTCGGCGCCACCATGGCGCTGAGGGCGTTCGATCCGTCCGGGCCGGTGAGGGTGATTCTCGCCCTCATCCCCGTGATCCCGGCCCTGCTGGCCTTGCGCGAGTTTGTATTCTTCCTACGGGCGATGGACGAGGTGCAGGCGCGCATCCATGCCGAATCGCTCCTGATCGCCGCAGGCGTGGTGAGCTTTGCCACGCTCACCTGGGGTTTTCTGGAAAGCTGGGCCGACGCGCCGCCTATCTCGGTGATGTACGTCCTGCCGGCCATGGCCCTGGTCTGGGGCGTGGTCCTGCCCTTCGTGTCGAGGCGCTTCAAATGAAGAACCGGATCCATGTGCTGCGCGCCGAGCGGCGCTGGAGCCAGGCCGAGCTCGGCGAGAGGGTCGGCGTGTCCCGGCAGGCGATCAACGCGGTGGAGACGGGCAAGCACGACCCATCGCTGAGCCTCGCCTTCAAGCTGGCCGAGGTGTTCGAGGCGCGCATTGAGGACGTGTTCGATCCCAAAGGCTGAACCACTCCGCCTGAATGGCGCGTTCATCTGGCCCAACGGCGGGTGAACGCGCCACTCTGAGTGCGTTCACCCTGACTGCTGCAGTCTCCTCATCACTGGCGGGCGAAACCGCCGCCGGGATGAAACCAGAGGAGACTGCACCATGTTCAAGAAATTCATGCTGGCCACGGGCCTGAGCCTGACCATGCTGGCGGGCACCGTGTCCGCGGCGGAAGCCCAGCAGCGCAACCGCGTCAACATCAACCAGGCCGGCTACGCCAACGATCTGTCGGCGCGCCAGGCTGGCCCGCAAAACCGGCTCTATATCGATCAGCGCGGCGCCTACAACTACGTCCAGACCATCCAGGACGGTTCGCGCAATGGCGTGACGGTCGGCCAGGCGGGCTACGCCAACAGCGCCTATGCCGACCAGCTGGGCCGCAACAACACCGCCGTGATCGGCCAGCAAGGCAATTACAACGCCGCCGGCGCGATCCAGACCGGCCGTAACAACACGGTCGGCGTCGCCCAGATCGGCCACGGCCACAGCGCAGCCACCAATCAGACCGGCGCGAACAACTCGCTCGGCGTGATCCAGGTCGGTTCCGGCCAGCGCGCCAATGTGCGCCAGTCCGGCAGCGGCAATGTCGCCCTGGTGATCCAGGGCAGCCACTAACGGGGGCCGCCGAACCCCGCACGGGTTCTGGTTCCCCGCCCGCGGCAAGGGATGGGCGCATGGTGCGCCCGTCCCGGCCCCGCCGGTTCTCGATCAAGAAGGAGATCGATCATGACCGCATCCAAGTTCAAGTCCGCCCTTATGCTCGCCGCCGGCGCTGCATCTGTGCTCGCCCTGGCGGGCGGCGCCAGCGCCCAGTCGGCCGATCCGTGCTGGCTGGAAGTCGGCAGCGGGCGCTCCCACGGCGTGCTCCAGGCCTATGCCGCGCCGCGCCTGGCCGGCTCGTTCGAGCTGGTCGTGCGTCAGAACGGCGGCAATGGCGATCTTTTGGTGGACCAGTCGGGTAATTTCTCGCCGTACAATTTCTGGCCCACCAATCTGTCGCGCGTCATGGTCGGCGCCACCGGCCTTCGTCCTCACCAGGCCAGCTTCTGGCAAAACGCCTGGGCGGCCCAGCCGGGCACCACGATCATCGCCAGTTCCGGCGATCGCCGTGCGGCGCCGGGCGCCCTGCCGGTGGAAGCCTACGGGTTCCGCGCCGATCTGCGGGTCTACGACACCAGAGGCCGGCTGATCTGCCGCAGGTCAGAGCAGTGGCGCTAGGACCGGTCGGTCCTGCATCAACATCCCGGAGGGGCGTCGCGGCCCGTCCGGCATGCCCGGGCCCACAGGCTGGCGGCGCTTTCCCCGGGCGCCGCCAGCGTTATTGAGGGTTCAGCACCGCCAGCGCCGCCGCCGGGTCTGCATGGAAGCTCAGCGCGTCCAGCAGGCCCGCGTCGGCGAAGCCGCACTTCGCCACCTGGCTCAGCAAAACCTCCAGCGGCGCCCAGAATTCGGTCCCCACAAACGCAGCCGGTTTGGCGTGCAGGCCGTGCTGGCGCTGCATGATCATGTCGAACACTTCTTCCAGCGTGCCGGCGCCGCCCGGCAGGATCAGGAAAGCGTCGGCTTCGGCTGTCATCATCGCCTTGCGCGAAGCCATGGTGGCGGTGATGCGCAGCTCGACGCCCTCCTGGGCGCCTTCCACCGGGATCAGGAACTCGGGAATAACACCCAGCACGCTTCCGCCCTCGGCCAGGGCGGCGCGCGCCGATTCGCCCATCAGCCCGCATTCGGCGCCGCCATACACAAGGCGCATGCCCGACCGGGCCACGGCCCGCCCGGCTTCACGCGCCATGGCGGCAAAAGCCGGGTCGTGACCTGCGCTTGAACCGCAGAACAGGCAGATACTCCGCATTTTCGCCTTATCCCCCTGCACACTGTCATAAAACGCGCGTTGAAACGCGCGCGGCGTCGGTTAAGCATTAGCAACAGGGCCGGAGTGGCGCGAGCCTTGCTTGCCGCTTGTTCAGCTCGCCCTGTCAGGAGTCGGCACATGGCCGCCACGCGTACATTCGTAATCTGCACCATCCTGGTCATCGCCGCGATTGCGGCGGCGGCCGCATTCATCGTGATGCGCCCGGCGCCCGCGCCATCGCCGGCCGAGCCGGATGCGCTCAGCGAGACGGCCGAGACGCCCGCGCCTGTGTCCGCGCTCATGGCGCCCACATTCGACATCGTGCGGGTTGATCCGCGCGGCACCGCCGTACTGGCCGGACGCGGTGCGCCCGGGTCGCGGGTGACGCTGATGTCAGGCGATCGCGAGATCGCCGCCGTGGAGATCGATGCGGCCGGGGAATGGGTGATGATCGTGGACCGCCCGCTGCCCACCGGCTCGGTCGAGCTGTCTTTGATCATGGTCACCCCTGACGGTCAGGAAGTGCGCTCTGATCAGGTGGTGGTCGTCTCCGTGCCTGAAAGCCGCGACCGCACGCCGCTGGTGGTGCTGGGCCGGCCGGGCGAGGCGAGCCGCGTTCTGCAGAGCCCGTTCGACGGCGTGTCCATGGGGCCGCTGAGCCTTGAAACCGTGGACTATGACGAAAGCGGCTCGGTGATTTTCTCCGGGCGCGCCGAGCCTGGCTCCACGGTGCGGGTGATCGCCGACGGTCAGGCGGTGGGCGAAACACAAGCCGGCGCCAACGGACGCTGGAGCGTCCAGGCCGGCCGTGATTTTGCGCCGGGCGTCTATGACCTGCAGATTGATCAGATCGACGAGGACGGCCGGGTCACTGCTGTGATCGTCCTGCCGTTCGAGCGCGCCAGCGCCGAAGACGCGCTGGCGGCGCGCGAGGCGGGCCGGGTGATCGTGCAGCCGGGCAATTCGCTGTGGCGCATCGCACGCCGGCTTTATGGGGACGGCATTCAGTACACCGTGATCTACCAGGCCAACCGTGATCAGATCCGCGATCCGGACCTGATCTACCCCGGTCAGGTGTTCCGCGCGCCCGAAACCGACGGCGCGGGCGGCAGGTAGCCGCCGCTCACGGCTGGCGCCGGGACGCGCGACGCCCTAATTAGGGGTCAATGTCCCCGCCCGCCCAGACCGATCCTCTTGATGGCCCCGCGCCCGAAGGCCGCCTCTCCGAGGCGGTTCGGCGCCTGTTCGTCATTCTCGCGGGCCCCGACATGGCGCGCTGGCGCTGGCGGATGGGCCTGGCTTTCCTGATCACCCTCATCGCCAAGGGCTTCTCGGTTGCGGCGCCGGTGGCGTTCGGCGAGGGGATCAATACCCTCACCAACGCGCTGGGTGAGGATGGGGGCCCCGGCGCCGGCGCCTTCGCGGCGGCGGCTGCGCTGATCATCGCCTATGGCGCGCTGCGCTTTGCCGCCACCGGGGCGCCGCAGCTGCGCGACGCCCTGTTCTCGCCGGTCTCCCACGACGCCCAGCGCCTGACGGCGGTGCAGGGTTTCGCCCATGTCCAGGCGCTGTCGCTGACCTATCACCAGACCAAGCGCACGGGCGCTGTGAACCGGGTGATCGACCGCGGCGCCAACGCGGTCGACTTCCTCCTGCGCTTCCTGGTGTTCAACATCCTGCCCGCCATCGTAGAGCTGGCGCTGGCCGCCAGCGTCGCGGCCATTCTTTATGGCTGGGAGTTCTCGGTGATCATCGTGACCGCCGTGGTGGGCTACGCCCTGGTCACCTATCAGATGACCCAGTGGCGGGTGAAAATCCGCCGCCAGATGAACGAGGCCGACACCGAGGTGAACGCCCGCGCGGTCGACACCCTGACCAATTTTGAGACAGTCAAGGCTTTCGCCGCCGAGGCGCGCGAGGCGGACCGTTTTGACGACGCCAAGCAGCGTTACGCCTCGGCGGCGGTGAAATCGGAACAGAGCCTGGCGGCGCTGAACGCGGCGCAGGCGGCGATCATGAATGGCGGCCTGCTCGCGGTGGCGCTGCTGGGCGCCTGGATGACGCTGCAGGGCCGGCTGCAAGTCGGCGATATCGCTGCGCTGACCCTGATGCTGATGCAGGTCTATCAGCCGCTCAATATTCTGGGTTGGGCCTATCGCGAGATCAAACAGGCGAGCGTCGATCTCGAACGCCTGTTCCAGGTGCTGCGCCTGAAGCCCGAAGTGGCCGATCAGCCCGGCGCGTCCGCGCTGAAGGTCACCGGCGGGGCGGTGCGCTTCACCAATGTCAGCTTCGCCCATGACGGCCGCGACCGGTCGGTGGACAATATCGATCTCGACATTCCCGCCGGCGCCTTTGTCGGTTTCGCCGGCCCGTCGGGCGCGGGCAAGTCGACGCTGCTGCGCCTCCTGTTCCGCTTCTATGACCCGTCCTCGGGCCGCATCGAGATTGACGGCCAGGACATCGCGGGCGTCACCCAGTCCTCCCTGCGCGGTCAGCTGGGGCTCGTGCCGCAGGACGTGGTGCTGTTCAATTCCACCTTGCGCGAGAACATTCTCTATGGCCGCCCGGACGCTGACGAGGCCGCCCTTCACGATGCTGTGACGCGCGCGCGCCTGAAGGACTTCATCGACAGCCTGCCGCTGGGCCTCGACACGCGCGTGGGCGAGCGCGGGCTGAAGCTGTCGGGAGGCGAGAAGCAGCGCGTCGGCGTGGCGCGGGCGATCCTCAAAGACCCGCCCATCCTCATTCTGGACGAGGCGACATCGGCGCTGGATTCGCGCACGGAAGGCGAGGTGCAGGCCGCCATCGCCGAGGCTGCGCGCGGGCGCACGACGCTCGCCGTCGCCCACCGCCTGTCCACCATTGCGCGCGCCGACCGCCTGTTCATCCTCGACGCCGGCCGCATCGCCGAGACCGGAACCCATGCCGAGCTCTTGGCGCGCGGCGGCCTCTACGCCACGATGTGGGCCGCCCAGATTGAGGCGGGCGAAGCCGCGCCGGTTCTGACAGAGGCGCCCACGGGCTGAGGCGCTCAGTGCCGCCATCCCGCCAAGGACTTGGTCTGTCTGCTCATCTGCCTTATGTCAGATGGATCAGACACGAAAGACAGACCATTTGATCCGGCCAGCACATACTCTGGTTTTGGCGCTCTGCGGGCTCGCGCTGATGGCGCTTGCCGGCTGCGGCGACACGGCGCCGGATGAGGCGGGCGCGGCCGAGACGGTCGAGGCTTTCCGCCATCCCGCCGCCGCCGCTGAGATCACGCGCCGCGATCTGTCGCGCCAGTTTTCCGCCTCCGCGCAGGTGGAGGCTCACTCCCGCTCGCGCCTGGCGGCGCGCATCTCGGGCACGGTGGCTGAGGTCCTGGTGGAAGCCGGGGACTCCGTTGAGGAAGGCGCGCTTCTGGCCCGTCTCGACATGCGCGAGCAGCGCGCGGAGCTGGCGCGCATCGAGGCGCGCCGCGCCCAGGCCCAGTCCAATTATCAGCGCAGCGCCACGCTGCATGAGCGCGGCCTGTTGGCCGCCGAAGCCTATGAGCGCGCCCGCGCCGACCGCGACGTGGTGGCGCGCGAGGCCGACCTGTGGCGCACGCGCATCGAGTTTGGCGAGATCACCGCGCCCATGGACGCCATGGTTACCGCCCGCCACATCGAAGTGGGCGAGGGGGTGCAGGCGCTCGACGGCCTGTTTGACCTCACACGGACCGATCTTCTGGTGGTGCGCCTGGGCGTATCCGAGCTGGATGTGGCGTTTCTGGCGCCGGGCCAGGAAATCCCTGTGCACCTTGACGCGCTGCCGGGCGAGCCCTTGCCCGCCACGGTGCGGCACATTTTCCCGCTGGCCGATCCGTCGAGCCGTCTGGTGACGGTGGAGCTGGCGCTGCCTGAAGACAGCTGGGCGCGCGGCGCGCGGCCGGGTTTTCTGGCGCGCGTGCGCCTCGCCATCGATCCGCGCCCGGACGTGCTCGCAGCGCCGGCGGCCGGGATCGCCGAGGAAGAGGGCGCCGACTATGTCTATGTGATCGAAGATGACCGTCTTCAGCGGCGCGTCATCGAGCGCGGGGTGACGCGTGGCGACTGGACCGAGATCGTCTCCGGCCTCGAAGAGGGCGAGGTGGTGCTGGCGACCAATCCGGCCGAGCTCACGGACGGTCAGGCGGTGCGCATTGTCGGGTGGAGGGGCTGATGGCCGACGGCGGCGCACAGCGCAGAGGTCTGGTCGATCACGCCATCCGACGCCCTGTGGGTACGCTGGCCATCGCCTCGGTGGTGTTCGTGCTGGGCCTGTTCTTCCTGAACCGCCTGCCCATCGATCTGTTGCCGCGCATCGAATATCCGATGATCACGGTGACGGTGAATTATCCCGGCGCTGCGCCCGAAGTGATGGAGCAGCAGGTCACCCGCGTGCTGGAAAGCAGCCTGGCGGCCACGGAAAACCTGATCCGCATCGACAGCCGCGCCTCGGAAGGGCGCACCAACGTCAATCTGCACTTTGATTACGGCACCAATCTCGACATCGCGCTGCAGGACGCCTCACGCTATCTGGAGCTGGCGCGCACGCGCCTGCCGCCGGACATCAACCCGCCGCGCATCTACAAGCGCGATCCCAGCCAGCGCCCGGTCTGGACGGCGGGTTTCAGCTCGCCCGTGCGCGCCCAGGTCGACGTCAATGACTGGGTGGAGCGCGCCCTCGCGCCGCAATTGCTGGCCGTTCAGGGCGTGTCGGGCGTGGAGGCGGCCGGCGGGCAGCAGCGCGAGATCCAGGTGCTGGTCGATCAGGAGCGCCTGGCCTCCTACGGCCTGACGCTGGGCGACCTCAACCGGGTGCTGGCGGCGGAGAATGTCGATATCGCGGCAGGCTGGGTGACGTCGGACACGTTTGACGTGATGGCCAAGACCGACGGGCTGTTCACCTCGGCCGAAGACATCGCCAATGTGCTGGTCACGCTGCCTGGCGGCAATGGCGAGCGCATCCGCCTGTCGCAGCTCGCCGAGGTGCACGACACCTATCGCGAGCAGCGCCTGTTCGCGCGGATGAACGGGACCCCGGCGGTGCAGGTGTCGATCTTCAAGCTGCCCGCCGCCAACACGGTGGAGGTGATCGACGAGGTCAACGCCGTGATCGCAAGCCTGGAGCGTTCGGGATTTTTTCCCGACGACATCACCTATGAGGTGATCGGCGATCAGGCCTTCTTCATCCGCAGCTCGGTGACCGGGGTGGGGGTGGCGGCGATCCTGGGCGGGGTGCTGTCCATGCTGTTCGTGCTGCTGTTCCTGGGCAGTTTGCGGCGCAGCTTCGTCATCGGCCTGTCCATCCCCATCGCGCTGATGGCGACCTTCGCCCTCATGGGCATGGGCGGGCTGACGCTGAATATCGTGTCGCTGGGCGGGCTGGCGCTAGGGGTCGGGCTGTTGCTCGACAACGCCATCGTCATGCTGGAGAACATCCACCGCCACCGCAAGGAGCTGGGCAAATCGGCTGAAGACGCCGCCCATGACGGCGCGGGCGAGGTGAGCGGCGCGATCATCGCGGGCACGCTGACGAACCTCGCCGCCGTGATCCCCTTCCTGCTGATCACAGGGCTGATGGCGCTGATCTTCCGTGAGCTGATCATCACCATTTCCTTCGCCATTATCGCCACGCTCGCCGCCGCGCTGACGGTGACGCCCATGCTGGCCATGCTGGTGAGCCGGGTCGGTTTCGAGAGCCGGTTTGACCGCTCCTTCGTGATCCGCGGCGTGGATCGCGGGGTGAACCGGCTGCGCCGGGTTTACAAGAAGGGCCTTGTGCGCCTGCTGCGCTGGCGGTTCGCGGTGGTCGCGGTCGCCGTGGCCGTCTTCGCCGGATCGATCTGGCTGGCCGGAGAGCTCGGCAGCGAGTTCCTGCCCCAGGTCGATGACGGCCAGGTCTCAGTCAGCCTCAGCCTGCCGCCCGGCACGCCGCCGGAGGTGACCAATGCGGCCGCCGGCCGCATGGAGGCGGTGCTGGCGGCCGACCCGCACGTGGTGTCCATGTTCACCCTGTCAGGCGGGCATCTGGGCGGCGGCATCGTCAATGAACGCCCCGGCACGGCGCGGATGAACATCCAGCTGACCGATCTGCGCGACCGGCCGAACCTCAGCGCGGGCCAGTGGGTGGCGGACATGCAGAGCCGGCTGGAAGCCCTCGACATTCCGGGCGGGCGCATCCGGGTCACGCCGCCGCGCATTGGCGGGCTGCAGTTTGGCGGTTCGGGCGATGATCTGTCGATTTCAGTGACCGGCGAGGATCTCGAAGCGTCGCGCCGTTTCGCCCGCGCGCTGGGCGCGCAGCTTCAGGGCATTCCGGGGCTGGAAGGCGTGGAGGTGGGGCGCGAGGATGAAAGCCCGCTCATGCGCATCCGCATCGATCCTGAACGCGCCGCGGCGCTGGGCCTGCGCACGTCGGAGATCGGCGAGGCGGTGCGCTGGGCCGTGGACGGCGCCACCCCGACCCGCTTCATGAGCGGCGCGCTCGAATATGATGTGCGCGTGCGCCTGCCGCGCGCCGATACGCGCGACGCCGGGACGCTGGGCAATCTTCTGGTGTTCCGCCAGGGCGCCGGGCCGGTGGCGCTGCGCGAGGTGGCCGAGATCACGCTGGGCGCGGGGCCGGCCCATATCGAGCGCGACAACCAGAACCGCGTGGTGCGCGTGAACGGAACGGCCAATACCGCGATCTCTGACCTGGGAACCATCATGGCGCAGGTCGAGGCGCGCATTGCTGAAATGGACGTGCCTGACGGCATTGGCCTGGTGTTCGAGGGCCAGTGGCGCACCATCGAGGACACCAATCGCGAGCTGGTCACCGTGATCATGCTGGCGCTGTTTCTCGTCTTCGTGGTGCTGGCGGTGCAGTATGAGCGCCTGGCCAATCCGCTGGTGATCCTGTCCACCGCGCCCATGGCGCTGATCGGCGTGGTGCTGGCGCTCTATCTCACCAGCACGCCGGTTTCGGCGCCGGTGATGATCGGGGCGATTCTCCTCATCGGCATTGTCGTGAACAACGCCATCCTGCTGGTGGAATATATCGAGAAGGGCCGGCGCGGCGGACGGCTGGGGGCGGGACGGGCGATTGTCTCGGCCGGCGGGGCGCGCCTGCGTCCGGTGATCATGACCACGGCGACCACCGCGCTGGGCATGACGCCGCTGGCTATCGGCGCCGGGCCGGGCGGAGAGATCATGCAGCCGCTGGCGCTCGCCGTGGTCGGCGGGCTTCTGGTCTCCATGGTGCTGACGCTCATGGTGGTGCCGTGCCTCTACGCCATCGTCGATACGGGCGCGCGGCGGATGGCGGGCTGGGTCAGCGCCGGGGTGACGCGCCAGCCGCGCGGCCAGGGCGGCGCTTGATTTCGCGATATGTCTGAAAAAGAAGTGGCTCCCCGGGCCGGACTCGAACCAGCGACCGATCGATTAACAGTCGATTGCTCTACCAACTGAGCTACCGGGGAATACGCCGCCTGCGACGGAGGCTGGTGTTTAGCAACGCTGTGTGCCCCGTGCAAGCCGCTCGCGGCGCCCGTGTGCACTCCGGTGAACGGGGGCTCCAAAAAAATCGGGAGCCGGAGGGGCTCCCGAAAAGGCTTTGGGTGGATGGTGGGGTGTCTTCGAGGGAAGACGCGTAAAGAAATACCGAATCAGGGGTTAACATCCCCCTAACGTTAACGCGGCGTGACCGGAGTGCGCGCTGCGCCGTGCCAGGGGGCCGGCGTGTATCGCGCCTGGCGGCCGGGCGTGATAGCGTTGAAGCCGCACGGGCGGGCAGCCAGCCCGGCCATACTTGATCGCAGGAGGAATTCATGGCCAAGCGGGCGGACACCTATGGCGAGTTCTGGCCATATTACCTGCGCGAGCATGCACTCGCGCCGACGCGCTATTTGCACTATGCCGGCACCGTGCTGGCCACGGGCGCGCTGATCTTTGCGCTCGTCACCCAGACCTGGTGGGCGCTGATCCTGTTTCCGGTGTTCGGTTACGGTTTCGCCTGGGTCAGTCACGCCTTCATCGAGCGCAACAAGCCGGCCACGTTCGACCATCCGTTCTGGTCGCTGATCAGCGATTACCGCATGACCTTCCTGGCCTTCACCGGCCAGTTGCGCCGTCATCTCGTCGAGGCGGGGGTGGTGGATCACCCCGAGACCCGTGCGGCGCAGTAAGCGCTGAGTTGGGGAGGAAGCTCTGGAGGCGCCACCCGGAATCGAACCGGGGTACAAGGATTTGCAGTCCTCTGCGTAACCACTCCGCCATGGCGCCGTTCCTGAGCCAAGCCCATCTCATAACCAAGCCGGGCGCAGGCTGCAACGCGCTTGACTGCGCCCGGCTGCACCCGCACGCAGGCCCGCCTTGCCGCAGGGGAAAAGCGCAGGATATAAGCGCCGTCAATACTCCCGTCCGGACTGACCGGATCAGCCACAAGGTCGCGCCGTGTCCGATTTCTCCCAGGCCCGCCTCGCCATGGTCAACAGCCAGGTCCGTCCCAGCGACGTGACCGATACGCGCCTTCAGGATGCGATGGCGTCCATTGCGCGCGAGCGATTTGTGCCCAAGGCGCAGTCAGCGCGCGCCTATGCGGACACTGAGGTGACGCTCAATAACGGCCGGGTGCTGCTGCGGCCGCGCGATTTCGCCAAGCTGGTCCAGGCCGCCGGCGTGCGTGCGGGCGACGTGGTGCTCGATATCGCCTGTGGCCTTGGCTATTCCACCGCCGTGCTGGCGCGCATGGCCGAGACTGTCGTGGGGCTTGAAAACGATCCGGCTCTGGCCGCCAAGGCGAGTGACCGGCTGGCGGCGGCCGGCGCAGACAACGCCGTCGTGGTGGACGGTCCGCTGGACAAGGGCGTGCCGGGGCAGGGCCCGTTCAATGTGATTATCGTCAATGGGTCCGTGGCCCGCGTGCCTGACGCCTGGACGGAACAGCTGGCTGACGGCGGCCGGCTGGCCGTGTTCGTGCGCGATGGCGATGTGGGACGAGCCGTGCTCTACACCCGCTCGGCCCAGGCCGTTGGCGAACGCGCCGTGTTTGATGCCGCGCCGCCCTATCTTCCGGGCTTCGAGCCGGCGCCCGGTTTCGTGTTCTGAGGCGTGGCAGGTTTCACACTCTCGCGAAAATTTAATGAAGTGAACGCTGTTCACTCTCAGGATCGGGTTATATCTTGGATGCGTGTAGCCGTTTTGCGCGCTGCGAGGACATGAGGGCGCCATGAAAATCTGGATCGGAGCTGCACTGGCGGCGGGACTTATCGCGGCAAATGCGCCGGGCGCATGGGGCCAATCTCTGGAAGAGACCCTGACCGCGGCCTACCAGTCCAACCCGCAGCTCCAGAGTGAGCGGGCGCGTTTGCGCCAGACAGCTGAAAGCGTGGTCCAGGCCCGATCGGTCCTGCTTCCGACCGTGTCGGCCAGCGGCACGCTCAGCGAATCGGAAACCTGGGGCGGCGGCCCCATTGGCGGCGGCGCGGGCTCCAGCAGCGTGGGCGCCCAGCTGAACCAGCCTGTCTATCGCGGCGGCCGTACGCGCGGCGCCATCAATGCGGCCCAGGCGCGCTTCGAAGCCGGGCGCGAACGCCTGCGGTCAGTGGAGCAGGGCGTCCTGCTGGATGCGGTGTCGGCTCACGCCAATGTCGCGCGCGACCAGCAGATCGTCGCCATCCGCTCCAATAATGTCGAAGTGCTCGCCGAGCAGCTGCGCGCCGCCCGGGACCGGTTCGAGGTGGGCGAAATCACCCGCACGGACGTGGCCCAGGCCGAGGCGCGCCTGTCGGGCGCGCGCGCCCAGCTGTCGGCCGCCCAGGCGGCGCTGGCCGCCTCCAGGGCCGCCTATGCGCGCGTGACCGGTATTGATCCGGTCGAGCCTGACGCCATAGGTCTGGCCCCGGGCTTGCCGCAGGCGCTTGATTCAGCGCTGGGAACGGCGGTGGATAACAATCCCGAACTGCGCGCGGTGGAGTTCAATGAGCTGGCCGCGCGCGAAGGCATAAGGGTGGCCCGCGGCGCCATGCTGCCTGAAGTCTCGGTCAGCGCCTCGGTCAATGAAAGCCGTGAATCGGCTTTTTCCGGCCAGGCGCGGGGCTCCGCCCAGGTGCAGGCGCGCGTGAGCATGCCGATTTTCACCGGCGGGCTGAACCAATCGCGGGTGCGCGAGGCGCAAGCTTCCGCCGATGAGGCGCGTTTGTCGGGCCTGACTGTGCGCCGTCAGGTGGTGGAAGCGGTGAGCAATGCCTGGAACACCTATCTGGCCGCCCAGGCGGTGATCGAATCGAGCCGCGAAGCGGTGCGCGCCAACGAGATTGCATTCGAGGGCGTGGAGCAGGAGGCCTTTGTGGGTCTGCGCACCACCCTGGACGTGCTTAACGCCGAGCAGGAATTGCTGAACTCGCGCCTTGAGCTGGTGCGCGCCGAGCGGGATCTGGCGGTGGCCAGCTATGGCCTGCTTCAAACGCTTGGCATGCTGAGCGCGCAGGATCTGCAACTGGCGGTGGCTGAAAACGATGACGCCGGCCCGGACAGCCGGTCTCGCTGGCCTAACTTCAGCTTAATTCCCTGGAACTAACACTGTAGCGGCGTCCCCCAAGCTGGACATGGGCGCTCGGTCCCGCGTAGGTTTGCGGCGACCGTGACCCCTCGACGGAACAAGGATAACGCCATGGCTCAGGACACCGCTGAACAGGAACCGACAATGGAGGAAATTCTCGCCTCCATTCGCCGGATCATCAATGAGGATGACGACGCCAAGCCGGCGTCCGAGCCCGCCGAAACGGCCGAACCAGAATCAGAACCAGAACCCGCGCCTGAGCCTGTGCTTGAAGCTCAGCCTGAACCCGAGCCGGAGCTGGAACCTGAGCCTGAGCCTGAGCCGGAACCGGAAATCGAGGACGATGTTCTGGAGCTGACCGACCGGCTTGAGGAAGATGCGATGGTAGGCGGCACGGCGCCGCTGGCGGTTTCTGACGATCTGATGATCGTGGATCGCGAGGACGAGCCCGAGCCGGAGCCCGCATTCGAACCCGAGCCCGAACCCGCTCCTGTTGCGGCGGCCGAGCCGGAACCGGAACCGGAAGAAGATACGCTGCTGGACGAAGCCCCGGCGAGCGCGGCTTCGAGCATGTTCGCGGCGCTGTCGGAAAATCTGCGCGTTTCATCCGAGCAAGGCCAGACCCTTGAAGGCATTGTGCGCGAACTGATGCGGCCCATGCTCAAGCAATGGCTGGACGATAATCTGCCCGCGATCGTGGAAGAGAAGGTCCAGGCGGAAGTGGAGCGCATCGCGCGCCGCCGCCGCTGATCTGAGGCCTCAGTCCTGAATCATAAAGCCCCGGACCTTGGGTCCGGGGCTTTTGCGTTTTAGCAGGCGCTGATTTCGTCAGCCGGTGACGACGAGGCTCAGCCAGCGGGCGGCGAGGGCCGGGGCGGGGGCGTTTTCAATCTCCACCTCCACATCATGGGCGAGCTGGATCTGACCCGGCTTGCGCTGGTCGGCGCTGGCCAGGGTGAACTTGCCGCGAATGCGCGCTCCGACGGGCACAGGGCTCAGGAAACGCACCTTGTCGAAGCCGTAATTGATGCCGATGGCCTTGTCCGGGAAGGCGGGCATGCACTGGGCCGCGAAATGGCTGAGCATGGAGAGGGTGAGAAATCCATGCGCGATGGGGCCGCCGAACGGGGTTTCGGCCTTGGCCCGCTCCGGGTCGATATGGATGAACTGGTGATCGAGCGTGATGTCGGCGAAGCCGTTGACGCGGTCCTGATCGATCGTGAACCAGTCCGAATGCCGGGTTTCGCCGATGCGTGATTGGTAGTCGCGAGTGTCTGTCATGGCCGCAATTGACCCGCACGAGATGTCGGCGTCAAGCATCCTGCTTGCCCGGGCGCCGCGGCCATGTCAGCGTGACGCGCTGAATTCAAGGGGAGAATACGATGCGGATGATTCTGGCGGCGTTGGCGGCGGCTTTGATCTGGACAGGTGCGGCGCTGGGCGATGTCTCCGGGCACTGGTTGCGCCACGCGGCGGTATCGCCCGATGGAAGCGAGATCGTTTTCTCCGCCCACGGACAGCTCTGGCGCGTCAGCGCTGAAGGCGGGACCGCGTCGCCCATCACGACCGGGGAGGGGTGGAGCGGCCATCCGGTCTGGTCGCCCGACGGGTCCATGATCGCGTTCGCCAATGACCGGTTCGGCAATCTCGACATCTTCGCCATGCGCGCCGACGGGTCGCAGGTTACGCGCCTGACCTATCACTCGGCCGATGACCGCCCGTCTGATTTTTCGCCCGACGGCGAGCGGGTGCTATTCAGCTCGGCGCGCGGCGGGTCGGCGCAGTCGAGCTATTTCCCCACCGGCGCGCTGCCCGAGCTTTACGAGATCGCCGTCACCGGCGGCACGCCGCGCATGGTCTCCACCGTGCCCGCCAATGAGGCGCGCTGGAGCCCGGACGGAACAAGGATCGCCTACCGCCAGGAGCGCGCCTATGAGAATGCGGAGCGCCAGCGCGACGTCTCCTCCTTCGCCCGCGATGTGTGGGTGTTCGATGTGGAGAGCGGCGCGCACGAGAATGTGTCGAGCAATCCCGGCGGCGATCATGCGCCGGCCTGGGCGGATGACGGATCGCTCTTCCTCTTGTCGGAAATCGATGGCGGGGCGTTCAATGTCCACCATCTCGATCTGGAAACCGGCGCGCGCACGGCGCTGACTGATCACGGACCGCATCCGACGCGCGATCTGTCGGTCAGCCGCGACGGTCTCGTGGTCTACACATATCACGGCGATATCTACACGGTGCGCCGGGGCGAAGCGCCGCGCCGGCTCGATATCCGCCTGTCGGCGCCGCCCCTGCGCGATGCGCCGCGCCCCTTCCCGGTGGCGGGGCGGATCAGCGAGTTCGCGGTTTCGCCCGACGGCAAGGAGCTGGCCTTTGTGGCGCGCGGCGAGGTGTTCGTCACGGCGGCCGATTTCTCCACCACGGTGCGCCTGACCAATAGCCCTGAGCAGGAGCGCTCGGTGAGCTTCTCGCCCGATGGACGCTCAGTGCTCTACGCGTCGAACCGCGACGGGGCCTGGGCGATCTATGAGACCAGCCTGACCGATGCGTCCGAGCCGCGTTTTTCCGCCGCCACCACCTGGCGCGAGCGGCTGGTCTACCGCCATCCCGGCGGCGAGGCTTTCCAGCCGGCTTACAGCCCGGATGGCGAAAAAATCGCCTTCATCGAAAACCGCGACGCCATCAGCGTCGTGAACCGGCAGGGCCGCAATCGCCGCACCGTGTTCGGACCGGATCTCAATTACTCCTACTCCGACGGCGACATCCGGTTCTCCTGGTCGCCGGATTCGCGCTGGATCGCGGCGAGCTTCACCCCGGGCAATTTCTTTTATCCCAATATCGGCGTGGCGCCGGCGGACGGTTCGGCCCCGCCGCGAGACATCACGCTGACCGGCTATGGCGATTACCGCCCGCACTGGCATTCAGGCGGAGGCGCGATCGTGTGGATATCCAACCGTTATGGCCCGCGCAGCCATGGCAGCTGGGGCGCCCAGCAGGACGTGATGGCCGGCTTCCTGACCCAGTCGGCCTGGGACCGCTTCAATCTCACCGAACAGGAACGCGCCCTGGCCGAGGAGATGGAAAAGGATGACGAGGCGGAGAATCGCGGCGGCGCCCTGGCCGACTTCTTCAACTGGATCGGCGCGGCTCTGGACGGGCCAGCACAGCTTGACCTCGACGCGGTGGAGCAGCGCACGCGCCGCCTGACCATCCACTCGTCTGAACTCGCCGATGCCCGGCTCAATTCCGATCTGTCGGCGCTCTATTATCTCGCCCGGTTCGAAGGCGGGCTTGATCTGTGGATGCACGATTTGCACAAGGGCGAGACCAAGCGCGTCGCCCAGCTCAATGCCCGCAGCGCCAGCCTGCAGCTGGCTGATGATTCCACAGCCTTCCTTCTGGTTGACGGCAATCTGCGCAAGGTGACCCTGCCGGGCGGCACGGTGACGCCGGTGGCGATTAGCGCCGAGGTGAGCCTGCGCGCCGATTCTGAACGCGCCCATCTGTTCGAGCATGTCTGGCGCCAGGTGGAGGACAAGTTCTACGATCCCGATTTCCACGGCGTCGACTGGCCGGGCATGCGCGCGGCCTATGAGCCCAAGCTGGCCGGCATCTCCACCAGCCGCGATTTCGCTTTGCTGATGTCGGAGATGCTGGGCCAGCTCAACGCCAGCCATACCGGCATGCGCTACCGCCCGCAGGATTCAAACGGCGTGAATGATTCCACGGCGTCGCTGGGCGTGATCTACGACTTCTCTGCGTCCGGGCCGGGTCTGGTGATTGCGGAAGTCCTGCCCGGCGGGCCGCTGGACCGTGACGGGTTCAACATCCAGCCCGGCGCGCGCATCACCGCCATCGCCGGAACCGCGCTGGAGGCAGGGGTCAATCCGTTCAGCCTGCTCAATCGCCGGGCCGGGCAGCGCATCCGCATCACCATTCAGCCCGCACGCGGCGGACGCCCGCGCGAGCTGACCGTGCGCCCCTACAGCCAGGGCCAGGAAGGCCAGGCGCGCTATGAGCGCTGGATTGAGCGCCGGCGCGCCATCGTGGAAGAGGCCTCGGGCGGGCGCATCGGCTACGCCCATATCCGCTCCATGAATGACGCCGGCTACCGCCAGGTCTATGGCGAGCTCCTGGGCCGCAATTTCCACCGCGAGGCGGTGGTCATCGACACGCGCTTCAATGGCGGCGGCTGGCTGCATGATGATCTGCTGACGCTGCTCACGGGCGAGGATTATTTCAGGCTGCGCGCGCGTGACCGGATCATCCGCGGCGCGCCCGAAGAGCGCTGGTCGCGTCCCAGCGCCGTGGTGATGAATGAGGGCAATTATTCCAACGCCCACATGTTCCCTTATGTGTACCAGTTGTTCGGCGTCGGCCCGCTGGTGGGCATGCCGGTGCCGGGCACGGGCACGGCGGTGTGGTGGGAAATGCTGATGACCGGCGATCTGGTGTTCGGCATTCCCCAGCTTCCCGTCCTCGATCCCGATGACCGTCCGGTGGAGAATCAGGAGCTTCAGCCCGATATCCTGATCGATAATCCGCCTGCCGAGGCCGCGCGGGGAGAAGACGCCCAGCTTCAGGCGGCGGTGGCGGCGCTGATCGAAATTCTGGAGGCGCAAGAGTGAGTGAAGGCGGGGGATCTGCGCCAAAAGTGCTTGATCGCACCCATCTGGCGACGTTCACCGGCGGCGATCCGGCGCTTGAGGCGGAGCTGTTCGCCCTGTTCGAGGCTCAGATTGAAGCCTGCATCGGGCGCATGTCGGGTGCTGCGCCCCGTGATGATCAAGCCTGGCGGGATGCGGCCCATACGCTCAAGGGCGCCGCGCGCGGCGTCGGGGCCATGGCGCTGGGCGAAGCGTGCGCCGCTGCTGAAACCCGGCCCCATGATGCGGGCGCGCTGGAGGCGGTGATGAAGGCCGCCGGGGCTGTGCGTGACGCCATGAGGGACGCGCGCGGCGGTCCTGGAGCTGGCTGACCTCACGCAAAACCGGTTCAGCTGCGTGTTTGGTCAAACATGTCCAGCTCATAGGCGATGGAGCGCTCGACCAGTTCGCGCCACACCGGTTCGGCCAGCGTCACCGGCAAACCGGCTTCAGCGGCGGCGTGACGGACCTTTTCGACCACATCTTCGATGCGCGCTTCGTCGCGCACGGCGTCCCGGTCCGGCTTGATGCGCGCCGCCGCCTCCATGTAGCGGGTGCGCTCGGCGATCAGGGCGACCAGCGCCCGGTCGATCCGGTCGACGCCGTCGCGCACCTGGTCCATGTCCTGACAGGTCTGCGGCGCGGTGCGCGCGCCCAGATCGTCGGGGTCCAGTCCGGCTAGCGGGGAAGTCTTACAGGTCATGAGGCGGATTTATAGGCTGGCGCGCGCTGCAGCCCAAGCGCGCGCGGCGCCGCAGGGGCGTTCAGCGCGCCAGCGCCTTCATCGCGCGGTCCACGCCTTCGGGCGTGAGGGAGAACATGCGCTGCGGGCCGATGATCTCGCGCACCAGCTCGACCGAATAGGTGTGAGGCCACCAGCTTTCAGGCGTCGGGTTGAGCCAGACCAGATGGGGGTAGGTTTCCACGATCCGGCGCAGCCAGGCCCCGCCGGCCTCCTCGTTCCAGTGTTCCACTGATCCGCCCGGATGGGTGATCTCGGACGGGGACATGGCCGCATCCCCGACGATCACGATCTTGTAGTCGGCCGGATAGGTATGCAGCACATCCCACAGCGCGACGCTTTCCTGGCGCCGGCGCCGGTTGGAGCGCCACACCGCCTCATAGGGACAGTTGTGAAAGTAGAAATACTCCAGATTTTTGAACACCGAGCGCGCGGCTGAAAACAGCCGCTCGGTCAAATCGATATACGGATCCATGGACCCGCCCACGTCGAAGAACACCAGCACCTTGATGGCGTTGCGCCGTTCCGGACGCATCTTCACATCCAGATGGCCCTGGCGGGCGGTGGCGTTGATGGTGGCGTCCAGATCCAGCTCTTCCTCCGCGCCCTCGCGCGCAAACCGGCGCAGCCGTCGCAGGGCGACTTTGAGATTGCGCGTGCCCAGTTCGCGTTCGGAATCCAGGTCCTTGAACCGCCGGGACTCCCAGACCTTCACCGCTTGCCTGTTGCGCGACTTGCCGCCAATGCGCACGCCGGCCGGGTTCCATCCCGAATGGCCATACGGGCTGGTTCCACCCGTGCCGATCCATTTATTGCCGCCCTCATGGCGCTCGGACTGTTCTTTCAGGCGCTCCTGCAGCGTTTCCATGAGGGTGTCGAAGTCCATCGCCTCAATGGCGGCTTTCTCGTCCTCGCCCAGATGGCGCATCAGTTCGGCGCGCAGCCAGTCCTCGGGCACTTCCTCGCCCTTGAACAGATCGCCCAGCGCCTCAATGCCCTCGAAGACATGGGCGAACACCTTGTCGAACTTGTCGAAATGGCGCTCGTCCTTGACCAGGGCGGCGCGGCTCACCGCGTAGAAGCTGTCGAGATCGGAATCGACCGCACCCTTGTGCAGCGCTTCAAGCAGGGTGAGGTATTCCCGGGTGGAGACCGGGATTTTCGCCGCGCGCAGCTCGGTGAAGAAGCGGTGGAACATGGCGCGGCGTCCCGCTCACCCGCCGTCGCGGCGGGCCATGAAGGCCAGGCGCTCAAACAGCTGAACGTCCTGCTCGTTCTTCAAGAGCGCGCCATGCATGGGCGGGATCAGCTTGCGCGGATCGCGCTCGCGCAGCACCGCCGGATCCACATCCTCGGCCAGGAGGAGTTTCAGCCAGTCCAGAAGTTCGGACGTGGAGGGCTTCTTTTTCATGCCCGGTACGGTGCGCATCTCAAAGAACTTGGCCAAGGCGTCGGACAGGAGCCGCCCCTTCAGATTGGGGAAGTGCACCTTGACGATCTGCTCCATCGTCTCCTCGTCGGGAAACGCGATGAAGTGGAAGAAGCACCGGCGCAGGAAGGCGTCGGGCAGCTCTTTTTCATTGTTGGAGGTGATGATGACGATGGGGCGGCGTTCAGCGCGGATGGTCTCGCCGGTCTCGTAGACATTGAACTCCATCCGGTCGAGCTCCTGAAGGAGATCGTTGGGAAATTCGATGTCGGCCTTGTCGATCTCGTCGATCAGCAGGACCGGGCGTTCGGGCGCGGTGAACGCCTCCCACAGCTTGCCCTTGCGGATATAATTGCTGACATCATGGACCCGGTCTTCACCGAGCTGGGAGTCGCGCAGACGCGCCACCGCGTCATACTCGTAAAGCCCCTGATGGGCCTTGGTGGTGGACTTGATATGCCATTCCAGCAGCGGCGCGCCGAGGGCTTCGGCCACCTGGCGGGCCAGTTCGGTCTTGCCGGTGCCCGGCTCGCCCTTCACCAGAAGCGGGCGCTCCAGAATGATGGCTGCATTGACGGCGGCGGCGAGCTCGTCCGTGGCGACGTAGGCCTTGGTGCCTTCAAAACGCATGGTGGAATCACGTCCGCAGCTTGGATTTTAAACGAGGAGCATACTTAAACGGCGCTGACCGCCATGCAACCGACAGGCGCGTTTGCAATGCAGCTATAACGCGCAGGGATAATTCTTTCGCGGGAAAGGGGATTGCGGGTCCGGTCTCCTGGACATTCATGTCCGGGGCGGACGGCAAAGCCCCCCCTGAACAGGGGATTGAAGATGACCTGCCAGACGGCACACTTGCCCGGTCACTGCTTCAATGCTGGAGGCCAAACCATGAGAGCCGTTGTTATTGTGTCTTTGGGCGCATTGATACTGAGCGGGTGCATGCCCGCCACGGCGGACGGGCGGCCCTGGTATGGCGAGCGCTATCACGGCTCGCCCGAGCATCGCGCCCTGCAGGCCAGACAGGCTGAGCAGCAACGCGCCGCCGCCGAGCGTGATGAGGCGCGCCTGGAGCGCGAACGCCGGATCGAAGCCCAGGTCGCGGCCTGCCAGGAGCAGAACCGCAGGGCGCAACACTCCGCCCGGCTCTATGGCCAACGCGAGTACCAGCACCGCAATTGCGACGCCTTGCGGCGCCAGCCATAGGCTCAGCGGCGGCCCAGAGCGGTCACGATCCGGCGCCGCCGCGCAGCTGGCGCGTCAGCTCATCAAGAAGGCGTTCAGCTTGTTGCCGTCCAGATCGCGGAAATAGGCGGCGTAGAATGATTCACCGCGCGGTCCCGGCGGGCCCTCGCACGTTCCGCCATGGGCCAGCGCAATCTCATAAAGCCGGCGCACCTGAGCTTCGTCCCGGGCGGCCAGGGCGACCATCACCCCGTTGCCGACCGTGGCCGGCTTGCCGTCAAAGGGCAGGGTCAGGCCGATGCCCGCAGCCTGGCTTTCCGCGCGTCCCCAGGCGATAAACGTATCGCTTTCCATCATGCGCGGCGTATCGAGCTCCTGCGCCAGAGCGTCATAAAAGGGCGCTGCGCGCTTGAGATCACGCGTGCCGAGCGTCACATATCCGATCATTAGGCGTACTCCATTTGTTCCGGGCCAATCACTATGCCGCCCGGCTGTGAGTGTGTCGAGTGGATTTTTCGCGTTTGAGAGGGGAGAGCGGCGCTTTTCCACGTCCGGGCTCAGCGCGATGCTTGTCAAACGGCGCGCACTCAAGCCGAATCACGGCGAAATGCCTGTATATTGTCCAGCGGAGCCGCTCATGACGCATGCCCCCTTGTCAGCCGGCCGTGAGGCTTGGCCCGGTTCGCCGGTCGAGCGGGCCTATCTCGATCTGCTGCGCGAAATTCTCGAGCATGGGCATGAGCAGAGCGACCGCACCGGGACGGGCGTGCGCGCCGTGTTCGGCCGCCAGATACGCTGCGATCTGGCGGACGGCTTCCCGCTTTTGACCACCAAGAAGGTGCATTTCAAGTCCGTGGCGGTGGAGCTCTTATGGTTCATCAAGGGGATGACCAATGTGCGCTGGCTGCAGGAGCGCGGGGTGTCGATCTGGAATGAATGGGCCGATGCGGACGGCGAGCTGGGGCCTGTCTACGGCAAGCAGTGGCGGCGCTGGACCGGGCCGGACGGGCGCGAGATTGACCAGCTGGCCGATTTGCTGAACGCGATCCGCACGACACCCGACAGCCGGCGCCTGGTGCTGTCGGCCTGGAACCCGGCGGACGTGCCGTCCATGGCCCTGCCGCCCTGCCACACATTGTTCCAGTTCAGGGTGCTGGGCGGGCGTCTGCACCTGCAGCTCTACCAGCGCAGCGCCGACATGTTTCTGGGCGTGCCGTTCAATATCGCCAGCTATGCGCTGCTTTTGTGCATGGTGGCGCAGGCCACCGGGTATGAGCCGGGCGAATACGTCCACACGTTCGGTGATGCGCACATCTATTCCAACCACATGGACCAGGTGGCCGAACAGCTCTCCCGCGCGCCGCGGCCGCTGCCGCGCCTGACGCTGGACCCGGCGATCACCGACCTGTTCGCGTTTGAATACGAGCACATCGCGCTGGAAGGCTACGACCCCCATCCGCGCATTGCGGCGCCGGTGGCGGTGTGAGTAGAATCTGATTTACGATTTTGAAATGCGCGGAAGTTAGCCTAATTTTAATCGACAGATTTCGAGTCGAATCTCGAACCGAAGTCAGCGAGGAAGTTACAGCTATGCACATAGCGTTTGTGGTTGCGCGCGCCCGAAACGGTGTAATTGGCTGCGATGGCGAATTGCCATGGAGGCTTCCCTCTGAATTGCGGCACTTTCGGTCGATAACAAGTGGAAAGCCCATCATCATGGGCCGTAACACTTGGGAGAGCCTCCCCAAAAAGCCCTTGCCTCACAGATTGAATATCGTTTTGTCATTTGAGCGGAGCTTTGTCGCAGACGGTGCTACCGTTTGCCATTCTCCGGCGGAAGCATTGGCAGTTGCAAAATCATTTTGTGATACTCGTGGTATTGAAGAGGTTTGCGTGATCGGCGGTCAGTCCGTTTTCGAAGCAATGTGGCAATATGCAGACCGTGTGTATGAAACCGAGGTCCAAGCTGATGTTCAAGGCGACACATTCTTCCACATAATCGATGCAGACTTCTGGGAGAACACGTCTCGCACCGAGCCGGTTCAGCAAGATGGCGATGAATTCTCTTATGTTGTGAGAACGCACACACGCAAAGCCTGTCCAGTCCGTAACGCTGCAGCATAGAGCGCTAAGGCCGCGCAACTTTTTTGACCGGAGCTCATTTGGCGGTCCTCTGGGCGCATGTGAGCGGGCTGCGCGCATCTATCTCACCGAGGTCGATCTGGCGCCCAAGGGCGATGCGCGTTTCCCTGCGCTTGATCCGGCGCACTGGCGCGAAGTGTCGGCTGAGCGCGTCGAGGCGGCTGAAGGCGATGACGCAGGCTTTACAGCGTGGGTGCTGGAGCGGGCCTGAGGCCGGGCTCACTGCGTACCGGCGCCGTTCACATGTCCGGTTTCTCTTGAACCGAAGCGCTTGAGCGTTCAGATACTCCGGTGAGGGCGCGCCCGAGGGCGCGCACAGCGATTTTCATGCCTGGAGACGGGAAACACGATGCCCTGGAATAATAATGCAGGCGGCGGCGGTCCATGGGGATCGGCCGGCGGCGGTGGCGGCAATAACAACCCCTGGGGCGGGCGCGGCTCGAACGGTCCCGGCCGCGGCCAGAAGGAACCCGATATCGAAGATGCGGTTCGCAAGTTCCAGGATTGGCTGGGCGGTCTGTTCGGCGGACGCGGCGGCGGCGGGGGCGGTCTGGCCGGTCTCGTGATTATCGCCGCCTTGTTCGTCTGGGTCGCGGTGCCGGGCAATTTCTACTATTTCGTCGGGGCCGAGCAGGCCGGCGTGGTGCTGCGCTTTGGCGAGTACAACCGCACCGAACAGCCCGGTCTGCGGCTGAAGCTGCCCTTCCCGGTGGAGACGGTGGAACTGCCTGCGGTGACCACGGTCAACGAGGTGATCGTCGGGCGCACGCCTCAGGAAAGCCTGATGCTCACGCGCGACGAGAACATCGTGGACATCACCTTCACGGTGCAGTGGCGCGTCGATCTGAGCTATCCTGAAGGCGTTCGGGACTTCCTGTTCAATGTGCGCGATCCCGAAGGCATGGTGAAAGCCGTGGCCGAAAGCGCGATGCGCGAAGTGGTCGGCACAAACGACCTTCAGCCGGTCATCACCCAGGCGCGCGCTGAAGTGGGCCGCAGGGCCCGGGATATCCTTCAGACCACGCTGGCCAACTACGCGTCCGGCATCCAGATTCTGGAAGTGCAGCTGCAGGACGCAACGCCTCCGGCCACCGTGATCGACGCGTTCCGGGATGTGGACGCAGCCCGTCAGGACCGCGCCCGTCTGGAGCTGGAAGCACGCGCCTACGCCAACCGGATCATCCCGGAAGCGCGCGGTGAGGCGTCCCGGATCGACGAGCAAGCCCGGGGTTACCGCGAGCGCGTGATCGCTGAAGCGGCCGGTCAGGCGGATCGCTTCAACTCGATCTTCGCCGAGTACCAGCAGGCCCGCGATGTGACCCGCCGGCGTATGTTCCTGGAGACCATGGAGCAGGTGCTGGGCCGGTCGGATCTTATTATCCTGGAACAGGACAGCGGCACGGTGCCTTACCTGCCGCTTGACCGTCTGGGTCAGAACCGGGGCCCGGCGCCCCAGAGCAGCGCAGTTCAGACGCGCGGCCGTCAGGGAGGCCAGTAATCCATCATGCGCACTCTAATTTATGCCGCCCTTGGTGTTGTGATCCTTGGCGTCGTCGTCCTCATGAACTCCGTTTACGTGGTCTCGGAGCGTGAACAGGCCCTCGTGCTGCGCTTCGGCGAGCCGGTGGCCGTGGTCAATGCGATCGTGGATCCGGAAAACCCGCGCCCCAGCCAGGCGGGCCTGCATTTCCGCACGCCCTTCATCACCACCGTCACCTTCTTCGATAAGCGCAATCTGGAATTCGACACGCCGCCTGCGGAAATCCTGGCGTCCGACCAGGAGCGCATCGTGGTGGACGCCTTCCTGCGCTACCGCGTGGTCAATCCGCTGCGCGTGTTCCAGACGGTGCGCGACGAACGCGGCCTGCGCCAGCGTCTGCGCTCGATCATGGAAGACTCGGTGCGCGGCGTAGTCGCCTCGCTGCCGTCTTCGGAGATCATCTCCGGCCAGCGCGCCGAGCTCATGGAGCGCATCCGCGTTGCGGTGGAGACTCAGGTGGTCAATCAGGATCTCGGCATCGAGATCATTGATGCTCGCATCAAGCGCGCCGACCTGCCCCAGCAGATCGCCAACCAGGTGTTCGAGCGGATGCGCGCCGAGCGTCAGCAGGAAGCTGCGCAGATCCGCGCCGAGGGCGAACAGCGCGCCCGTGAAATCCGCGCCGACGCCGACCGTCAGGTCGAGGTGATCCTGGCCAATGCTCGCGCAGAATCCGAACGCATCCGCGGTGAGGGCGACGGCGAACGCAACCGCATCTTCGCTGCGGCGTACACGCAGGATCCGGATTTCTTCGACTTCTACCGCACCATGATCGCTTACGAGACCTCCATACGTGAGGGCACGCCGATCATCGTGCCGGCCGATTCGGAGTTCTTCCGCTTCTTCCGCAGTGAGCATGGCGGAGCAGCCCAGCCGCGGCGCTAATGGCGGAGTGGCTGCTGATCGGGCTGGGCGTAGCGTTCGTCCTTGAGGGCGTGTGCTACGCCGCCGCGCCCGGCGCCATGCAGCGTATGGCGGCTCTGGCGGCCCAGGCGAACCCGGCGCATCTGCGCCTGGCGGGCCTGGCCGCCGCTGCGCTGGGCGTGTTCATTGTCGCGCTTGTGCACGGCGGCGCCTGAGATGTGAGCAGGCGCCCACTTGGCGCGGCCGGGCCGGGCGCGTTAAGTGTGTTTGTCTGCGAGCCCGCCGGAGACCGTCATGCGCCTTTTCGCCATCGTCACCGCCAGCCTGGCGCTTGTCATCACCGGGCTGAGCGGCGCGTGGGGCCAGCCGCAGCAGGGTTTTGCCGATCTCAATGACCGTCTGAGCCCGGCCGTGGTCAATATCGCCACCGCCCAGCGTGTGGGGCCGCGCGACGGATTGCCTGTTTTCCCCCCCGGTTCCCCGCTTGAGCGCTTCAACGACATGCTGGGCGAGGGGCCGCGCATGGCGCGCTCTCTGGGGTCGGGTTTCATCATCGATCCAGATGGGCTGGTGGTGACAAATAATCACGTGATCGAGGAGGCGGACGCGGTCGAGGTCGTGCTGCAGGACGGGCGCGTGCTGGCCGCCGAGGTGATCGGACGCGATCCTGCGACCGATCTGGCGGTGCTGCGCGTGGAAGCGGGTGAGGCGCTGCCCCATGTCGATTTTGGCGACAGCGATGCGGCGCGCGTGGGCGACTGGGTGGTGGCCATCGGCAATCCGTTCGGCCTGGGCGGATCGCTGACGGTGGGCGTGATCAGCGCGCGCGGGCGCGATATCGGCGGCCAGTACGATGATTACCTGCAGAGCGACGTGTCCATCAACCGGGGCAATTCGGGCGGCCCGCTGTTCAATCTGGACGGCGAGGTGATCGGTGTGAACACGGCCATCTTCTCGCCTACCGGGGCGAGCGTCGGCATTTCCTTTTCCGTGCCCAGCGCGGTGGCCCGCCCGGTGGTCGCCCAGCTCATCAGCTATGGCGAGACGCGCCGGGGCTGGCTGGGCGTGAATGTGCAGCCGGTGACCGCCGACATGGCCCGCGCCATGGGTCTGTCCACCGCGCGCGGCGCCGTGGTCACCCGGGTTGACCCTGAAGGTCCGGCCGCAGCGGCCGAGCTGCAGCCGGGCGATGTGATCCTGGCCATCGCCGGGCGCGCCGTGGCCGATGACCGGCGCCTGACCCGGATTGTGGCCGAGACCGAGCCGGGCGAGCGCGTGCGCCTTGAAGTGTTCCGCCGGGGCGAAAGCCTGACCCTGGACGTGACCATCGCCCGCCTGCAGGAGCGTGCGGCGCCGGTGCGTCCAGGCGCACAGGCCGAAACGGAAAGCGAGGCGCGCACCCCGGCTGGCGCCAGCGTGTTCGGGATGACCCTGGCCCCGCTGAACGACGCGCTGCGCCGGCAATACCGCATTCATCCCGACGCCCGGGGTCTGGTCGTGACCGCCGTGGATCCCGAGAGCGATGCATCAGGCAAGGTGCGCGCGGGCGACGTGCTTGAAGAGATCGCCTGGACGCCTGTGGAAAGCCTGGAGCAGGCCCGCACGCTTGCCGAAGCCGCGCGTGAAGCCGGCCCGGTGCTGGTGACCCTCAACCGGCAGGGCCAGTATCTGTTGCAGACCCTGCGCGGGTGAGCGGACGGCGCGACATCCTGATGCTGGGCGGCCCGACCGCTTCGGGCAAAACGGCGTTGTCGCTGCATGCCGCCCGACGGTTGGGCGCAGAGATCATCAACGCAGATTCCATGCAGGTCTATGACGGGCTGAGCATTCTGACCGCACGCCCGTCAGCCCATGAGCTCGACGCCGCGCCACATCATCTGTTCGGCGTCATTGATCCATCCCGGCGCTGCTCTGCGGGACGCTGGGCGCGCATGGCGCTGGAGGTCATCGAGGACATACGCAGCCGCGGGCGGCGCGTCATTCTGGCGGGCGGCACGGGGCTTTATTTCAAGGTGATGCTGGACGGTCTGGCGCCGGCGCCGGACATTCCGCCCGATATCGCGGCCGAGGTGCAGGCGCTGGCCGATGCCGGCGGGCTGGACGCCCTGCGCGAACGGGCCGAAGCGCTTGATCCGGACGGCGCTGCGCGGGTGAAGCACGGCGACCGGCAACGTCTGATGCGCCTGATCGCCGTGGCGCGCGCGGCCGGGCGCCCGCTCTCCGAGCTCCAGGCCGAGACCCGTCCGCTGATTGATCCGGGCGCTGTTGCGGGCGTGGCGATCCTGCCTGCGCGCGAGGGGCTTTATGCACGCATCGAGGCGCGATTTGACGCGATGATGGCTGGCGGCGCGCTGGACGAGGCGCGCGCGCTGGCGGCGCGGGAGCTGGACCCGGACTTGCCCGCGATGAAGGCAGTGGGACTGCCGCCGCTGCTTGAGCATCTGGCCGGACGCTGCAGCCTGGATGCGTCGATTGAAACGGCCAAGCGGGACACCCGGCGATACGCCAAGCGCCAGTACACCTGGTTTTCCAACCAGCACCCCGGCTGGGCGCGCATCACCCGCCTTGACCCGGACGGCGCACGCGCCGAGCTTGACGCCATACTGGATGCGGCCTTCGAGGGAGCACAGCCATGAGCGCGGTCCTGTACGAGGCCGATATCGATCTGTCGCCGGTGCGCGAGCGGAGCCTGGCGATCATCGGATACGGCAATCACGGGCGCTCCCACGCTCTCAATCTGCGCGATATGGGCGCGCCACGCCTGTTGGTCGCGCTGCGCGAGGGTTCGGCCAACCGCGCGCGGGCCGAGGCCGACGGGTTCGAGGTGGTCAGCCTGGCCGATGCCGCCCGGCGCGCCGATGCTGTCTCTCTGCTGGCTGCTGACGAGGCCCATGGCGAGATCTGGCGAGAGCATATCGCGCCCCACCGCAAGCCCGGTCAGGCCCTGATCCTGTGCCATGGATTCTCCATCGAGTACGGGCTGATCACACCGCCAGCCGATGCGGACGTGGTGCTCGCCGCCGCCAAGGGGCCGGGCGGCGCGGTGCGCGAGGCGTTCGAGCGCGGCGGCGGGCTGCTGGGCTTCTGGGCGGTGCATCAGGACGCCAGTGGCGGCGCTGCGGCCCTGGCGCAGGCCTATCTTGCGGCGTTGGGCTGTGGGCGCGCCGGCATCCGCGAGACCAGTTTTCGCGAAGAAGCGCTTGCGGACATTCTCGGCGAACAGGCGGTGCTGGTCGGCGGGGTCTGCGCGCTGGCCCGCGAGGGGTTTGAAACATTGATTCGCGCCGGCATCAGCCCGGAGATGGCCTATATCGATACGGTTCATGAAATCAAATATATCGCCGACCTAATTCATACGCGCGGCATGGCGGGCATGTATGCCGCCATCTCCGACACCGCCGAGTTCGGCGCCCATGAAGTGGAAGGCGCCATCCGCGACGCTGTGCGTCCGGTGTTCGAGGCGGTTGCAGCCGATGTGATCTCGGGCGATTTCGCCCGGCGCTGGGTCGCGGACTATGAAGACGGGCGCAAATCCCTTATGGCGCGGCGCCAGGCGGCGGGCGATCATCCCGTGGAAGCGGCCGGGGCGGCGATCCGTGACGGCGCGGCGCGCCGGGTATGACGGCGCCGGGTTTGCACGGGCCTGATGACAGGGACGGTCGGCGCGGCCAGGGCGGAACGGGCATGCAATTGGATGCAGTGATCCGATTTTTCACCAATATGGACGCCCGGGCGGTGCGCGCGGTGGTGGTCTCGCTCGCCCTGTTCGCTCTGGTGGCGGCTATGTTTCTGATCGGGCGCAGCGGTCTGGTCGATGCGAGCGTGCTGGACGACTGGCTCAGCGTGACGGCGCGCCACTGGTATTATGCGCTGCCGGTCGCCATCGCGGCCTTCACGGTGCTGGCCTATGTCGGCGCGCCGCAGTTTGCGCTGATTGCAGCGTGCGTGCTTGCGTTCGGGCCCTGGACGGGATCCGCCTACGCCTGGATCGCCACCATGGTGTCGGCGATGGCCACCTTCTACACGGGCAGGTTCGCCGGCGCTGACGTTGTGCGCCGTTATGGCGGGCGCACCATCAACCGCATTTCCGAGTTTGTCGGCCGCAACGGGTTCTGGGCCAGCCTGATCATCCGCAATGTGCCCAGCGGTCCCTTCATCATGGTCAACATGGCCGCCGGCGTCTCGCGCATGAGCGTAATCGCGTTCGCAGCAGGCACCGCCATCGGGATCATCCCCAAGATAGCCCTGGTGGCGTTCGCCGGACGCGGCATGATCGAGCTGGCGGGCGGAGGCAGCCTGTGGCTGGCCGCTTCCGCGCTGCTGGCGGCCCTGGGCTGGCTGGGCGCGATGCTGATCGCCAGGCGCTGGCTGAGCGGTCCTGCTGACACCCAACCGGGTGACGCGCTTGCAAAGACGCCCGGACCATCGCACAAGGAATAATATCAATTTTTCCGCAGGCGCGCGCGTCTCGGGCGCGGGCGCCGGATCACACGGGTCAAGCCATGTTCTCCAGCCTGTTCGGCCTCCTGTCAGCCGACATTGCGATCGACTTGGGTACAGCAAACACGCTGGTCTACGTCAAAGGACGTGGGGTGGTGCTCAACGAGCCGTCCGTGGTGGCCTACAAGATCGAGAAGGGCCGCAAGCACGTGCAGGCGGTCGGCGCGGAAGCCAAGCTCATGCTGGGCAAGACGCCGGGCAATGTGGAGGCTATCCGCCCCATGCGCGACGGCGTGATCGCTGACTTCGAAGTCGCCCAGGAAATGATCAAGCACTTCATCCGCAAGGTCCATAACCGGCAGACCTTCGTCAGCCCGCAAGTGGTGATCTGCGTGCCCTCGGGCGCGACGGCGGTGGAGCGCCGGGCGATCCACGAAAGCGCCAACATGGCCGGCGCGCGCAAGGTCTATCTGATTGACGAGCCCATGGCCGCAGCCGTCGGCGCCGGGCTGCCCATTGATGAGCCCACCGGCTCCATGATCGTGGACATTGGCGGCGGCACCACCGAGGTGGCGGTGATGAGCCTGTCAGGGATTGTCTACGCCCGCTCTGTGCGAGTCGGCGGCGACAAGATGGACGAGGCGATCATCAATTATGTGCGCCGTTCGGCGAACCTTCTGATCGGCGAGACCAGCGCCGAGCGCATCAAGAAGGAGATCGGCTCGGCCACCCCGCCACTGAAGGGCGAGGGACTGACCCTGGACATCAAGGGACGCGATCTGATGAACGGGGTGCCGCGCGAGATCGTGGTCACCGAGGCGATGATCGCAGACGCGCTCGCCGAACCGGTTGAACAGATCGTGGAGGCGGTCAAGCAGGCGCTCGAGGCGACGCCCCCTGAGCTGGCCGCCGACATTGTGGACAAGGGCATCGTGCTGACTGGCGGCGGGGCGCTCTTGCGCAATCTGGACACAGAAGTGCGCGACCGCACAGGGTTGCCTGTCAGCCTGGCGGACGAGCCCCTGTCATGCGTGGTGCTGGGATGCGGCAAGGCGGTGGAGAACCTGCGCCTTTGGCGGCCTATCCTGGCTGAAGCGGTGTGATCGCTGGACGCGGCAGGCGAGGGTGAGGATTGGCGCAGCGCAGATCCGGGCGATGGCAGGCAGATGACGGGGTCCGCTTCGCGCCGGCCCTGACAGTCGCCTGTATTGTCATTGCTATCGTGCTGGCTTTCCTGGACCGCCCAGACGCGCGCGTGCAGCCCCTGGCCGATCTGCGCGCCGCTTTCAATGATTTCGCCGCTCCGGTGCTGGAGCTGGCGGCCCGCCCGCTCAGGGGCGCGGCCAATACCGGCCCTTGGTGGCGCAGCCAGCTCGAACTGGCCGAGGAAAACCGTCAGCTGCGCCTGCAGGTTTCCGAATTGCGCGCCTGGCGGGATGTCGCGTTGTCTCTGCAGGAGCGCAACGCGCGCTACCGCGAGGCGCTCAATCTGCAGGCGCCCGCCGGCGCCGAGCGGATCACCGCCTGGGCGGTGGCCGACCGCTCCAACGCTTTCGTGCGCTCCCAACTGGTCGGCGCCGGGGCTGAGTCCGGCGTCAGGCCCGGCTATCCGGCCGTCAACGTGTACGGCCTGATCGGGCGTACGGTGGATGTCGGGCGCACATCCTCGCGGGTCTTGTTGCTGACCGACCTCAACAGCCGTGTGGCGGTGATGGCCGACCGCTCCAACGCGCGCGCGCTGCTGCTGGGCGACAATACCAGCTATCCCCGGCTCGATTTTCTCAGCCGCGACCCGGACCTTGTCGAAGGCGACCGCATCGTCACGACTGGCGATGACAATGTTCTGCCGCGCGGCCTGCCTGTGGGGCAGGCCTTCCTTGACCGGGACGGGCGCTGGCGCGTGGCGCTGTACAGCGACGCCGCGCCGCTGGACCTGGTCTGGATCTGGCCGTTCGAGCCTGTCGCTGATCCTGACGTTGATCCGGTCCCGCTCCCCGTACCGGTTGATGTGCAGGCCGGGGCGCTGGCGGAAGATGGGGAGACAGGGCCATGATGGGCGCTGCACGCGACCGGGAGGCGCTTTGGCCGTCAGTGACGGCGTTTGTGCTGACGCTGGCTTTGTCGCTCGTGCTTTACAGCGCGCCCTCCAGCGTGCGCGGCCTGCCTGACCTGACGCCGTCATGGCCCCTGATCGTTCTGTTCATCTGGTCAGTGCGCCGGCCCTGGTTCGTGTCCCCGCCCGTGATCCTGATCGCGGGGTTGTTGCAGGACCTGATCAGCGGCGGGGTGATGGGCGTGTGGGCGCTGGCCTATGTGACCGCCTTCGCCATCGCGCGCCCCAGAAGCGAGGAAGGCGCGGCCGATATCGGTCCGCTGATCGTGCGCTTTGCGGTGCTCAGCGTGATTGTTTTCTGCTTCGCCTGGGGGGCGGGATCGGCCGCCATCGGCGCCTTGGCCGGCGCCGCGCCGTTGATTACCGAGGCGATCATGACCATCCTTGTATTCCCGGTTCTTGGATGGCTGTTTGCCAGGCGTAAAGGCCGATCCGCTATGTTCAACTCCGGGCGTGGCGGCTAGGCCGGCGCATCAAGGGACCCTGACCAGACGAGGCCCTAAGCGGCATGAGGCGCGACAAACAGGAAGCCCAGGCCCAGTTCAACCGGCGCGTCCTCCTCCTGGGCGCGGGCGGAGCCTTGATGTTCGGCGGCCTGGGCGCGCGGCTCTACAGCCTGCAGATCCTGGAGCAAGAGCGCTACCGCACCCTGTCCGACAGCAACCAGTTCAGCTTCCGCCTGCAGCCGCCTGTGCGCGGGCGCATACTGGACCGGGCGGGCGAGGCGCTGGCTGAAAACCGGGACAATTACCGCCTCTTCATCGTCCCTGAGCAGGCTGGCGATCCGGTGCGGGCGCTCGAACGCCTGGCGCGCCATCTGCCCATGACCGAGGGGCGGATGGAGCGCCTTCTGACCCAGATCGCCCGCACGCCGCGCTTCCAGCCGGTGACCGTGGCCGAGGATCTGGACTGGGAGACGTTCGCGCGGATCAATCTGCACCTGCCCGAATTGCCCGGCATTCTGCCGGATGTAGGCGAGGTGCGCACCTATCCCCACGCCCAGACGATGGCGCATGTCACCGGCTATGTTCAGGTCGCGCCTCCGGAAATGGCGCGAGGAGACCGTCTGCTGCTGCATCCGGGCTTCCGCATCGGGCGCAGCGGGGCGGAGATCGCCAACGAGGACCGGCTGCGCGGCTCGGCCGGCCAGCTCAAAGTGGAGGTCAATGCTTTCGGCCGGGTGATCCGGGAGCTGCCTGATCAGTCCGTTCCCTCGCGCCCCGGCTCTGACGTGCATCTGAGCGTGGATCTGCGCGCCCAGCGGGTCGCCATGCAGGCGCTCTCCCAGGAGGCCGCCGCCGCTGTTGCGCTGGACATGGTCAATGGCGAGATCCTGGTGCTGGCCTCCACGCCGGGCTTTGACCCCAACGCTTTCGTGCTGGGCATCGGCCAGGCTGAGTTCAATTCGCTCAACTCCAACCCCTACCGGCCGCTTTTCAACAAGGCCACGACCGGACTTTACGCTCCGGCCTCCACCATCAAGGGACTGATCTCCATGGCCGCGCTGGAGCACGGCGTAATCAGTCCGAACGAGCGCATCCATTGTTCGGGGCGGGTGCAGCTGGGCAATCGCACCTTCCATTGCTGGCGGCGCGAGGGCCATGGCTCGGTCCACATGCACGACGCCATGAAGGTGTCGTGCGACACGTATTTCTACGAGGTGGCGCGCCGTCTGGGCGTTGAGCGCATCCGCGAGACGGCCCTGCGCTGCGGACTGGGTCATCTGTTCGATATCGGCCTTCCCGTCCCAGAGCGCGCCGCCGGCCTGGTGCCGAGCGCGGCCTGGAAACGCGCACGGCGCGGCCAGCCCTGGACCACGGGCGACACGTTCAATACCGGGATCGGCCAGGGCTACATGCTCGCCTCGCCGCTTCAGCTTGCCGTCATGACGGCGCGCCTGGCGACGGGACGGGCGGTGACGCCGACCCTCAATTTGCGCCCCCCCGGCTTCAGCTTTGACTCGCTGGGCTTTGATGAGGGCCATGTCGAGACCGTCCACCGGGCCATGAGCGGCGTGGTCAACGAACCTGGCGGCACCGCCTACTGGACCTTGCGTCCGGGCCTGGGGGTGGAGGGCGTGCAGATGTGCGGCAAGACCGGCACGGCCCAAGTCTATTCCATTACGCCCGAGGAGCGCGCGCGGGGGGTGCGCAGCCAGGATGACCTGCCCTGGCGGCTGCGCAATCATGGCCTGTTCATCGGATACGCTCCCGCCGATAATCCGCGCTACGCGGTGGCGGTGGTGGTCGAACATGGCATGGGCGGCACCCGCACCGCCGCGCGCCCGGCGCGCGACATCCTGCGTGATCTGGTGACGCGCGATCCGGCGACCCGCGAGACCGGGCCGCTGGCTGCGCTGTCAGCCGCATCCGGGACGGGGAGCTGAGCCATGGGCGTATTTTCCCAGAGCGTCCCCCGCGGCCTGCGCGAGAAGCTTTATGAGATCAACTGGGCCTTCGTGCTGCTGATCATCCTGATCGGGCTGATCGGCGTGGGCATGCTGTATTCGGTGGAGGGCGGCGCCTGGGACCCGTACGCCTCGCGCCATTCGGTGCGCTTCGCCGCCGGCCTGGCCGTGATGCTGGGGGTGGCCATGGCGCCGCCGCGCTTCTGGATGGGCGTGGCCTATCCGGCCTATATCGGCGCGCTCGTCCTCCTGATCGGCGTGGAGCTTTTCGGGGTAACCGCGATGGGCGCCAAACGCTGGCTCGAGCTCGGCCCGATCCGGATGCAACCTTCTGAAATCATGAAGATTGCACTGGTTCTGGCGCTGGCGCGCTATTACCACGATCTCGCTGCGGAGCGGGTGTCGAGCCTGGCCGGGCTGATCCTGCCGCTGATCATGATCGCGGTCCCGGTGCTGCTGGTCTCGCGCCAGCCTGATCTGGGCACTGCGGTGCTGATCGGGGCGACCGGGATGATCATGGTGTTCCTGGCCGGCCTGTCGTGGCGGGTCATCGGCGTGGGTGCGGTGTTCGGCGCGGTGGGCGCCTGGGGCGTCCTGACCTATGCGCTGAAGGACTATCAGCGCGATCGCATCTTCACATTTCTTGACCCGGAGGCCGATCCGCTGGGGTCAGGCTATCAGATCCTTCAGTCCAAGATCGCGCTGGGTTCGGGGGGGCTCACCGGCAAGGGCTATATGCAAGGCAGCCAGGCCCACCTCAATTATCTGCCTGAAAAGCAGACCGACTTCATATTCACGATGCTGGGCGAGGAGTTCGGCTTTGTCGGCTGCATGGTGGTGCTTGGGCTTTACGCCATGCTGCTGGCCAATTGCGTGATGATCGCGGGATCGTGCAAGTCCACCTTCCTGCGCCTGGTGGTGATGGGCGTGGCGTCCACCTTCGCCTTCTATGTCTTCATCAATGCCGGCATGGTCATGGGCCTGTTCCCGGTCGTCGGGGTGCCGCTGCCCATGATCTCCTATGGCGGGTCAGTGATGTTGACGGTGCTGTTCGGGCTGGGCCTCATCCTGGGCGCTCACGTTCATCGCGGCGCTGAACCGCCCAAGGGCGCGGGTCTGTTCGGATGATCCGGCAGGCGCCCCGGCCAGCTTGACCGGGCGCGCCGTATCGCCCACCCTCTCGCGCCAGAAAGCCCCGTGTGAGCGGGGGAATCACAAGAGGCCGGGCAGTCATCAGGACTGACAGCCGGCGATTTCGGGGGAGACGACGGGATGGCTGCCGGCGGCGGAACGATTACCTGGAACACACGGTTCGGATTCCTGATGGCGGCCATCGGCTCGTCGGTGGGGCTCGGGAATTTCTGGCGCTTTCCCTATACGGCGGGCGAGAATGGCGGATCGGCCTTCGTGCTGGTCTATCTGGCCTGCGTGGCGCTGATCGCCTTCCCGATCCTGATCGCCGAACTCTCGGTGGGCCGCCATGCCCGGCGCTCTGCGGTGGGCTCCACGCGCAAGATGGCGTTTGACGCCGGCGCGTCTGAAATGTGGTCCATCGCCGGCTGGGTCGCCATGGCCGGCGGCGTGATGATCCTGTGCTTCTACTCGGTCGTGGCCGGCTGGGTGGCCGCCTATGTCTTCCAGATGGCTACGGGCGTCTTCGTCAACGCTCCGCCCGAAACGGTGTCGGCTGCGTTCGGGGAGCTGGTCAGCGACACCCCCACCGTGATCGGCTGGCATACGATGTTCATGGCGGTGACCATCGCCATCGTCTCATTCGGCGTGACCCGCGGGATCGAGCGGGCGGTGACCATCCTGATGCCGATTTTCTTCCTGATGCTGTTGGGGCTGGTCGTTTATGCGGGCATGACCGGTGATATGGGCGCGGCGCTGAACTATCTGTTCGCGCCCGATTTCAGCGAGCTCAGCGGCCAGACTCTCATTGCAGCGCTGGGCCAGGCCTTCTTCTCGATCGGGGTCGGGTCAGCGATCATGATTACCTATGGGTCGTACCTCAAACGCGAGGACAATCTGGCCCAGTCGGCGGGCATTATTACGGGCGCCGATACGATGGTGGCCATCATTGCGGGCCTGGCGATCTTCCCCTTCGTGTTCGCCTTCGGGCTGGATCCGGAAGCCGGGCCGGGCCTGTTCTTCGAGACGCTCCCGTCGGTGTTCGCCCAGATGCCGGGCGGACAGTGGGTGGGCACCGCCTTCTTCACCCTTGCCTTCATCGCAGCCCTGACCAGCTCGATCTCGCTGCTTCAGGTGATCGTCTCCTTCGGTCAGGAGCATACCGATTTCGGCCGCGTCGGCTCGGCGCTGTTCTTCGGCGCGATCATCTTCATGTTTGGCGTGGGTGCAGCCTTCTCGGGCGGTTTCTTCGATGTGCTCGACAAGATGTCGGGCACGGTGCTGCTGCCGCTGGGCGGGCTTCTGATCGCGGTGTTCACCGGCTGGGTGGTGTCCAAGCAGCTCATGCTCACCGAGCTGAACCAGGCCAGCGCCGCCTTCTTCAGCTACTGGCGCTTCACCATCCGCTGGATTGCGCCCATCGCGGTGGCGCTGATCATCATCGCTGGCTTGGCCGATGCGTTCGGCATGCCGCTGCCCCTGTTCGGGCAGACGGAGGTCGCGACCGACTGACCCGCGCGCGGGATTTTACCGGTCCGGACATGAAAAACCCCGGCGCAGTCGTGCGCCGGGGTTTTCTGTTATGGGGTTGGCAAGCGCGGCGCGTGCGCCGCTTCAAGCAGCGGTCAGAGTTCGCGTTCGATCAGCAGACGGCGCTCTGACGAATTGGGCGGGCGGTAGAAGATGTGCGACCCGATGCGCCGGGTCTGGACCAGCGAGCTGTTCCAGTACGGATCCACCGCGATGGTGTGGAAGTGCGTCGCCGAGCGCGTGACCGGACGGGCGAAGCCCATCAGGGCGTGGTCGGCGACCAGCTCGGCGCGCCGCCAGGCGCGTCCATAAGGTGCGCGCTCCACAGAACCGTCGCAGGTGAACGAGAACTGGCAGCCCGTGGCGCGCTCGGCGCCCTGATAGACCACGCCGCAAACGGTTTCCGGCCAGGCGTTGTGACGCACCCGGTTGAGCACGACTTCGGCCACGGCCAGTTGGCCGGCGAAGCTTTCCCCGCGCGCCTCGTAGAAGACCGCTTCAGCCAGGCACTGGCGCTCGCGCGCGTTCAGGCGGGCCGATTGCAGATGGCCGGCGTCGAACGTGCGCAGATCATCCAGCGAGCGCGTCAGGACAAACGCGCCGTGATCGGCTTCGGGATTAATGGTGAAGGAGGCGAACACCAGCGGCTGGGGCGCATCCCAGTCATGGGCGTCGCCTGCTTGCAGATAGGCGGCGGCCAAGGCGCGCCATACGGCGGCCTCGTCCTGCTCGCGGGCGCGCTCGGGCGCGATGGACACGGCGCCCGCCACCAGGGCGAACGCACACGCCGCACCGGCGCTTTTAAGCACCATACGGGACCGGCGTATCAGGTCTTTGGCGGCCAGCATGCAGCCTCCGTCACTGGCGCCCGGCCTGGTGCGCTCGCCATGGAGCGGATCAAAACCGGACGTCGCCTTGCGTCAAGAGTGTTACATGCAACTCTTTGCAAGGAATGAACCACGAAGTGAGCAGGTATGCCGCTCAAGGCCGAGGGTCAATAGTTGCGAGGTGGGGCGAAAATTGGGCAAGCCTTGTGCACTGCCGCAATAACGCGCCAAGTCACCTGCAAATCAAGGCGGTCACGATTTGGTGCGCAGGGCCGCCTGGGCGGCCGCCAGACGCGCAATCGGGACGCGGTATGGCGAGCAGGACACATAATCGAGCCCGGCTGATTCGCAGAACTGGATCGAGGCCGGATCGCCGCCATGCTCCCCGCAAATGCCGAGTTTCAGTCCCTCGCGCGCCCCGCGGCCGCGCTCCACGGCGATGCGGATGAGGTCGCCGACCCCCTCCTGATCGAGCGAAACGAACGGGTCTTTTTCAAAAATCCCGGCTTCGAGATAATCGCCCAGGAATTTGCCGGCATCGTCGCGCGACAGGCCGTACGTGGTCTGGGTCAGGTCGTTGGTGCCGAAGGAGAAGAACTCGGCGTGGGGCGCGATATCGGCGGCGCGCAGGGCGGCGCGCGGCAGTTCGATCATGGTGCCGATCAGATAGATCGGCGCCACGCCGGTCTCTGCCTCCACCTGGCGCGCGACCGCGGCGACGCGCACTTTGAGGATTTCCAGCTCGCGCGCCACGGCGACCAGCGGGATCATCACCTCGGCCACCGGTTTGACGCCGGTTTCCTTTTCCCCCACCGCCTGCGCCTCGAAAATGGCGCGCGCCTGCATCTCGTAGATTTCCGGATAGGTGATCCCCAGCCGGCAGCCGCGATGGCCGAGCATGGGATTGGTCTCGGCCAGATCGCGCGCGCGCTCCATCAGCGCATCGGGTGACACGCCCGTGGCTTCGGCGACCGCCTGAACGTCATCAGCGCTGTGGGGCAGGAATTCGTGCAGGGGCGGGTCCAGCAGGCGGATCGTGCAGGGACGGTCCTCCATGATGCGGAAGATTTCGGCGAAATCGTCGCGCTGCATGGGCAGGATTTTCGCCAGCGCCTTGATCCGTCCGGCCTGGCTGTCGGCCAGGATCATCTCGCGCACCGCCGAGATGCGCCCGGCGTCAAAGAACATGTGCTCGGTGCGGCACAGCCCGATGCCCTCGGCGCCGAACTCGCGCGCAGTCAGCACGTCGGCGGGGGTTTCGGCGTTGGTGCGCACCTTCATGCGCCGGGCCTTGTCGGCCCAGACCATCAGCGCCCCGAACTCGCCGGTCATTTCCGGCTTGATCATCGGCGCGGCGCCGAACAGCACCTCGCCGGTGGCGCCGTCCACGGTGATGATGTCGCCTTGGCGGATGGTGCGCCCGCGCGCAATGAACAATTTCTCCGCCGCATTGATGCGGATCTCGCCCGCGCCGGACACGCAAGGCCGGCCCATGCCGCGCGCCACGACCGCCGCGTGAGACGTCATGCCTCCGCGCGCGGTCACGATGGCCTGGGCGGCATGCATGCCGTGAATGTCTTCCGGGCTGGTTTCCACGCGCACCAGGATGACCTTCTCACCCTTGGAGGCGAGCGCCTCGGCCTCGTCAGAATCAAACACCGCCTGGCCGCTGGCCGCGCCGGGCGAGGCGGGCAGGCCCTTGGCCAGCACGTCGCGCTCATGGGCGTCGTCGATGGTGGGGTGCAGGAGCTGGTCGAGCTGGGCCGGATCGACGCGCAGCACCGCTTCTTCCTCGGTGATCAGGCCTTCGGCCACCATGTCCACGGCGATCTTCAGCGCCGCGCGCGCGGTGCGCTTGCCAGAGCGGGTCTGCAGCATCCACAGCCGGCCGCGCTCCACGGTGAACTCGATGTCCTGCATGTCGCGGTAATGGCGCTCCAGCCGGTCGAACACGTCGGTCAGCTCAGCGAACACCTCGGGCAGGGCTTCTTCCATGGAGGGCTGGTTGTCGCCCATGCGCTCGCGCATGGATTTGGTGAGGCATTGCGGCGTGCGGATGCCGGCCACCACGTCCTCGCCCTGGGCGTTGATCAGGAACTCGCCGTAATAGCCGCTATCGCCGTTGGAGGGATCACGGGTGAAGGCGACGCCGGTGGCCGAGGTCTCGCCCATATTGCCGAACACCATGGCCTGGACATTGACCGCCGTGCCCCAGCTGGTGGGGATGTCGTACATGCGCCTATAGGTGACGGCCCGGTCATTCATCCAGGAGCCGAACACCGCCGAGATGGCGCCCCAGAGCTGGGCGCGCGGATCGGTGGGGAAGGGCTGGCCAAGCGCCTCTTCCACGGCGCGCTTGTACTCGGCGATCACCTCTTCCCACTCTTCGGCGGTGATTTCGGTGTCGAGCGTGTAGTCGCGGTCCTCCTTGAACATGTCGAGGATTTCCTCGAACGTCTCGTGAGGCACGCCCAGCACCACGTCGGAATACATGGTGATGAAGCGCCGGTAGGAATCCAGGGCAAAGCGCCGGTCGCCCGACAGCTTGGCCAGGCCCTCGGCGGTTTCGTCGTTCAGGCCCAGATTGAGCACGGTGTCCATCATGCCGGGCATGGACGCGCGCCCGCCCGACCTCACCGACACCAGAAGCGGGTTGGCCGGATCGCCAAAGCGCTTGTCCACCTTGGCTTCCAGATCGGCCAGCGCCGCCTCCACCTGGGCGTCGAGGTCGGCCGGGTAGTTATGGTCATTGTCATAATAGGCGGTGCACACGCCGGTGGTCAGGGTGAAGCCCGGCGGCACGGGCAGGCCCAGGCGCGCCATCTCGGCCAGGTTCGCGCCCTTGCCGCCCAGCAGATTCTTGTCATTGCGGTCGCCATCCGAGGCGCCGGCGCCGAACGTGTACACCCACTTGGTCATATCAAGGCCTCATCTCGTGTGCCCGCGGCTTGAAGGCGTCAGCCTTCCAGCCGGGTGAAATCGGCCACCGCGTCAGCGGCCGCGCGAATCCGGGACAGAAGCAATAATCTGTTGCGCCGCACAATACGGTCTTTGTCGTTCACGACAACCGCTTCGAAGAAGGCGTCCACGGGGCTGCGCAGCGCGGCCAGCGCGGCCATGGCGCCGGAGAAGTCTTCCTCGCCCAGCGCTTTCGCAACGACCGCCTCAGCCGCCTGGATTTCCGCAATCAGCGCCCGCTCCTGCGCCGTGTCGGCGGTCTTGGCGATGGCGATGAGGAGGGCGGCGGATTGGTCTTCGGAGAGGTCTCCCCCCTCCGTCTGACGCTTCGCGTCAGCCACCTCCCCCGCAGGCGGGGGAGGAAAACTGTCCGCGCTCTTTCCTCCCCCGTTTACGGGGGAGGTGTCCCGGGCA
>JAFIEB010000127.1 GCA_020832735.1 Oceanicaulis sp.
GCGCTGTGGGGGGCCCCTGTACCGGGCGCGCGCCGCTATTGGCGCGCGCCTCCGTTTCCTCCCTGACTGGTCCGGCGTCACAAGCGCCGGACTTTTTTTGTCCACACTTACCGGCCACTCTTGCGGATGTTGGCTGAAGCGGGGGCTTCCCAGCGCCCCCTGGATGCATATCTAATCAGGTCACGATGACTCACGCAGCGCTGATCAAAGGCATGGGAGCATGACTGAACGGCGCAAGGATGATGAAGACGCCGGACGCGGCGCTGGCGTGGCGCTGGAGACGCGCACGCGCACAAAACGCCCGTCCATGTACAAGGTGCTGCTTCTCAACGACGATTACACGCCGATGGAATTCGTCGTGGGCGTTCTGATGACGATTTTTCACAAGAACGCTGAGGAAGCGACTCGCATCATGCTCCACGTGCACCAACATGGTGTGGGTCTATGCGGCGTGTTCACCTACGAGGTGGCCGAGACCAAGGTCGCCCAGGTGATGGACGCCGCGCGCCGTTCGCAGCATCCTTTGCAGTGCACCATGGAAAAGGACTAGGCACTTGCCCTCTTTCTCGCCCGCCCTTGAACACAGCCTGCATCGCGCGCTCGCCGCCGCCAACGAGCGCAAGCATGAATACGCGACCCTGGAGCATCTGCTGCTCTCGCTGTGCGAGGATGAAGACGCTGGCGCCGTCATGCGCGCCTGCGACGTCGATGTTGACGAGCTGCGCGAGGCGCTGCTGGAATATGTCGAGCGCGAACTGGCCAGCCTGAAAGTGGAAAAGGGCGAGGACGCCAAACCGACCGCCGGATTCCAGCGCGTCATCCAGCGCGCCGTGATCCACGTCCAGAATTCCGGGCGCGACGAGGTGACCGGCGCCAATGTGCTGGTGGCCCTGTTCGCCGAGCGCGAGAGCCACGCCGCCTATTTCCTGGCTGAGCGGGACATGACCCGCTACGACGCGGTCAACTTCATCTCCCACGGCATCGCCAAGCGTCCCGGCGCCGCCGAGGTCCGCTCCGCGCGCGGCGTTGAGGACGACGATGATGAAGAAGCGCCCGCCGCTGCGGGCGAGGAAAAGGACAAGGACGACGCCCTGTCGGCCTATTGCGTGGACCTCAACGCCAAGGCCCGCGCCGGTGATGTGGACCCGCTGATCGGGCGCAGTCACGAGGTGGAGCGCTGCATCCAGGTCCTGTGCCGCCGGCGCAAGAACAACCCGCTTCTGGTGGGCGATCCCGGCGTGGGCAAAACCGCCATCGCCGAAGGTCTGGCGCGCAAGATTATCGAGGGCGACGTGCCCGAAGTGCTCGACCATGCCGTTATCTATTCGCTCGACATGGGCGCGTTGCTGGCCGGCACCCGTTATCGGGGCGATTTCGAGGAGCGCGTCAAACAGGTGGTGAAAGCGCTGGAGCAACGTCCCCAGGCGATCCTGTTCATTGACGAGATACACACCGTGATCGGCGCCGGCGCCACGTCGGGCGGGGCGATGGACGCGTCCAACCTGCTGAAACCCGCGCTGCAGTCAGGCACGCTGCGCTGCATGGGATCGACCACATACAAGGAATACCGCCAGCATTTCGAGAAGGACCGCGCGCTCGCCCGCCGCTTCCAGAAGATCGACGTGGTCGAGCCGACTGTGGCCGACTCCATCAAAATTCTGCAGGGGCTCAAACCCTATTTCGAGGACTTCCACGATATCCGCTTCACCAATGAGGCGCTGAAGACCGCCGTGGAGCTGTCCGACCGCTATATCGGCGACCGCAAGCTGCCCGACAAAGCCATCGATGTGATCGACGAGGCTGGCGCCTCCATGCGCCTCCTGCCGCAATCGCGCCGGAAGAAGACCATCGGGGTCAAGGAAGTCGAAGCCGTGGTGGCCAAGATCGCGCGCATCCCGCCCAAATCTGTGTCGAAATCCGACGAGTCCGTTCTCAAGGACCTGGAGGTGTCGCTCAAGCGCGTGGTGTTCGGCCAGGACGACGCCATCACGCGCCTGTCCAGCGCCATCAAGCTGGCGCGCGCAGGCCTGCGCGAACCCAACAAGCCGATCGGCTGCTATCTGTTCTCGGGACCCACGGGCGTGGGCAAGACCGAGGTCGCCCGCCAGCTGGCTTCCACGCTGGGCGTTGAGCTTCTGCGTTTCGACATGAGCGAATACATGGAGCGCCACACGGTCAGCCGCCTGCTCGGCGCGCCGCCGGGCTATGTCGGCTATGATCAGGGCGGACAGCTCACCGACGCCATCGATCAGCACCCTCACTCGGTGCTGCTGCTCGACGAGATCGAGAAGGCCCACCCTGACATCTTCAATATCCTTCTGCAGGTGATGGATAACGGTCAGCTAACCGACGCCAACGGCAAGAAGATCGACTGCCGCAACGTCATTCTGATCATGACCACCAATGCCGGCGCTTCGGACGCGGCCAAGGAGGCCATCGGCTTCGGGCGCGGCAAGCGCGAGGGCGAGGATATGGCGGCCATCGAGCGCCTGTTCACGCCTGAATTCCGCAACCGGCTGGACGCGATCATCGCCTTCTCCGGCCTCAAGCCTGAAGTGGTCGGGCGCGTGGTGGAGAAATTCGTGCTGCAGCTGGAGGCCCAGCTGTCCGAACGCGGCGTCACCTTCGAGCTGACCGAGGCGGCCACGCTGTGGCTGGCGCGCAAGGGCTATGACGAGAATTTCGGGGCGCGCCCGCTGGGCCGCGTGATCCAGGAGCATATCAAGAAGCCGCTCGCCGACGAGATCCTGTTCGGTCAGCTGAAAAAGGGCGGCGTGGTCAAGGTCGATGTGGATCCGGCCGATGCCGAGAGCCTGGATTTCGAGATCATTCCGGCCGACCGTCTCAAGACCCCGCGCAAGCCGTCCCCGCGTCCCGCCCCCGAACAGGCGCCGGTGGAGTAGCCCGGCCGGGCGGCGCGCCTGGCGTGAGATGCGAGGTCAGACGCGTTCGCCCACAAGGGCGGTGACGCGTGTTTCCAGCTCCTCGGCCAGCGCCTTGCCGACCGGGTCTCTGTCGTCGCGGACATTCTGCAATATGGCGGCCCGGATGGCCCCGACATGCGCTTCGACCAGGCTGACCGGCGCGGCCGCGCGCTGTTCCCCGGTTTCGATGAGCTTGGACAGGGAGGCGGCCAGCCGGGTGATGATCGGGAACTCGTAAGTGCTGCCCAGCCCGCGCAGATCATGGGCGCAGGTGAACAGCGCCTCGCCGGTTTCGCCCTCCAGGCCTTGCTCTTTCGCCGTGCGCATCAGCGCCTCGAGCTTGGCGACCTCCTCGCCCAGCCAGTCATTGAAATTCTTGCGCAAGCCGTCGAGCGCGGCTTCGGCGCGCGCCATCAGGTCTTCATCAGCAGACGGCAGGGCGCCGCCGATTTTCGCCTTGAGCATGTTGGGCGGATTGATGATCTCTATCGGGCGTTCGCGCTGTGCCATGGCGAGGGCGTCTCCGCTGCAGGGTTCAAGAGAGGGGCGCGGCGTCGTCGCGCCGCTCTGGCCCCTGATACCCGCTCGCCAGCCGGCGGCGGTCGGGACCGAAAAACACTTTCGTCCGCACGAACGGGCGCGGACGGTTCACGATCGTCCGCAGGCGCTTGTAGAGGCCTTCGGCTGCAAACGGCTTGACCAGAAACTCGGTCACGCCTGCATCGCGCGCCTCCTTCACCTTGGAAGGCTCGGCATAGGCGGTCAGCATGATGATCGGGATGAGCGGGCAGGGGCTTTTGTCGGGATCACGAAGCGTGCGCACCAGGGACAGCCCGTCCACAGGCTTCATTTTCCAGTCGCAGATCAGCACATCAATGCGTTCGGCGCGCAGGACTTCCATCGCCGAAGGCGCATCGGCGGCCTCATAGACCGCCACCACGCCGAAAGCGCTCAGAACAGAGCGCACGATACCGCGCATGGCGGCGTTATCGTCCACCACGGCGATGCGCAGTTTTGACAGCCCGGAGGCTGGAGAAGGGCTTGCGGTCATATCCTGCGACCCTGGACGCCTGACGAATCTTGCGGCGAGCATGCCCGGGATTTGCTTAATGGCGCGCTAAGCTGGCGTTCAGTCGGCGGTGAACTGTTCAGACAGGATGCGCTCTCCCAGCGCCATGCCTTCGTCAAACAGCAGCGTCAGGGCGATTGAGCGCGCCTCGTTGACGGTCACGCTCACGGCGTCGCGGAACTCCTGGTTGTCAGCCACCACAGAGACCGGGCGCTTGTCCGGCTCCAGCACGTCGAAGCGCACCTGGCTGCCATGGCGCAACAGCGCGCCGCGCCAGCGCCGCGGGCGGAAGGCGCTGATCGGGGTCAGGGCCAGCAATTGCGCGTCCAGCGGCAGGATCGGGCCGTGCGCGGAGAGATTATAGGCGGTCGAGCCGGCAGGCGTGGCCACCAGCACGCCGTCAGCGGCCAGCTCCTCCAGGCGCACGCGCCCGTCCACGCTGATGCGGATCTTGGCGGTCTGGCGCGTCTCGCGCAGGAGGGAAACCTCATTGATCGCCAGCGCCTCGAACGTGCGCCCGTCCGCCTGGCGTCCGATCGCCCGCAGCGGATGGATCACTGCGCGTTCAGCGGCGGCCAGCCGTTCGGGCAGGCCGTCCTCGCGCGGCTCGTTCATCAGAAAGCCCACCGAGCCGAAATTCATGCCGTAGACCGGGATGGTGCGGCCCATCACAGCGTGCAGGGCGTCGAGCATGGCGCCGTCCCCGCCCAGTGCGATCAGGCAGTCGGCCTGCTCCAGCGGCGATTCGCCATAGCGTTCGCTCAGGCGCTTGCGGGCGGCCCGGGCGTCGGCGCGGTCAGCGGCGTGATAGGCAAGACGCATCCGGACATCCGTAACTGTCGGTACAGGCTAGTGGATTGAACCGCCCGCGCCCATCCGGTGCAAGGCCCGTCGCGCATCATCGCGCGAGAAGGTGGAAAATATCTCCGAGCAGGCGCGCGACAGCGCGTCCGGCGCCATGGCGTGCGCGCGCCCGGAAGCGGTCATCGCGTCATAGAGATCTGCAGCTTCGCCCGGCGCCATCGCCATGGCGCGTGCGGCCAGCAGGCACGCCCTGAGCGGCGAACGGCGCAGGGCCTGGCGCCAGTCGGAGGCCTCCACCCCGGTCAGCCGCGCGATGGCGTGATCAGCGATCTCCGCGCGTCCGTTGCGTGCGGCCCGCAGCACGTCTGCGGTGGACAGCCCGCGTTCAGCCTGAAGCTTGCGCGCGATCTCTTCGGCGTCCCGGTCCGTATCTGCGTCGATCTCGATGGGCGCGCCCTCATCGGGCGCGCAGGCCAGGTCGGCCAGGCCGGGATAGGTGCGGTTCAGGAGTTCGCGCACCTGCTGTGCGGCGACGGCGTGGATCGCCCGCACAAAGCCCCCGCTGAGATCGCCACGGCCGGCCAAGGCCTGCTGCAGGTTTTCATGCGCGCGGGCGACAGCGGCGAAATCGCCTGCCGACGCCTCGCTCAGCAACGCGCCCTCGTGACTGGCCAGCGCCATCAAACAGTCGCGCTCGCGATGGCGGGCCATGGCGGCGGTCACGGGCGCGCTGAGATGAATGCGCGCAATCAGCGCCATGCGGTGGTCATGGCTGAGCCCGGCCAGGGCGATCAGATCGCTCTCCTCCAGAACGAGGGAGCGCTCCAGCACCGGGCGGGCGATTTCGAGCGGTTCAAAGGCGAGCATCCGCACGGCATCGCGCGGCGCCCAGTCGCAGCGCGCCAGCCGGGCGGCGGCCCGGGCGCGCGCGCTTTCTTCTGCGGCGCGCAACAGCGCAGTCAGCACCGGATCGATCTCTGCGATGACCGGGCCGGGCAGGGGGCGGATCGTGCACAGCTCGCTCAGCTGGACAGCCTTGCGGCCCGCCGCTTGCGGTGAAATCGTATGCGGTGACTGGGCCGGCGCCGGCGGCATGTGATTATCCGTCAGGTGTCTCTGGCTCGCGAGCGTGCATGCGCTATGGTTAGGAATGGGTTAGCCGTGCGGGAGGGTCGCGATGGCGAAGGACTTGGCCCAGGCCACGGGCGAGGCGCTCCGTGCCCGGTTCCATGGCGTGCGCGCGCGTTCGCTTGCGCTGGCCGCGCCCTTTTCTGCTGAGGATCTGTGCGTCCAGGCGATGGAAGACGCCTCGCCGGGCAAGTGGCATCTGGGCCATACCAGCTGGTTCTGGGAAACCTTCCTGCTGACGCCCCACAGCCCCGGTTACGCGCCGTTCGACGCGCGCTTCAACTTTCTGTTCAACTCCTATTACGAGACGGTGGGCGCGCGTCAGGCCCGCCCCGAGCGCGGGCTGATCACCCGGCCCGGCCTCGATGCTGTCCTGTCCTATCGCGCCCATGTGGACGGCGCTGTTTCGGCATGGCTGGAGCGCGCCGATGAGAGCCAGCTGGCTGCAGCGTTGCCTGTCATCGAGACAGGCCTCGCCCATGAGGAACAGCATCAGGAATTATTCCTTACAGACATAAAGTACCTTCTGTCGCGCAGCGCTTTCCCCGAGGCGGGCTATCGCGCCCCGGCCCGCCCGGCTGCGCCCGCGCCTGAGCCGCTGGACTGGATCGTCTTCGAAGGCGGCGTTCACCGCTTCGGCCATGAGGGGGCGGGCTTCGCCTTTGACAATGAAGGCCCGGCCCATGACGCGGTTCTGACCCCGTTTGCGCTGGCCTCGCGGCCGGTCACCAATGGCGAGTTCCTGGCCTTCATCGAGGATGGCGGCTACCGCCAGCCCGGCCACTGGCTGGCCGATGGTTGGGCCCGGATCACCGACAGCGGACGCGAGGCGCCGCTCTACTGGCGCCGGGTGGATGGAGGCTGGCGCGAGTTCACCCTGCACGGCGAGCAGGCGCTCGATCCTGATGCGCCCGTCAGTCATGTCGATTATTTCGAGGCTTCCGCCTATGCCGCCTGGACCGGCGCGCGCCTGCCCGAAGAGCGCGAATGGGAGCATGCCGCACGCCAGGCCGATCCCGCCGCCGGGCGCTGGATGGCCCCGGATGGCTGGCTGCATCCTGCCCCTGCGCCGGGTCCGGCAGCGGGTCTGGCCGGCCTTTATGGCGAAGTGTGGGAGTGGACCCGGTCGGCCTATGGCGCCTACCCTGGCTACCGCGCGCCCGAAGGCGCGATCGGCGAATATAATGGCAAGTTCATGTGCGGCCAATTCGTACTGAAAGGCGGATCAGCTTTGACCCCGCCAGGGCATATGCGCGCCAGCTACCGCAATTTCTTCCCGCCCGCCGCCCAGTGGCAGATGACGGGATTCCGGCTCGCCCGCGACATCTGAGCCGTTTGACGCCAAGGCGCGCGCGCGCGATCATTGATCACGGCTTTGGCCGCAAGCGCGCCCGCGCAGGGCGCAGCAAGGGAGAAACCGTCATGGATGATCAGCCCAATATCTCGGTGAAAGATCAGGTTTCGGCCGAGGAGTGGAAGGCGCGCTGCGATCTGGCCGCGCTTTACCGGCTCATCTTCATGCATGGCTGGGATGATTTGTTCTTCACGCACATCTCCATGCGCGTGCCCGGACCCGATGAGCACTTCCTGCTCAATCCGTTCGGCCTGCTGTTCGAGGACGTGACGGCCTCGAACCTGGTCAAGGTGGACCTTGAGGGCAATGTCCTGCCGCCCAGCCAGTACGGGATCAACCCGGCGGGCTTCACCATTCATTCGGCGATCCATCACGCCCGTCCGGACGTGAAGGTGATCATGCATCTGCATACCGATCAGGGCGTGGCGGTGTCGGCGCAAAAGCGCGGCCTTTTACCGATCTCCCAGAGCGCTATGACGGTGATGAAGGACGTGGCCTATCACGGCTATGAAGGCATTGCGCTGGAAGAGGACGAAAAAGAGCGCCTGGTCGCCGATCTCGGTCAGCACAATCTGATGATCCTCAACAATCACGGCACGCTGACCACCGGCGATCATCCGTTCTCGTGCTACGTGCGCATGTATATGCTCGAACGCGCCTGCAAGATGCAGGTCATGGCCCAGGGCGCCGAGCTGGTGGAATGGGACAAGCCCATGCAGGACCGGGTCTATGGCCAGGGCGAGCAGGCCTTCACCAATGAATTCTTCAAGGAAATCGCCTGGGCCGCCATCCGTGGCCGCGTCGACCGGCAATGTCCGGGTTACGATGTCTGATCGCGCCTGAGGCGAATTCTATATGGACTCTTCTCCTCATGCGGGTTTTTAATGCGTGCTCCCGGGACGGGGAGGCGCGTGCATGGCGCATCGGGCGGGCGGCATGGCCTGGCTGGCGATCCTGGTCTGGGCGGGCGCCGCTGCGCCGGCCGAGGCGGGCGCCTGGACGCGCGCGCGCGGCGAAACCCTCCTGATCTCCACCCAGACCTGGCAGCGCCTTGACGGCGCGCCCGGCGGGATCGCCCAGTCAAAGGCGGAAAGCGCGCTGTATGTGGAATACGGCTGGCGCGATCATGTCACGCTGGTCGGACGCGCCGCTCTGCAGTCCATAGACCGGACTCATCTGGATTCCTGGCAGGGTCTGGGCGGCGCTGAAGCGGGCGTGCGCTTGCGTCTGTATCGTCAGGGTCCGTGGGCGGCGTCCGCGCAAGTTTCAGCCAGCGTGCGCACGCCGGGGGAGAACCGTTTCAACGCAGCGCTGGGCGAGGGCGGCGGCGATACCGAGCTGCGCCTGCTGGCTGGCCGCTCGATCGGGCGCAGCGCCTTCATCGACGTTCAGGGCGCCTGGCGCCGCCGTCCTGGCGAAACAGCGGATGAATGGCGCCTGGACGTCACGGCCGGGACCCATATCTGGGGCGGTCTGCGGGTGATGGGTCAGAGTTTTTCAGTGTGGTCCGTGGGCGGTCCGGCGCATCAGACAGCATATTCGGGACATCGCCTTCAGGCCTCGGTTATCTGGCCGCTGAACAGCCGCACACGCATCCAGACCGGCGCGTTGGGCACTGTGAGCAGCCAGCATATGGGCGTGGAGCGCAGCGCGTTTGTAGCGCTGTGGCGCAGTTTCTAGCAGCCACTAACTATTTTGTGACCGTCAAACGCTTTGATTTTATCGTGATCCGGCGCATATCCCCTTCATCCCTGTTGGAGTACGCGATGAAGCGCGCAGCCTTTTTGATCATAGTCGCCGTGGTGTTCGTCCTGATGGCGGGTGCGGTCCTGACCCGCGCCCTCTTGTCGGGAGGCGGCGATGATGAGGCGCGTGGACCGGGGCGGGCGATGCCGGTGGCCGTAACCTCCGCCGAGCCGCGCGAGTTCGCCGAGGTGGTCGAGGCGCTGGGTACGGCGAACGCCAATGAATCGGTTGTGATCACCGCTACGGTGACAGACCGGATTTCGCGCATCGCCTTTGATTCAGGCGACCGCGTCAGCGCTGGCGACATACTGGTGGAGCTGGCTGACGCCGAGGCCGCAGCCGGGCTGACTGAAGCGCGCGCTGCCTTGCGCGAAGCCCAGCGCGAGCTGGACCGAACACGCGATCTGGCCGAGCGGGGTATCGCCTCGCGCGCGCGTCTGGACGAGCTGACCTCGAACATGGAGCGCGCGCGCGCGCGCGTCGCCGGGCTGGAGGCGCGTGTCGCCGAGCGCATCATTCGCGCGCCCTTCGACGGAGTGGTGGGCCTGCGTAATGTCAGTTTGGGCCAGCTGGTGCGGCCGGGCGATGTGGTGGCCCAGCTCGACGATGTCAGCATCATCAAGCTTGATTTCAATCTCCCTGAACGCTTCCTGTCCGTGCTGGAGCCGGGGATGAGCGTGCATGCGCGCACCGCCGCCTTCTCCGGGACGGTGTTCAGCGGTGAGATCGTCAATATCAGCAGCCGTATCGACCCGGTCGTGCGCACGGTCACGGTGCGCGCCGAAATCGACAATTCCGACAACCGCCTGCTGCCCGGCATGCTGATGACGGTGGAGCTGAGACGTGATGTGCGCGAGCGCCTGGCGGCGCCGGAAACGGCGATCACCCGCACCGGCGACCGGGTGACCGTGTTTGTCGTGCGCGAGGAGGACGGGCGCGCCAGCGCGGTTCAGCGCACGGTGCGGCTGGGTCAGCGCCAGAGCGGATATTTCGAAGTGCTCGACGGCTTGCAGCCAGGCGAGCTGATCGTGGTTCACGGCGTGCACCGCCTGCGCGACGGCATGCCGGTGCGCATCCAGAACGGACGCGAGGCGGCCAGTTCCCGGATCGCAGCTACCGTCCGGAGCGCGGCGTCATGACTCTGTCAGATATCGCCGTTCGCCGTCCCATGGTCGCCTTTGTGGCGAGCGCATTGATCGTAGTGTTCGGCATACTGGGCCTGCGCGACCTTCCCTTGCGCGAACTGCCGGATGTGGACCGGCCGATTGTGTCGATCAGCGCCGACTTCCCCGGGGCCAACGCCGAGGTGGTGGAGAACCGGGTCACCGAACCGCTCGAAGCGCAATTGTCAGGCATTGACGGCATTGAGGAGATCACCTCGCGCTCCCAGGACGGGCGCTCGCGCATCACAGTGACGTTCAGCCTGTCGCGTGATCTTGAGGCGGCGGCCAATGACGTGCGTGACGCGGTCAGCCAGGCCCGCCGGATGTTGCCCCCCGACGTGGAGGAAGTGCGCGTCAACAAGCAGGACTCCGACGCCCGTCCCTTCATGTGGTACAATCTCATGTCGGAAACGATGACGGCCGAGGAGCTGACCGACTACGCCAACCGCTTCCTGCTCGACCGGCTCACCATCATCGACGGCGTCACCAATGTGCGCATCGGCGGCAATCGCCGCTACGCCATGCGTATCTGGCTGGATCCCCAGGCGATGGCTGCCCGCCAGGTCACGGCTGCTGATATCGAAAACGCCATCCGCTCTGAAAATGTGGAGGTGCCCGGCGGGTCGCTGGAGACCGCCGGCTCCCAGATCGCCGTGCGCGTCGAGCGCCTGTTCTCCAGTGCGGAGAGCTTTGAGCGCCTGCCGGTGCGCGTCATGCCTGACGGCCAGGTCATCCGGCTGGCCGAGGTCGCAGATGTGGAGCTGTCGGCCGAGGAGCCGCGCGCCCTGTTCCGCGGCAATCAGCAGAACATGATCGGCCTTGGCTTCATCCGTCAGAGCCAGTCCAACGCCGTGGAGGTCGCCCAGGCCATTCATAACGAGATGGAGCGCATCCGCGTCCAGCTGCCCGAGGGCATGGACCTGATCGTGGCCAATGACGAGACCGTATTCATTCGCGAATCCATCCGTGAGGTCTGGCTGACGCTGGGCGTGGCCGCGACCCTTGTGGTGCTGGTCATCTATCTGTTTCTGGGCAGTCTCCGCTCGGCCATCGTGCCCGCCGCCGTGGTGCCGGTCTGTCTGATAGGCACGTTTGCGGTGCTGTCCGCCTTCGGCTTCTCGCTGAACATCCTGACCCTGCTGGCGCTGGTGCTGGCCATCGGGTTGGTGGTGGACGATTCCATCGTGGTCATCGAGAACATCCAGCGGCGGGTTGATCTGGGCGAACCGCGCATCACCGCCGCGCTCAATGGCGGACGGCAGGTGTTTTTCGCCGTGATCGCCACGACAGCCACGCTGGTGGCGGTGTTCGTTCCGCTGATCTTCCTGCCAGGGCTGATCGGGCGCATTTTCACCGAACTGGCGGTGGCCATCGCCGGCGCGGTGATCCTCTCCAGCTTCGTGGCGCTGACCCTGTCGCCCATGATGGCGTCCAAGCTGGCGCGTCCCAGCGCCAACGCACGCGGGCCGGCGCGCTGGGTCGATGACGCTACGGTCAAGGCGCGCAAGAGCTATCTGGCCTCGCTGGAGATGGTGCTCAAGGCGCCGTGGATCGTCGCGCCGCTGGTTGTGCTGGCGCTGGCCGGATCCGCCTTCATGTTTTCCCAGCTGCCGGGCGAGCTGACGCCGGACGAGGATCGCGGCAGCTTTTTCGGCCGGATCTCCGCCCATGAGGGCGCCAGCTTCGAGTTCACCGCCGAGCAGGCTCTGAAAGCGGAAGAAGCCCTGATGGAGTATGTGGGCAATGGCGAGCTGCGCCGCCTGCTCGTGGTCGTGCCCGGCTTTGGCGGCGGTGGCGGCGACTTCTCCAGCGGCATGGTGGTGGGCACCATGGTGCCCCAGGACGAGCGCCGCGCAGGTCAGGAGATCGTCAACGAGATCAACGGGCGCCTGGGCGAGCTGACGGGGGTGCGCGCCTTCGTCACCATGCGCGGCGGCCTGGGCGGGGGCGGCGGCGGGGACGATGTATCCATTGTCATCCTGGGTCCCGAATACGAACAGATCGATGCTGAAGCCGATGCGATGATCGAGGCGATCCAGGCGGAGAATCCCAACCTTCAGCGCCCGCGGAAGAATTACGAGCCCAACTCGCCGCGTCTGGTCGTGGAAGTGGATCGCGAGCGTGCTGCGGCGCTCGGCGTGCCGGTCTCGGACGTGGGCCGCACCCTGCAGACCCATCTGGGCGCGCGCCGGGTCGGACAGTTCATCGACCGGGGCGAGACCTATAACGTGATCATGGAGAACCGGGCCGCCCAGCGGGCCGGCGGCGGGGATCTCGATGTTCTGTTCGTGCGCTCGCGCGCGGGCGATCTGATCCCGCTGTCAAATCTGGTCAGCATGCGCGAGACGGGCGAGGCGTCTACGCGCAACCGCCTGAACCGGCAGCGCGCCATCACCGTTTCGGCCACCCTGGCGGAGGGCTATACGCTGGGCGAGGCGGTCGAGTGGCTCGACGGCTACGCCTCGCGCAATCTGCCCCCCGACATGAACACGCAGTACACTGGAGCAGCGCGCGATTTCCTGGATTCCAACAACGCGATCTATTTCGCCTTCGCGATGGCCTTGCTGATCGTGTTTCTGGTGCTGGCCGCTCAGTTTGAAAGCTTCATCCAGCCCGCGGTGATCATGCTGACCGTGCCGCTGGCGGTGGCGGGCGGATTGTTCGGCCTGTACATGGCCGGGTCGTCGCTCAACATCTATTCCCAGATCGGATTGATCATCCTCATCGGCCTGGCGGCCAAGAACGGCATTCTGATAGTGGAATTCGCCAATCAGGTGCGCGAGCAGGGCAAGAGCGTGCTCGACGCCACGCTTGAGGCGGCAGGCACGCGTTTCCGCCCCATCCTGATGACCGGCATCTCCACCGCCATCGGCGCGCTGCCGCTGGTGCTCGCCAGCGGGCCGGGATCGGAAAACCGGGTGACCATCGGCGTGGTGATCTTCACCGGCGTGATGGTGGCCACGCTCTTCACCCTGTTCGTGGTCCCGGCCGTCTACGCCAGCGTGGGTCGGTTCACCAAGACGCCCAACTGGGTCTCGCGCCAGATCGTTCTGGAACAGGACAAGGCCCTTCCCACAGGCACGGCCGCCCCGGCGGAATAATCGGCCTGTGCGCGCCGCGCCTTGCCCCCGGCGTGCAAGCTGGTCCAGGCTGACTGAAAGACAATCACGGGGGGCGCGGTCATGACGCGAGACGAAGGCCTGATCCGTCAGATCACGCCCTGGGGCGTCTGGGTGCTGGCGGTCAACGGCATGATCGGGGCGGGAATTTTCGCCGTCCCGGCCGGCGCGGCGGCGGCGATGGGGGCCTGGAGCCCGTTGATCTATCTCGTGTGCGCCGCCCTGCTGGGTGTGATCATCGCCTGCTTCGCCGAGATCGCGACCCGGTTCCGCGAGACCGGCGGGCCAGTGCTTTACGTGCGCACCGCCTTCGGCCGGTTTGCAGGCTATCAGACCGGCATGGCGGTTTACGCCACGCGCGTCACCGCCTTTGCCGCCAATGTGAACCTTCTGGTCGCTTCGCTCGGCTTTTTCTGGGCCGATGCGGCCGAAGGTCCGGTGCGTATTGCACTGATTGCGCTGGTGGTGGGATCGCTGGCGCTCCTGAACGTCGCCGGCGCGCGTCCGGCGATGCAGGCCATGGGCGCGCTGACGCTGCTGAAATTACTGCCGCTGCTGGCGCTGGCGGTCGTGGGGCTGTTTTTCATCGATCCGGGTCTTTTCCCGCAGGCGGGCGACCAGTTCGCCCTGCCAGCTTTCAGCGCCTGGGGCGCTGCGGCCCTTTTGGTGATCTATGCCTTCGTGGGCTGGGAATCAGCCCTCATCCCGGCGGGCGAGACCAGGAACCCGGCGCGCGCCATGCCGCTGGGCCTGTTCTGGGCGCTGGGCGTGGTGGCCCTGCTCTATGTCGTGATCCAGACGGTAGCCGTGGGCGTGCTGCCCGACCTGGCCAGCTCCGAGCGTGCGCTGGTGGATGTGGCCGCCGTCATTTTCGGTCCCGTAGGCGCCCTGATCCTGACCGCCGGAGTGATTGTCTCGGTGGGCGGCAACATCGCGGGCACGATGGTGACCGCGCCGCGCCTGACCTACGCCATGGCGCGCGAGGAGACCCTGCCGTCCTGGTTCGCAAAAATTGACGAGAAGCGGCGCACCCCGGCCCACTCCATCGTGTTTTTCGCCTTGCTCGGTTTCGTGCTGGCGGTGTTCGGCTCGTTCGTCTGGCTGGCCATGATCAGCGCGTTTGTGCGGGTGCTGGTCTATCTCGCCTGCATTGCGGCGATGCCGCGCCTGCGCCAGATCTCGCCCCAGACCGAGGGCGGCTTCATCCTGCCCTGGGGCTGGACGATCCCGCTCTTGGCCGTGGGCGGATCGCTGGTCCTGCTCAGTCAGGTCGGCTGGCAGTCCATGCTCTACACTGCACTGTTCCTGGCTGGCGCGGCGGCGCTCTATGTCCTGATGGGATGGCTGCGCGCGCGTTAGTCTTTGCCGTCTTCGCCCGCCTCTTCATTCTCGCGCGGCTCGACCATCTTCACCGCCAGGATGGACAGGCCGTACAGCCCGAACATGGCTGCGCCCAGGAAGACCTGGCTGATCGGATCGGGCGGGGTGACAAAGGCGGCGAAGGCGGCGATGCCCACCACCGCATATTTCCAGGACTTGATCAGGGTCTGGCTGGTGATCAGCCCGGCCTTGCCCAACAGCGAGAGCAGCACCGGCAGCTGGAAGCTGACGCCGAAGGCGAGGGTCAGCGTGGTGACCAGATTGAGATATTCCGACACACGGGTGAGCAGCTGGATGCTGGCGCGGCCTTCGGCGGGCGCCTGCTCCTGGCCCAGCGCAAAGCTCATCACGAAGGGCAGGATGAAGTAGTAGACCAGCGCCATCCCGGCGGTGAACAGCACCGGCGCGGCGATCAGGAAGGGCGCGAACGCCAAGCGCTCGTTCTTGTACAGGCCCGGACGCACAAAGGACCAGACCTGATAGGCCAGCACCGGAAAGGTCAGAATGACTGCGCCGAACAGGGCCAGCTTGAGTTTGACGAAGAAGAATTCCAGCGGTGCTGTGAAGATGAGCTGCAGCTCGAGGTCCTCGCCGCGCACTTGGCGGGCGGCCGTCTCGAAGGGAACCAGCAGGAAATTATAGATCGCCTCGGCGGCGATAAAGCAGATCACAAAACCGACGGTCAAAGCGCCCAGCGTCACGATCAGGCGCGAGCGCAGCTCTTCGAGATGCGCCATCAGGGGCGCGCGCGAGGCTTCAACCTCGTCTTCCTCGTCACGCGGCGCGCCCATGGTGCTAGTCCGTCTTTCCAGAGTCGGGTTCCGGTTTCGGTTCCGGCGCCGGGCGCTTGGCGCGGCCCGCCAGCCGCGGGTGCTCACGGATATCGGCCGGGCGCGGCATGGCTTCGCCGGGCTCTTCGGCCATGGCCTCGGCCTCGGCTTTTTTCAGTTCGGCGCGCACTTCATTGACCGGGTTGGCGGACTTGAGCGCGTTGATCTCCTGGCGCAGCTCGTCCAGTTCCGCCTGGCGGCCCAGATCATCAAAACTGCGCTGGAAATCGCGGGCCATGGCGCGCATTTTGCCCATGAAGCGCCCGGCCTTTCGCACCATGAGCGGCAGGTCTTTGGGGCCCACCACCACCAGGGCGATGATGATGAGGATCAGCAGCTCAGGCGCGCCGATGCCCGGGTTCATGGCCTAGCTCCCGGCGCGCTCGTCCTCGCGGCGCGGCTCGCCCGGCGCGGCGCCGTCAGAACCCAGGGCGCCCGGCTTGCCGGCGTCCTTGTCGGACGCCTCGTCATCCTTGCCGTCGTCCTTCAGTCCCTTGCGGAACGCCGTGATGCCCTTGGCCATGTCGCCCATCAGGGCTGAAATCTTGCCGCGCCCGCCAAACAGCACGAGCAGCAAGAGCGCCACGATCAGAATGCCTGTCCAGTGCGGACTCATTCAGATGTCTCCATCACACCAATCCGCGCGCCTGTGCGCGCACCTTCATCCCTAGAGGATAATCGCTTTGCGGTCCAATAGCCCGGGCGCCGTACAGGCGTTGCGCGCAGCGCAGCCAGGCCCGATGCTGAGCGCTGATCTTCATCTGCCGAGGAGAGCCCATGGCCTGGACCAGCTTCGCCGTCACTGAGGACGGCGCGATCGCCCGCCTGACCCTTAACCGCCCGGACAAGCGCAACACCATGACCCCTGCCTTCTGGCGCGAACTGCCGGAGGCGGTGATGGCGCTATCGGACGCCGGGCGCACGCGGGTGTTGATCCTGGACGCGGAAGGACCGGTGTTCAGTGCAGGCATGGACATCGCCGTGTTCACAGACCCGAACGCGCTGACTACCGCTTCAGCTGATGCGCGCGAGGCTTTCATGACCGCAGCGACCGCCCTGCAGGACGCTTTCACTGCGTTCGAGCGGGCGCGCTTCCCGGTCATCGCAGCGGTGCAGGGGCCCTGCGTGGGCGGGGCGGTGGACATGATCACGGCCTGTGATCTGCGCTACGGCACGAACGAGGCGTGGCTGCGCATCGAGGAAACCAATATCGCCATGTTCGCTGATGTGGGCACGCTCCAGCGCCTGCCCAGGCTGATCCCGGAGGGCGTGGCGCGCGAACTGGCCTATACCGGCGCGCGCCTGGACGCGCAGCGGGCTGAACGGCTCGGGCTTTATAACGGCGTCTTCGACACGCCCGAAGCCCTGCGAGCTCATGTGGACGCCGTGGCGCGCGAGATCGCCGCCAAGGCGCCGCTGGCTGTCAGCGGCACGAAGCGCTCCTTCCTCTATGCGCGCGACCATTCGGTGGAGGACGCCCTGGCTCACGCCATGGTGCTGCAGGCGAGCGTGTGGAACCCCGATGACATCATGGAGGCGATCACCGCCCGGGCCGAGAAGCGCGAAGGCGTCTTCCAGCCCCTGGCGCCGGTGCGGCGCATGGGAGAGACCTGAAACTCAGGACGAAGCTCCGTCAGCTTGTCGGGCAATCCTCGGTCTGCTCGGGCGGGGCGCCGGTATCGGCGTCGCCCGGCAGGGGGATCCATTCGTGTTCGCCCGGCGGCAGGACGAAGGGCGTGTTCTTGAAGCCGCCCGCGATGCTGGCGCGCCAGTCGGCCCGCGCCTGTTCGATGCGCGCCTTGCTGGAGGAGACGAAATTCCAGTCGATATGGCGCTCGCCGATATTGGCGCCGCCCAAGATCATGATCCGGCTGTCGGCGCGCACGCGCAGCACAGGCGCTTCGCCGGGCGCGAACACCGCCATATGCCCCGCGCTGACCGGTTCGCCGGCGATCTCGATAGCGCCGGAGACCACGTAAGCCGCTAGTTCGCCATGCCCGCGCGGCAGGTCGATGGCTGCGCCCGCCGGCGCTTCGGCGTGGATGTAGACGATGGGCGAATAGGCCTTCACCGGCGAGCGGTGCTCGTACGCCGTGCCCAGGATCAGGCGCAGCATCGCGCCGCCGCGCTCGAATTCCGGCAGCTCGGCTGCGGCGTGATGATGAAACGCCGGTTCGATCTCCTCCGATCCGTCCGGCAGGGCGATCCAGATCTGGATGCCGTGCAGGTCCTGCCCGGCCTTGCGGGCCGCCGGGCCGGTGCGTTCGGAATGGGTGATGCCGCGCCCGGCGGTCATCAGATTGACCTCGCCGGGGCGGATGGTCTGGTGAACGCCAAGCGTATCGGCGTGATCCATCTCGCCCTCGAACAGATAGGTCACAGTGGACAGCCCGATATGGGGATGCGGGCGAACATCGATGCCATGGCCGGGGGCGAATGTGGCCGGGCCCATCTCGTCAAAGAACACGAACGGCCCGACGCGCCGGCGCTTGGCGAAAGGCAGGACACGCGCCACGGAGAAGCCGCCCAGTTCTTTCTTGCGGCCGGGGATGATGCGTTCGATTTCGGACATCGCGGGTATCCTTGCCTTGAGCTCAGCCGGTGGCGGGCTTGAGGATATGGTGGATTCGGGTTGTTTTTTCGATGCGATAGCCGCGCGAGCGCGCCAAGCCGGCCGCATCCGGCCCGGAGGCTGAATCGGATGAAGCGCGTTTCAGGATAATCAGATCGGGCCAGCGTGCAGGGGCGGCATGGGCGAAGAAGGCGCCCAGCACGGACGCTTCGGCGTCGCCGGCGTCGATTTTCAGGGCGTGGACCCGGTCCACGCGCATCTCGTCCATCAGGGTCGCCAGCGTTGTCACCCGCACCGCTTCGCCGCCCGATGCTGCAGCTTGTCCAGGCGCGCCGTGCAAGATGCGCTGCAGGCGTTCCCCTTCGTAATCGGCCAGCGCCACGCCGGAGATCTCGATCCGCGACAAATCGTTCTGACGCGCATTGAACGCCAGGCGCCGGCGCAGGCGATGGCGCGGCTCCACCGCGATCACCCGGCAGGCCGGCCCGCCGGCCTGGGCTGCGACCAGCGCGTACAGTCCGGCGTGCGCCCCGGCATCGACAAAGGTCTTGCCCGGACCCATCACCGCGCGCAGCGCGTCCAGCTCGTGAGGGTCGAAGCACTGCGGCGTCAGGAAAGCGCGCTTTTCGCTCAGTGTGTCCCGGGGGTGAAGGCGCAGGGACAATCCCAAAACCTGCACATCCGCCGCCTCGTCCTTGAGGCCGGACAGCGCGGCCGGGGCCAGTGCGCCGGCCAGCCTAAGGCCTGCCTGCCCGGGAGGCAGGGCGCTGGCGATCCGCCGGGTGGTCTGGACGATCCAGCCGGGCCTGAAGCGGCCATACTGGGCGTCTGTCTGGCCGGGAACCGGCGTTTGACGCGGGCGCGCCCGTGCGGCGCGGCGATCCGGCTCGGGCGCCTGAGTGATGGCGGGGGGCGCGTCGGGGGCGTCAGTCATGCCGCGGTTATAGCGCAGCCGTACGTATGCGCCTACTCCATGAGGTAGGCAGACCGGCGCGTTATGACTAGCATGGCCTTGTGAAACATAGAGGAGTGCGTGTCATGCGTCTGGCGATAACAGCGATCTCGGCCGTGCTCCTTTGTGCGGCGGCGCAGGCCGATGAACTCACAGATGAAGCGCGCGTCCACGCCCGCGCCCTGGCCGAGGCAGGGCTGGAAAGCGATCTGGCCTACAGGCTCACTGAATCGCTGACAACCGAGATCGGACCGCGCCCGGCGGGGACGCCGCAGGAGGCGCGTGCGCGCGACTGGGCGGTGGCGATGTTCAACGAGCTGGGCTTTGAGAATGTGCGCGTCGAGTATTTCCCGATGGATTTGTGGACGCGCGGCCATTCCATCTTCGAGGAAGTGGAGATCACCCACCCTTATCCGCAGGAGCTTTACGCCACCTCGCTGGGCGGCGCGGCGGCCACGCCCGAGGGCGGGCTGGAAGCCGAAGTGGTGTTCTTTGACAGCTTTGACGACCTGCTGGAGTTTGACGGCGCGGACGACGCGCTGGAGGGCAAGCTGGTCTTCGTGAATGACCGGATGACCGCTACGCGCACCGGCGAGGGCTATGGCTGGGCCAATCGCAAGCGCACCCTGGGCTGGGTGGAGGCGGAGAACCGCGGCGCGGCGGGCCTGCTGATCCGGTCGGTGGGCACGTCCTCGCACCGCTTCGCCCATACGGGCATGATGAGCTTTCCTGCCCAGCGCCTGCCGAACATTCCCGCCCTCGCTGTCTCGGCGCCGGACGCTGACCAGATCGAGCGCATCCACGCCATGGGCGAGACGATGCGCGTGGCGCTGCGCACCCATGCCGGTTGGCGCGGCGAGGTGACCAGCGGCAATGTCATCGCTGAAATTGTGGGCGCCGAGGCGCCTGAGGAAATCGTCATCATCGGCGCCCATCTCGACAGCTGGGACACCGGCACCGGCGCGCTGGACGACGGGGCGGGCGTGGGCATTGTCACGGCGGCGGCCAGGCTGATCATGGAAGCGGGCGTGCGCCCGCGCCGGACCATCCGCGTGGTGCTGTTCGGCGCCGAGGAAGTCGGGCTGGTGGGGGCGCGCGCCTATGCTGCCGCCCGCATGGCGGACGGCACGGTGGAGCAGCACATTATCGGTTCGGAATCCGATTTCGGCGCGCGCAATGTCTGGCGCCTGTCGTCGGGCGTGGGTGAACATGCCGTGGGCTTCTTTGACGCCATGCAGGAAGAGCTCGCCTTTCTGGGCATTGAGCGCGGCGGCAACAGCTCTGGCGGCGGGCCGGACATGATCCCGCTGGCGGCGATGGGCGTGCCGATGGCGCGCCTTGATCAGGACGGGACGGACTATTTCGAGTTCCACCACACGCCCAATGACACGTTCGACAAGATCGTGCCCGAGGAAATGGCCCAGAATGTCGCCGCCTGGGCCATGTTCACCTGGTTCCTGGCCGATAGCGATGTCGACTTCCGCGCGCGGCCTGAGACGGAGGCGCAGGACGCGATCGAGGGCGAACCGGCGCAATAGTTTCCCCGCCGCAAATCCGGTCAGGCGGGGCCGTCATGCCCGCCCCCGCAGCCGCGCGGCGTCGCTAAGCGCTGTGCGTGTCGTGTCCCAGGCGATGCGCGCCAGCGCCTCGTCAAACGGGACGAAGCACGCCTCCAGCGCGTCGTCGGCGGCCTCCGGCTCGCCGCTGATCCAGTCGGCGCACCAGTCGACCATGACAAAATGGGTGTCTGGCTCGATGGACTGGTAGACGCCGATGAGGCCGGCCAGGGCGATCTCCACGCCGGTTTCCTCGCGCACCTCGCGCACGAGGGCGTCTTCAAGCGTTTCGCCATACTCCACCTTGCCGCCGGGGATGGACCACTGGCCCTCGAACGGCGCCCGCCCGCGCCGGATCAGCAAGACCTCGTCCCCGCGCCAGACCACCGCCCCGACGCTGACCACAGGGCGCGCCTTGACGCTCATGCGCCGCGGGCCTTGAGTGGGGCGGGCAAGGAGATGGAGATGTGCGGGCGGTATGTCATCGCGCTCACTGTGGACCAGTTGCGCGCGCTGTTCGAGTGCGAAGACCGGCCCAATCTGGCGCCCAGCTGGAACGCCGCGCCGACACAAGAGCTTGCCGTCGTGCGCCGGGGCGCGGACGGGGCGGCGCGCCTGTCGGCGATCCGCTGGGGGCTGGTCCCGCACTGGTCGAAGACCGGGCCGGCGGGCGCCAAACCCCTGATCAATGCGCGCAGCGAAACCGCGGCCGAGAAACCTGCATTCCGCACGGCCCTCAAACGGCGCCGCGCCCTGATCCCGGCCGACGGCTTCTTTGAATGGCAGGCCGGCCCCGATGGCAAGCAGCCCTGGTACATCACCCGCACCGACGGCGCGCCCCTGGTGTTCGCCGGGCTGTGGGAGCGCTGGGGCGAGGGCGAGACGCGCATTGACAGCTTCGCCATTCTGACCCGCGAGGCCGGGCCGGACACCGCCTGGCTGCATGACCGGGTTCCGGTGATCCTGGAGCGCGGCGCGTTCCAGACCTGGCTGGACCCGGACAGTGATGCGCAGGGCTTTTTCGCCCCGCCGCCCGAGCGCGCCCTGAGCGCCCGCCCGGTCAGCCGCCGGGTCAATGCGGTGCGGGTGAACGAGGCGAGCCTGCTCGATCCGGTGGACATCAAAAGCGCAGGTGAGACCGGGTGAGATTTTTCGAGAATTTGGGGGCGGGCGATTCCTATTACGCTTATCACCACCCTCCCGCTTCTCCGGCCTCTCTGGCGGGGACCGTGCGGCGCCCGGCGCCAACGCGGCGCGGTGGAGAGTGCGGCATGTGACATGACGCGCGCAGTCTATACCGGCGCGGGGCGGGGGTGGATAAGGGAGGCAAGGTCACTGCCTTCCCGGAATTTGCGCAGCAAATATCCGGGGTCCATCCCCTGAAGTTTCAACCGCCTCAGAGGCAGGACGGTCTAGTGGATGGGTCGGGTCTCCCCGGCTCAAGGCCATGGCGTCCGGGAAGGCAGGTTTGGTGGAAAGGGGCCTCGTTCGCTCTCCTCACGCCAACATTTCCCTTTCCCCCGCCAAAGGCGTAGACCTGAGGGGCGCCCACCAGCCCCCGGAGACACCCCATGCGTATCGCACTCGCCGTCATCGTTCTCATGCTGGTGCTGGCGGGGTGCGCAGAGCCGGCGCCGGGCGGGGTGCAGCCAGGCGCGCCGGGCTTTTTGTACGGGCTCGCCCATGGCTTTTTGTTGCTCTTCACCTTCATCGCCAGCTTCTTTGCTGATGTCGCGGTCTACGCCACGCCCAATAATGGCTGGCCCTACGATCTGGGCTTTCTGATCGGGGTGATGGTGTTCTTTGGCGGCTCGGCCGGGTCAGCACGGCGCTAGGGCTGGCGCTGCCGGGTTCCCCTTTGGGCGCGGAGCGGCTAGATCGGGCGCGACATCCCTTTGAGCCAAAAGGACGCCCCCATGTCTGAGCGCAAAACCCGCAATTGTCAGGTTCTCGTCGTGGGCGGCGGGCCGGGCGGATACCCGGCGGCGATCCGGGCGGGACAGCTGGGGCTGGACACGGTGATCGTGGACAAGGCGGGGCTGGGCGGCACGTGCCTCAATCGCGGCTGCATCCCGTCGAAAGCCTTCATCCACGCCGCGTCGAAGTTTGAAGAGATGCGCCATCTGGCCGGCAAGGCCGATATGGGCCTGTCGCTGTCGGCCGCGCCGCAGCTCGACATGGCGGGGCTGACGGCGTGGAAGGACGGGATCGTCAACAAGCTCACCAAGGGCGTGGGCCAGCTCCTCAAAGCGGCCAAGGTCGAGGCGGTCAATGGCTGGGCGGTGTTCAAGAACGCCAAGACCTGCGTTGTGACGCTCGCCGATGGCGGCGAGCTGGAGATCACGGCCGAGCATGTGATCCTGGCCACGGGGTCAAAGGAAACCGAACTGCCCTTCATGCCGTTTGGCGGCGCGGTGATCGGCTCCACGCAGGCGCTGGAGCTCACCGAGTTGCCGGAAAAACTGGTGGTGGTCGGCGGCGGCTATATCGGGCTGGAGCTCGGCATCGCCTTCCGCAAGCTGGGCAGCGCGGTGACGGTGGTCGAGGCGCTCGACCGCATCGTGCCGCTTTACGACGCCGAGCTGACGCGCCCGGTTACGATGTGGCTGAAGAAGAACAAGGTCGAGCTCCACCTCAAATCCAAAGCCAAAGGCGTGGTGGAGGAGGGCGGCAAGACCTTCCTGGAGTTCGAGACGGCGGGCGGCGAGACCCAGCGCATCGAGGCGGACAAAATCCTGGTCTCGGTCGGCCGCAGGCCCGTCACCGAAGGCTGGGGGCTGGAAAACATGGGCGTCGACATGGACGGGCCGTTTGTGAAAATCGACAACCAGTGCCGCACCGCCATGCGCGGCGTCTACGCCATTGGCGATCTGACCGGCGAGCCGCTGCTGGCCCACAAGGCCACGGCGCAGGGTGAAGCCGTCGCCGAGATCATCGCCGGCCACAAGCGCCGTTTTGATCCCGCAGCGATCGCCGCGGTGTGCTTCACCGAGCCCGAACTGGTGGGCGCCGGGCTGACGCCGGACGAGGCGAAAGCCAAAGGCGAGGACGTGATCACCGGCAAATTCCCGCTGGCGGCCTCGGGCCGGGCGCTGACCATGGAGGGCGGCGCCGATGGCGGCTTCGTGCGCGTCACCGCACGCAAGAGCGATCATGTGATCCTGGGCATTCACGCCGTGGGCAAGCATGTGTCCGAGCTGTCGGGCGAGTTCGCCCTGGCGCTGGAAATGGGCGCGCGTCTGGAAGACATTTCGGGCACAATTCACGTGCATCCCACGCTTACAGAGGCGTTTGCCGAAAGCGCGCTGGCCGCTCTGGGTCACCCGATTCACATTTCCGCCTGAGTGGGCTGCATCACATAATCTGTGTAATTTCAGCGCTGTATATTCTTATGCCGAGCGTGTTCAGTGAAAGCGGCGCTACGCACGACTGCAATCACGCGCTGCGTTAAGCGAACGGCAAGGGCTTTGCGCCATAACCAGTCCTGTCCGAAGCGGACCAGGGCGGATCAACGCGCCCGGACCTTCGGGCTTGGGTAGATCCGGACCGGCGCCGCGGCGCGGTCTTCAAACAACGGGTTGGGTGTGACGATGAAAAAAGTCTATGCGATGACGGCTGTGCTGGCTCTGGCCGCCGGTCTGGGAACAGCTCCGGCGATGGCTGCATCGGCGGATCGCGAGCTGGACAGCTTCGAGGCGCCGGAATTTCCGCGCGCGGCGCAGCGGCGCAATCTCGAGGGACATGTCACGGTGCGTTACTCCGTGACCGAGGACGGTGAAGTCGCTGATGTGGAAGTGGTCGAAGCCACCCCCGCCGGCGTGTTCGAACGCTCTGTGATGCGCGCGCTGGAAGCCTGGCGCTATGCGGCGGGCGAGCGCACTGAAAACATGGAGCGGCGCTTCGATTTCGCGTTCGCTGACTAAGCTTTCCGGGAGAGGCGGCGCAGCGTTTGCTGCGCCGCTTTTTCCTTGACGGGGATGATTAACCTTAACGGGGCCTTGATATGAAATTTGCTCTCCACTCGGTTCAGACGCGCCTGATCGCAGCGTTTGGCGGGGTTATCGCCATCATGCTGGCTGTCATCGCCGCGGCCATGATCGCCTTCACACAGGCGGACCGCGCCCTGGACGATGTGGTGGAGCGCACCGCCCCCAGAGCGGCCGCCGCTCAGAGCCTGCAGGCGGCTTCGGCCGCGCTGACCGGCGAATTCGCCGCATTCTCGCGCTCGCGCGATGCGATTGACCGTACGGTGTCGTCATCGCGTCTGGACGCCCTGCTGGAGGAAGCCTCCGTCGCGGTCGCCGATCTGCGCGCCGCCGGTCTGGAGGCGCACGCCGCCGACGCGCTCTCCCAGGCGCTGGACGATGTGCGCGAAGCGGTGAACGCCGCCGCGGGTCCGGTCGCGCAGCGCCTGGACGCGCGCGCCGACCGCGAGCGTGCGCTGAACACGGCGCTGGCCGAGCGCGCGCGCGCCGCTGACGCGCTGGAAGCGGTTCTGGACGCCACCGAGGACGAAGGCGTGATCGAGACCCTGCTGCGCGCCTCCATGGCGGTGAATCTGGCTGCGACGCGCTATGCCGAGCTGGGCGCTGCGGCGAGCGCCGCCGATGTTGCGGGCGTGGAGGACGCCTTCGAGTTCGCCGCTGACGAGGTGCGCATCAATCTGGCCATTCTGGGCGCAGCCGCAGGCGCGGATGTGACCGCGCCGGTCAACGCTCTGCTGTCGTTCGGCGAGGGGCCGTCCGGCCTGTTCGCCCTGCGCCGGGCCGAGCTGGAGGCCGAAGCGGCCGCCGAAGATCTGGTGGAGGAGGCGCGCATGGCCGACGCCCAGCTGGCCGAGCTGGTGCGCGCCACGCGTGAATCGGCGCTGGAGCAGCAGGCTGCGGCCAGCGAGGCCGGACGCGCCGCCATCGCCGGCGGTTCGGCCGCGATGATCGTGTTCGGGCTGATCGGCGTTGCGGTCGGGGCCGGCGTGATCTGGTTCTATGTCACCCGGAATCTGTTGCGCCGCCTCAAGCGGATCAGCGCGGTCATGACCGGGCTGGCCGGCGGCGAGATCGGCGAGGAGCCGGCCGCTGACGGCCGCGACGAGATCGCCGAGATGGCCCGCGCCGTGGCGGTGTTCCGCCAGAACGCCATTGAACGCCGGCGCCTGGCCAGCGAGCGTGAGGCTGACGAAGCGGCGCGCGCCCCGCGCGCCGCGGCCATCGAGGCCCTGATCGCCGCGTTCGAGACTGTGTCCCAGCGCGCCCTGTCGGCCGTGACGGACGCCGCCCAGGAGATGGACTCGGCCGCCCACGCCCTGACCGAATCCTCGCGCAGCGCCGGCGAGACCACCGCCCAGGTCAACCAGTCGGGCGCGCGTGCGGCCGAAAACGTCGATACGGTGGCCGCCGCCGCCGAGGAGATGACCGGCTCGATCGCGGAAATCGCCCAGCAGATCGCGCGCTCCACCGAGATCGCCCAGACCGCCGCGACGCGGGTTGAGGAAACCAATCACGACGTGGCGGCTCTCAACGAGGCGGCCTCGCGCATCGGCGACATTGTGCGCCTGATCAACGACATCGCCGAGCAGACCAATCTGCTGGCGCTGAACGCCACAATCGAGGCGGCGCGCGCCGGCGAGGCGGGCAAGGGCTTCGCCGTTGTGGCCAGCGAGGTCAAATCCCTGGCCGAGCAAACCAGCCGGGCCACTTCCTCTATCTCTGATCAGGTTGGCGGCATCCAGTCGGCCACCGGCAAGGCGGTCAGCGCCATCGGCAATATCGGCGAGGTGATCAACGAGATGAACGCCATCTCCGCCGCCATCGCCGCGGCCATGGAAGAACAGCGCGCGGCCGCCAGCGAGATCACCCGCGCCGCCCAGGAGGCCGCCACCGGCACGCGCGACGTGTCCCAGTCCATCTCCCGGGTTGACGCGGCGGCTTCCGAAACCGGCCAGTGCGCCGCCCAGGTCAGCGCCGCCTCCGAGGCGCTGAACCGGGAATCGGGCACGCTGCGCGGCGCGGTGTCGCAATTCCTCACTGGCGTGCGCGCGGCCTGACCGGCCCGCGCACTCAGGCGCTGTCATCCCCGCGCCGGACGCTTGCACGCAAGGTCCGGCGCGGGTATACGCCTGCCTCCGGCCCGAACAGGCCGCCTTCCCCCGGCGGGGTAGATCAGCTGGTTAGAGCGCAGGACTCATAATCCTGAGGTCGGGAGTTCAAGTCTCCCCCCCGCTACCAGGTTCCTCTCTCACGACGTCCAGACACCGCCGTCCGCCCGTCATCAGCGGCCGGGCGGGTCAGCGCCAGATCCGGCGGCGGCGGCGTTTCATCGCCAGATATCCGGCGGCGAGGGCGGCGGCCAGAAGGGTCAGGCCTGTCAGGATCAGCGCCAGGGCGTTGTTTTCAAAGAAGGCGCGCCAGCCCATCGCATCAATGCGGCCCTGGGCGTCGAAATCGGCCGGGACGGGCAGAACGCCCATGCGCTGTTCGTAGGCGCCATAGGCCTCGCGCATGCTGGCGAACAGATCGGGCCGGCTGCCGGCCAGATCGCGGGTCTCGCCGGGATCGCCGGCCAGATTGAACAGGCGCCATTGCCCGTCGCCATAGGGCGCCATGTTGCGGGTGAGCTTGTAATCGCCGCGATAAAGCGCGGACTGGCCCGACATTTCCAGACCAATGGCGTCCTGCGGCGCATAGATGCGCTCTGCTTCTCCGGTCAGCAGCGGGGTCAGGCTGCGTCCGGTGAAGGGCTCGCGCCCGTCCATCGGCGCGGCGCCGGCCAGATCGCTCAGGGTCGGGGCGATGTCGGTGACGAAGGTGAAGGCCGGCGCGATCCCGCGCGCGGTGACGCCGGGTCCGGAGATGATCAGGGGCACGCGCACCCCGCCCTCGGCGGCGTGAAACTTGAACAGGGAGAGGGGCGAGGAGGAGGCCGCCGCCCATTCCGGGCCGATCCAGGCATAGGTTCCCCGCTCGCCCAGACGCGCGGGGTCGCGCGAATAGCCCTGCAGGGCCAGCCAGCCGAGAAAGGCGCGGCTGCGGCTGGGATTGTTATACTCCGGCCCGTTGTCGGACAGGATGATCACCACCGTATCGTCATAGCGGCCGGTCTCGCGCAGCCATTCGGCCAGGCGCCCGTAATGATGGTCGGCCGCCTCCAGCATGCCTGCGGCGACCTGACGGCTCATGGCGCTGTGGGCCTGCTCGCGCGGCGACAGGCCGGACCAGCGCCGCAAGCTGCCGGGAAGCAAGGGCGGGGGCGCGTCTTCGGGGATCAGGCCCAGCGCGGCTGCGGCGGCGTGGCGGCGTTCGGCCAGCGCCTCCCACCCGTCGTCATACACGCCGTCATAACGCTCGACATACTCGCGCGGCGCCTGCAGCGGAATATGGTTGGCCTGAAACGAGACGATGGAGAGGAAGGGCTGGTCCGGCTCAAGGTCGCCGAGATAATCGATCATCTTGTCGACGATGAAGGCCGAGGAGTAGAAATCCTCCGGCAGTTCATGGGCCGGGGCGTCATCCTCCCACCACTCGGCGCGCGTGTAATGGGGCAGATAGGGGCGGTGCTCCCAGTTGTCGGCGCCGGAGGAATCGAGAATGAAGCTGCGCGCAAATCCGCGCCCGGCGGGCAGGCTGGTCGGCGAGCGGCCCAGATGCCATTTGCCGGTGATCAGGCTGACATAGCCCGCGCCTGACAACTGCTCGGCGATGGTGGCGACGCGGGTGTTGAGCTCGCCCTCATGGCCGGGCTGGCCCAGCTGCTCTGGCAGCATGAGATGCTCCAGCGTCGGCACGCCGGTCAGATGGCTGTCCACCCCGGTCATCAGCATGGCGCGGGTCGGCGCGCAGGTCGGCCCGGCATGGAAGCTGGAGAACATCACGCCGCGTTGCGCCTCGGCGTCGAAATGCGGCGTGCGCATTTCCGAGCCATAGGCGCCCAGATCGGTAAAACCGATATCGTCCAGAATGACGATCAGGAAATTGGGCCGCACGGGCGCTGGCGCCGGCTCTTCAGCCTCTTCGCGAGTGAGCGCGGGCGCGGTGAGGAGCGCAAAGCAGGCGGCCAAGCCCGCAAGGCGCCAGGCGTCAGTTCGGCCAGTAGACATATTCGTCATCCTCATTGCGCGGCCGCCCCAGCGGCGTGTCGACATTGACCGGCATTTCCACGATGGACGGCCATAGCGGCTCGGCCTGTTCTGCGTAGTGGGCGTCCATGAGCGCGCGCAGCGCCGCGGCGCGCCCGGGCTCGGATTGGGCGAGGTTCACCAGCTCGCCGGGATCGGCGTCCAGATCGAACAGCCAGACCTGATCGGGCCGCTGCGCGACCTGCAGCTTCCAGCCCTGATGGATCACGGCGCGGTAGTGCCCGCTGCGCCAGAAGAGCGTCTCATGGGGCGCGCCGTCAGCCTCGCCGGTGAGGAAGGGGGTGAGGTCGCGCCCGTCGATCACCCGGTCCCGGGGCGGGGCAGCCCCGGCGACAGCGGCCAGGGTCGGCAGGATATCGATATGCTGGGCCAGGCCCGCCATCTCGCTGCCCGGCTCGATCACGCCCGGCCATCGCATGAAGGTCGGGACGCGGATGCCGCCATCAAAGAAGGTCGCCTTCCAGCCGCGATAGGGGTCATTCAGGCCGGGGACGCCGATATAGTGCGCCCCGCCATTGTCCGATGTGAAGATCACCACCGTATCATCGGCCAGGCCCTGCGCATCCAGAGCGTCGAGCACCTCGCCCACACCCCGGTCGAAGGCGGTGATCATGGCGGCGTAGACGCGCGTGGCGTGATCCTCGATATGATCAAGCGCCTCATAATCCTCGCGCGCCGCCTGCAGGGGCGAATGGGGCGCCCAGTGCGCCAGATAGAGGAAGAAGGGCCGGTTGCGGTTGGCTTCGATGGCGCGCACGGCCTCTCGGGTGAAATAGTCGGTGAGGTAGATGTCCGGCGCAAAACGCGGCCCCGCACCCTCGCGCACCGCCGCGCGGCCCACCGCCCAGTAGACGGCGTCGATCGGGTCAAAGTCCTGGCGCGCCTCGACCACGCTGTCATCGCCGGCGGGCGCATAGAGCAGGCCGGCCAGCTCCAGGCTTTCGTCAAAGCCGTGCGAGACCGGGTCCGAGCCATGGCTGCCGCCCAGATGCCACTTGCCGATCAGGATGGAGTGATAGCCCGCCTCGCCCAGCATCCGGGGCAGGGCGATCTCGCTGGCGGGCAGGCCCATGTCGGCGAACTCGGGCATGCGCCTGTCGGCGCTGTGAAACAGGAAGGGGGGATCCATGGGCGTTCGCCGCTGCGCCCGGCGCACGATGAACGGCATGCCTGGCGGCATGGGGGTGAATTCAAATCCGAACCGGGTCGGCAGGCGCCCGGTCATCAGGGCCGCGCGCGAGGGCGCGCAGGTGGCGCTGGCGGCGTAGGTATTGGTGAGCTGCACGCCTTCGCGCGCCAGCCGGTCGATATTGGGCGTCGGGACCGAGCCTCCGGCCACGCCGCCATGCAGGGTGATGTCGTTCCAGCCCAGATCATCGGCCACGATCAGGACGATATTGGGCGGCCCGTCCCGGTCGAGCGCGTCATCAGGACCTGCAGCCCACTGAACCGGCCGGTTCGGACCGACCGGATCGCGCAGGTCCTGCACAAGCCCTGGCAGGTAAATCACATAGCGGTCGAAAGCCCACCAGCCGCTGACGCCCAGCGCCAGCACGACGCCGATCACGGCCAGGGCGCGGGGTCCGAAATGTCCTGTACGCATGGGCTTGTGCTCCCCCTGTTGGCCTGTGACGCACGACAGGCTTGCCTTGTTGGCCGGCAGCATTATTATACGACTGTATATTTACAGGGCGCTCCCTGTCCACCTCAAAAACCGCGCAGGGTCTGATGACAGCTTCTGACACCCCGGCTCATGCTGCGGCGCGCCGTCCGGGCCGCCCCGTAAAATCCGATCCTGAAACCCAGCGCCAGCAATTGCTGGGGGCCGCCGCCGCGCACTTCGCCCGTCAGGGTTTTGAAGGCGCGTCCTTAAGGGCCATCGCCGATGAAGCCGGACTCGCTCATGGCCTGATCCGGCATTATTTCGGCGCCAAGGATGCGCTGTGGGAGGCGGTTGCGGGCTATCTGTTCGGGCATGTGCACGTCGCCATGGCTGAGGCGCTGACGGACGTCGATCTCAATGATCCGGTCGCCCGCATGGAGGCCCAGGTGCGTGCGACCGTGCGCACTGCGGCGCGCATTCCCCATCTGGCCGGGTTCGTGATGCAGGCCGGCATTGCAGGCGGCGCGCGCTATGACTGGCTGGTCGAGCACTATCTGCGCCCGGCCTACGATTTCTCCCTGGAGCCTTTCCACCAGATGCGCGCCCAGGGCCGGGCGGCGGGCATTGATCCGCATTTCGCCTTCATGCTGTCGACCAACGCGGCCATCGGGCCGTTCGCCCAGGCGGCCAATGCGCGCGCTCTGGCGGGCATCGAGCTGACCGATCCGGGGATCGCAGACGCCTATGCCGACGCCCTCATTTCCATCCTGAAATATGGCGTGTTGCGCCACAGCTGAACTGTCACGAGGAGGCCCCATGCTGCCGGGCGAATATCTGATTTACGGCGCCGACCCATCATATTTCACGCGCATGGTGGAAGCGGCCATGCGCTATATGCGCATCCCTCACCGCGCCCTGCCCAAATCCCCGGACGTTCGCGACCGGCTGGAGGCGCGCGCAGGCACGCACCTGATCCCGGTGGTGGAGACGCCCGAAGGCTGGGTCATTCACGATTCAACCTACATCATCCAGCTTCTGGACATGCGCTACCCTGACCGCCCGGTGATACCGCGCAGTCCCGCCCAGCGCATTCTCTGCCGCGTGCTTGATGACTGGATTGATGAATGGTTCACCCGCGCGGCCCTGCATTTCCGCTGGGTGGATGATGACGGCGCGCGTGAAGGCGCGCTGGCGATCGCGCACGATCTCGCCGGGGCGCCGAAAGATCGCAAGCCTGATGACGGGGAAATGGCCACCGTGCAGGCCGTGGCCGATATGATCCTGCCCTGGGGCCGCAAGGCGATGGGGGTGATGGCGGCGGGGCCCGATCACCAGGATCAGCTGCGCGCCGAGTTCGCGGCGTTCCTGAAAATCCTTGAAGCCCATTTCGCCGTCATACCGGCCCTGTTCGGAGAGCGCCTGTCCCTGGCGGATCTGAAAACCCTCGGCGCCATGAAGGCTCATTTTGCCGCCGACAGCGTGGCGAAGGCGTTTGTGACGGCTCAGGCGCCAGGCCTGCTGGACTGGACCGGCCGCGCCTGGGAGCGGGTGGCGGGTGATGAGACCTGGCTGGACGCAGACGCGATCCCCGAAAGCCTGGAGCCGCTCTTTCCTTTGCTGCTGGATGGTTTCGGGCGGTTCCTGCCGGAGAACCGCAAGGCGGTCGAGGCGGGTGAAAAATGGACTCATTTCATGCTGGAGGGCAAACCGGTGCGTATGTTCACCCGCCCCGATGCGGAGAAGAGCCGGCAGGCCGTCATGGCGGAAATCGCCGCCATGTCCCAGACTGACGCCCGGGCCGCCGGAGCGGCGCTGGCGAGCCGCGGCCTCGCCTTCCTCTACGAGGACTGACGCCATGTTTGATCTCTACACCGCGCCGACGCCCAATGGCTGGAAAATCTCCATTGCGCTTGAGGAGCTGGGCCTTCCCTACGAGGTGAAGGTGCTCCAGCTTCAAAAGGGCGATCAGAAGTCTCCAGAGTATGTGAAGCTCAATCCCAACGGACGCATCCCCACACTCGTCGACCATGAGGCAGGCGGCCGGGCGGTCTTTGAATCGGGCGCCATCCTGCTCTATCTCGCTGAAAAGACCGGGAAGCTGATCCCGGCCGGGGCGGACGGGCGCTGGCAGGCGATCCAGTGGCTGTTCTGGCAAATGGGCGGCCTGGGCCCGATGCAGGGTCAGGCCAATGTGTTCTTCCGCTATTTGCCCGAAAAAATCCCGCTCGCCATCGAGCGCTACCAGACCGAGACACGGCGCCTGTATGAGGTGATGGATGCGCGCCTGAGCCAGGCGCCCTATCTGGCCGGGGATGACTACTCCATCGCCGACATCGCCTGCTTCCCGTGGGTGTTCGCCCATTTCTGGGCGGGCGCGCCGCTGGACGGGCTGGATCATCTCAATGATTGGAAGGCGCGGCTTGAGCAGCGCCCGGCCGTTCTCAAAGGGCTCGGCATCCCGCCCTTGCCGGATCTGGACAGCCTCGCCTCCGCCGGACGGGACATGGTGACGTGATGGCGGCGCCGCGCAGCCTGATCCCGGCGCTGATCACGAGCCGGCGGGTGCGCGCCGCGCAGCGCGCCCTGGCCGGTCTGAGGCGCCGTCTGTCCAGCGCGCGGCCCGTGGTGCGCTATTTCCATCAGGCCGGTGATCCCCATTCCTGGCTGGCGGCGCGCGCGCTTGGCCATCTGGCCGGTCAGTACGGCGTGCAGGTGCGCCCCCATCTCGTGCCGCGGCCCGGGCCGGGCG
>JAFIEB010000133.1 GCA_020832735.1 Oceanicaulis sp.
GGAATATGCGGTTCAATCAGCGCCCATTGGGCATCACTCAGCCAAAACAGGCGCGCCATACACCATCCTCCAACAGCCTCAAGCCGTTGGAATCATGATTTGCACACGCCCATCAATAGGCTGATTGGGTTTCGACCCTAAAAATCGACGGTAAAAAGTTGAATTTAATACGATTAAATGCTAAATTTAATTCTATGGTTGACAAGGCAGTCTTGTAAAATTTTAATGCTCTTAATCGCTCATCGGATTTAATTTAGACCAATTAAGGGGGCTAAAATGTCCAATCAAACTGGAACCGGGTTTGGTATTGCTGGCCTTGTGGTTGGAATTCTTGCGGTATTCGTGCCGGTGGTAGGAATTTATGTTTCAGCGCTTGCGCTCCTGCTATGTTCCATTGGGGCTTTCATGGGTGAGCGTGCCTTTACAATTGCTGTGGTTGCGATCACTTTTGTGAAAACCTTCTTTTTAAGCCCCAGCTTTGCAGTCTTGCGAGCATTCGAGGCTGATACCTACGAGTTTCCGATTCTAACGCTAGCCGTTGTCATTGCTATTTTTGCGCCAATAGCCGCCATGTTTATTGGAAGTTCCAAGCAAAAAAATAAGCCAGTGGACACCTCAATGTAAATTACATCACCTCACCATTCTTTCGAATCTATATTATAAATTGGCAATATTATTGGTGGGGCTGTGGAAGTTGTTTGGTGAGCAGCTCCCCACATCACCCCCCAACACTCCCACCAGATAAGGCAGGCTCACATCCATGCGGTAGTCGATGCCGGAATGGTCGTCGGGAAACTCGTGGTATTCATGGGGCACGCCCAGCGCGTCGAGGCGGGCGTGCAGGCGGCGGGCGCCGTAGACCAGGTCGTACTGGTCCACATCGCCGCAATCGATGAACAGGCCCTTGAGTTGTTTGAGGCCGCTGTGATGGCGCTCCACCAGGGTGAGGGGGTCCCAGGCGAGCCAGTTGGCCCAGAGCTCCTCGATACGCTCGCACGTGTCGTGGGTGACGGGCAGGCGCACGCCGAAGGGCCGGGACAGGTCGGGGTCATAGGTGGCGGCCATGGCCAGGGTCATCAGGACGTGGATGTCGGAGCCTGAGGGTTTCACACTGGCCTCAAGCGCCTCCATGAAGCCCTGCACCCCGCCCTTCTTGGCCAGCGCGCGCAGCACGGACGGGAACTCGCGCCCGTAGCATAGTTCGAACGCCATATCGCCCGAATGGCAGGCGGCGGCGGCCCAGTAATCGGCGTGCAGCAGAGCGTGAACGATGGAGCCATAGCCGCCCGAGCTTTTGCCGAACACCGCCCGGCGCCCGGCGCCGCCGCAATTAAAGCGCGCCTCCACGGCCGGCGTGAATTCGGTGATCAGCACATCCTCCCACGGCCCCATGACCGATGAGTTCACATACTGATTGCCGCCCAGGCGCGTGAAGCAGTCAGGAAAGGCCACCACCGCCGGCGCCATGGCGCCCGACCCGATCAGCCGGTCGAGGCGTTCAGGCACGTTCTCTCCGAAATTCTTCCACGCCGTGTGCGACAATCCGCTGCCGGTATAGCCGGTGAGGTCCACCAGCAGCGGCAGGCCCGCGCCGTCGTGGCCGTGGGGCGTATAGACATCGATGGCGCGCACATGGGGATCGCCCAGGAAATTGTCTTTCAGAAGCGCGCTGTCCACATGAATGCGGGTGACTTTTCCGGCGGGGTGGTCATGGCGGGCGGTCATGGGCGGCTCCTTCAGGCGGGGCGGCGGCTGCGGAAGGCGGCGGCCAGCGTGCCGTCATCGAGATAATCGAGCTCGCCCCCCACCGGCACGCCGCGCGCCAGCGAGGTGAGCGTAATGCCCGTGCCAGCCAGCTTGTCGGCCAGGAAATGCGCAGTGGTCTGGCCGTCCACCGTGGCGTTGAGGGCCAGGATGATTTCACTGATCTCGCCGGCGCGGGCGCGCTCGATCAGCCGGGCGATGTTGAGCTCCTCCGGCCCGATGCCGTCAATCGCCGACAATACCCCGCCCAGCACATGATAGCGGCCCTTGAAGGCGCTGGCGCGCTCCAGCGCCCACAGATCGCTCACCGTTTCGACCACGCAGATCACCCCCGGCTCCCGGCGCGGATCGCGGCATACGGTGCACGGATCGGCGACATCGAGATTGCCGCAGATGGAGCACGGCTTCACCTTCGCGGCGGTTTCGGCCAGCGCCTCAGCCAACGGCAGCATCACCGTGTCGCGCTTTTGCAGCATTTGCAGCGCGGCGCGGCGCGCCGAGCGCGGCCCCAGCCCCGGCAGTTTGGCCAGCAGCTGGATCAGACGTTCAATCTCGGGTCCGGCCGCCGCCATGGGGTGGGTCTCCGCGCGGAGGGTGATTCGGTGAGGGCCACTGTAGCGCGGGGCGGGGCGGAATAGGCGTGGCGCAAACATCTCAACCGCCGCTCACCCCTCACATTATGCGTTTCCCCGGCGAAAGCCGGGGCCCAGTGGCGCCGGTGATTCTGGCTCCCGGCTTTCGCCGGGAAAACGCAGAAGGGACTGACCCGGATAATCGTCTGACGATGTTGATCGCCTGAACTCAAGCTTCGCCGCCGGGAAAACGCAAGGTGGGCGATCAGAACCAGTCCTCGTAGAGATCGCGCCAGCCCGGATTGGCCGCTTCTATCAGTTCCAGTTTCCAGCGCCGGCGCCATTCCTTGATCTGGAGCTCGCGTTTGAGCGCGGCGCTCATCTGGCCATGAAACTCATACCAGACCAGCCGGGTCACACGGTATTTTCGGGTGAACACCGAGCCCACGCCTTCGCGGTGCTGCCAGATGCGCCGAAGCGGAGATGAGGTGGAGCCGCAATAGAGCGTGCCATTGCGCCTGCTGGCCATCAGATACACGCACGGCTGAAAAGGCTCTTCGCGCATGAGGCGAATGTAGCCGGGCTGCTCGCGTTGGCGAGCCGTTTGCTCCTTCTCTCCTTCATAGCGTTTCCCCGGCGAAAGCCGGGGTCCAGCTGCGGTGGATTCTGGGTCCCGGCTTTCGCCGGGAAAACGCAGAGTAGGAGGCGGGCGGGTGATCGACGGACGCCACGATACCGCCCCCTTCGCGCGCGCAGCATGTTCTTCGCACCGGCCCGCGCGGTTGCCAAACGCGGCCCTTACGGCTACCTCGCCCGCGCAAACCCCTTGCGGGGCAAGAGGAAACGTACGGACAATCCATGTCAAACGGACAGTCTCGCTTTCATGTGCCCACGCCCCCGTTTCGTCCCGGGGATGCGCCCGATTTCAGCTATCTGAACCTGCCCAAGGCCGGGACGGCCAAACGCCCCGACGCGCTGGCGCCCTGGCGCGACACGTCTGATCTCGCTGTGGGTCTGGTGGGCGTGCTGGACCATAACCATCAGGCGGTGGGCGACTGGGACCCGAAGCTGAGCCCGGAGCTCCTTCGCGAGGGCCTGTCGCACATGGTGCTGACGCGCATCTATGACGAGCGCATGCTCAAGCTCCAGCGCCAGGGCAAGATGAGCTTCTATATGAAGTCCACCGGCGAGGAGGCTGTCGCGGTGGCCGGCGCCATGGCGCTGCGCCCCAATGACATGGTGTTCCCCAGCTATCGCCAGCAGGGCATATTGTTCGCGCGCGGGCGCAATATCGTGGACATGATGAGCCACTGCATCTCCAACAGCCGCGACAATCTCAAGGGCCGCCAGCTGCCGGTTCACTATGCCTGGGCGGAGGGGCATTTCTACACCATCTCGGGCAATCTGGGCACGCAGTTTCCCCAGGCTGTCGGCTACGCCATGGCCTGCGCCTACAAGGGCGAGGACCGGGTGGCGGCGAGCTGGATCGGCGATGGCACGACGGCTGAAGGCGATTTCCACGGCGCGCTGACGCTGGCCTCCACCTATCGCGCGCCGGTCATCCTCAACGTGGTCAATAACCAGTGGGCCATTTCCAGCCACCAGAACATTGCGCTGGGCGATGCGCCGACCTTCGCCTCCAAGGGGCTGGGCTATGGGCTGGCTTCTTTACGCGTGGACGGCAATGACTTCCTGGCGGTGTATGCGGCCACCCAATGGGCTGCCGAGCGCGCGCGCAAGGGTGGCGGGGCGACGCTGATCGAGATGTTCACCTATCGCGCCGACGCGCACTCCACGTCTGATGATCCGTCCAAATACCGGCCCAAGGGCGAGTTCGACAGCTGGCCGCTGGGCGATCCCATCGAGCGGCTCAAACAGCACCTGATCGGCAAGGGCGAATGGGACGAGGCCCGCCACGAGAAGCTGGTGGAGACCATGACCGCGCTGGTGGTCAAATCCTATAAAGAGGCCGAAAGCCACGGCACGCTGCATGACGGCCCGCTCTCGCCCACTGAAAGCATTTTCGAGGACGTGTACGCGCGCCCCGACTGGCGCCTGCGCCGCCAGCGCCAGGATCTGGGGGTTTAGTCATGCCGGCGATGAACATTATTCAGGCGCTGAACTCGGCGATGGACGTGCTTCTGGACACCGATCCGGACGTCATCATCTTCGGCGAGGATGCGGGCTATTTCGGCGGCGTGTTCAAGGCCACTGACGGGCTGCAGGCGAAATACGGCCTTGACCGGGTGTTTGACGCGCCCATCAACGAGGCGGCGATCGCGGCCATGGCCATCGGCATGGCGGCGCGGGGGCTCAAACCCATCGCGGAGATCCAGTTCGCCGACTATATCTTCCCGGCCATCGACCAGATTGTGTCGGAGATGAGCCGCATCCGCTACCGCTCGGCGGGCCAGTTCACCTCGGGATGCGTGATCCGCAGCCCCTGGGGCGGCGGCATCCGGGGCGGCCAGACCCATTCCATGAGCCCTGAAGCCTTCTTCACCCATGTGCCCGGCCTGCAGGTGGTGGTGCCGTCCAACCCCTATGACGCCAAGGGCATGCTGATTGCCGCCGTCGAGTCCGGCGATCCGGTGATCTTCTTTGAGCCCAAGCGCATCTATAACGGCCCGTTTGACGGCGTGCCGGACAAGCCGCTCGCGTCCTGGGCGCGCCACCCCAAGGGCGAGGTGCCCGAAGGGCGCTACACGGTGGAGCTGGGCAAGGCCGAAGTGGTGCGCGAGGGCGCGGCCTGCACCCTCATCACCTACGGCACGCTGGTGCATGTGGCCGAGGCCGCAGCCGAGCATTCCGGCCTTGATTTGGAGATCATCGATCTCAAATCTCTGGTGCCTTATGATATCGAGACCATCGCAGCGTCTGTAAACAAGACCGGCCGGGTGGTGGTCGCCCAGGAGGCGCCGCGCACATCCGGTTTCGCCGCCGAGCTCGCCGCCCAGATCCAGGAAGAGTGCTTCTATGCGCTGGAGGCCCCGATTTTCCGCCTCACCGGGTGGGACACGCCCTATCCCCACGCCCATGAATGGGCCTATTTCCCGACGCGCGACCGTATGATCCGCGCGCTGAAAACCGTCACGGAGGCCTGACGCCATGGCCGAGTACAAATACAAGCTTCCCGATGTCGGCGAAGGCGTGGTCGAGGCCGAGATTGTCGAGTGGCATATCAAGGAAGGCGATAAAGTCGTCGAGGATCAGCACATCCTGGATGTGATGACCGACAAGGCGACGGTGGAGATTCCCTGCGCGGTCAATGGCGTGGTGAAAAAACTCGTCGGCGAGCCCGGCGAGGTGCTGCCCGTGGGCACGGTGATCCTGGTGATCGAGATCGACGGCACCCCGCCGACAGAAGAGGACGCGCCGGAGCCGGCGAAGGAT
>JAFIEB010000051.1 GCA_020832735.1 Oceanicaulis sp.
TTTTTGTTGTGTAGCGGCGCGGGGGGTTCTCCGCCCGCAATGTTGCCGCCTGCCCCGGGCCCGCCGCGGGCGCGGGGGGGGGCGCCGGGCTGGGCAAACGCGCCGAGCGCTCGCGCGTGGTCTCTCTGGTGGCCTATCTCAACGCATCCTGGACGCCAGCCGATGGCGGGCGCCTGGCGCTGTGGGAGCGCGCGCCGGCGGGACCGGACGGACGGCCGGACCTGGCCGCCCTCGACGCCGTCCCCCCGGCGGCCGAGATCGCCCCGGCGCCGGGCGGGCGGGTGGTGATGCGGTCTGAATCCATTCCCCATGAAGTGCGCCCGGCCCATGCCCCGCGCATCGCCATCGCAGGCTGGTTCCGGGTCAACGCCTCGGTGGGCGGCGCGCTCGATCCGGCGCGCTGATATCCGGCCCGCGCAAGACGCTTGACCCCGGCGCGCGCGTCGGGCGGTGTGGCCTTTCGTGCAAGCCTGCGGAGACACGGCCATGGACCGGCGCGCTTTTCTCACTCTCGCCACCGCGGGCGCAGCGGCGCTCGCCCTGCCCCCCGGCGCCCTGGCCCGAACCTCGCCGCCGGCGCTGGAGCGCCTCGACATCCATCCCTCGCGCGTGATCCGCACCGTGGCCGGGCTGCGCCCGTTCCGCGCCAGCGGCTATGTGGTGCGCGCCGAGCGCTTCAGCCGGCGCCAGACCCTGGTCCATCACTACGGCCATGGCGGCGCGGGCGTCACCATGAGCTGGGGCACGGCGGCTGAAACAGTGCGCGTGCTGGAATCGGCCACGCGAGAGCGCACCTGCGCCGTGATCGGGTGCGGCGTGATCGGGCTGACCACGGCGCTGATGCTGATCCGACGCGGCCATGACGTGACGCTCTACGCAGACGCCCTGCCGCCCTACACCACCTCCAACATCGCCGGCGCCTATTGGGGCATAGCCAGCCTGTACCGGCGCGAGGCGGCGAGCCCGGAATTCATCGAGCGCATGCGCGCCGCCGCGCACTACGCCCACCGCGCCTTCCAGCACTATGCCGGCGATCCGCGCTACGGCGTCTACTGGGTGCGGGCCTTCGAACTCTATCACCGCCCGCCCGCCAATTCCCACGGCGCGCCAGACATGGCGCATCTCTATCCCGGCTTCGAGCGCCGCACCGGTCCTGACGCCTGGTGGCGCCATGCGGGCGTGGACAGCTTTCATCAGCTGATGATCGATCCCAACATCTATCTGCGCGCGCTCAAGGCCGATTTCGAACGCGCGGGCGGGCGCATCCGCATGGCCCGGTTTGAAAACCCGCGCGAGCTGTCGCGCCTGCGCGAGCGGGTGATCGTCAACTGCACCGGAATGGGCGCGCGCGCCCTGTTCGGCGACGAAGAGCTGGAGCCCAACCGGGGCCAGCTCACCCTGCTTCTGCCCCAGGCGGGCATCGATTACGCCTACACCACCAGCTTCGAGGGCGCGTCGCTGTACATGTTCCCGCGCCGCGGCGCGATCGTGCTGGGCGGGTCGCACGGGCGGGGGGACTGGTCGCTGGACATTGATCCGGCCGAACAGGACCGCATTCTGCGCGGCCATGCCGAACTCGCCCGGCGCATGGCGGCGGGCTAGCTTGCGATGCGGCGCGCGCGCCGGGCGGCGTGCGACCAGCGCCGGGCCCAGACGATGAAGCCTCCCGCAGTGGCGAACATCAACAGGCCATAGACCGCCGCCGGCACGGCGTAGGCCAGATCGCCCAGCAGCGCGACCGACACCACGATGGCCAGGGTGGCGTTCTGCAGCCCGCATTCCAGCGTCAGGGCGATGCGCTGGCGCATGCGCAGCGCCATCAGGCTCGACACGGCGAACGCCGCCCCCATGGCCGCCAGATTGAGCGCCAGCGCCACCAGCCCGGCCTCGGCGAAACGCTGGATCGTGACCGCAATCCCGTCCGCCAGCACGGTGGCGGCCACCACCGCGATGAACACCGCGGCCGACAACAGGCGCGAGCGCCGCTCGATCACCGCCGCCGCGCCCGGCGCAATGCGGCGCAGGCCCATGCCGATCGCCACCGGGATCACGGTCAGGGCGAAGATCGTCAGCCCCATGGTCACCAGCCCCACTTGCGGCGCCTCCGGCCCCATGAACAGGGCCAGCGCGACCATCAGGACCAGCGGCACGGTCACCACGGACAGAAGACTGGTCAGCGCGGTGAGCGAGATCGACAGGGCGACATCGCCGCGCGCCATATGCGTGAGCAGGTTGGAGGTGGTGCCGCCCGGACAGGCGGCCAGCAGCACGATGCCCACCTTGAGCACCGGCGGCGCCGGGATCAGCGCCACAATCGCGATCGCCAGCAGCGGCAGGGAGATGAATTGCAGCGCCGCCCCGGTCAGGAAGGCTCTGGGCTGGGTGAATATCCGGCGGAAATCCTGCGGCGTCAGGCCCACGCCGAGCGCCAGCATGATGAAGGCGAGCGCCAGCGGCAGCAGCACCTGAGCGAAAATCGTGTCCATGGGGCGCGATCAGGCCAGGGATTCGAAACAGGCAGCAACCCTGTCAGTGTCAGTCATAAGTCCTCCCCCGCGCGCCTGTTTGCGCTCAATCCGGCCGGCAGGGACACATCAGCCGGCCCCGGCGCCGGCGAATGCCTGTGAACGCCTTGACCGGATGGCGCCGGAGCGCTACCGCCGCATGTTGCGCGCGCACGCGCGCCTCCCCTCTCTTCGCCCGCCGCGTGGCAGCGTCCGGGGCGAAGTCACGCCGGAATGAGGACGATCATGGCCGAGACCAGCCCCAAGGCGGCGGACCGCCGGTTTCCCGAAGCCCCCAGCCCGGCCGGCCTGCCGGAAGTGGACCGGGAGATTCTGGCGTTCTGGAAGGCTGACGGCACGTTCCAGGCCTCCATCGACCAGCGCCCGGAAGACAATCAGTTCGTGTTCTTTGACGGCCCGCCCTTCGCCAACGGCCTGCCTCACTACGGACACCTGCTGACCGGTTTCGCCAAGGACGTGATCCCGCGCTACCAGACCATGAAGGGCCGCCGGGTGGAGCGCCGCTTCGGCTGGGACACCCATGGCCTGCCCGCCGAGCTGGCCGCGGAGAAGTCGCTGGGCATTTCCGGGCGCAAGGCGGTGCTGGAAATGGGCATCGACACATTCAACGCGGCGGCGCGCTCAGAGGTGATGAAATACGCCGGCGAGTGGGAGGAATACGTCACCCGCCAGGCGCGCTGGGTGGACTTTGAGAAGGACTACAAGACCCTCGACACCGGCTTTATGGAAAGCTGTTTGTGGGCGTTCAAACAGCTTTGGGACAAGGGGCTGGTCTATCGCGACTACCGCGTGGTGCCCTATTCGTGGGCGGTGGAAAGCCCGCTGTCGAATTTCGAGACGCGGCTGGACAATGCCTACCGCAACCGCACCGACCCGGCCGTCACCGTGGGCTTGCGCATCCGCGAGGGCCAGGGCGAGCTGTCGGGCGCGCAGCTGCTGATCTGGACGACCACGCCCTGGACCCTGCCGTCAAACCTGGCGGCCGCGGCGGGCGCCGACATCGATTACGCGGTGATGGCCAAGGATGGCGAGCGCTATATCCTGTCGGCCAACGCGCTGGAAAAATACAAGAAACAGCTTGAGGGCGCCGAACGCATCGCGACCGTGAAAGGCGCGGCGCTGGAGAACCTGACCTATCATCCCCCGTTTGACTATTTCGAAGGCCACGAGAACGCCTTCCGTATCCTGATCGAGGATTTCGTCACCGATGAGGACGGCACGGGCCTGGTGCACATGGCGCCGGGCTTTGGCGAGGATGACCTCAAGGCCTGCCGCCGGGCAGGCATCGCCGTGGTGGTGCCGGTGGATCAGGCCGGGCGCTATACCCGCGAGATCGCCGACTATGAAGGCATGCTGGTGTTCGACGCCAACAAGCCCATCACCCAGCGCCTGAAGGAAGAGGGCAAGCTCTTCCGCCACGACACCTTTGACCACAATTATCCCCATTGCTGGCGCACCGACGAGCCGCTGATCTACAAGGCGGTGGACAGCTGGTATCTGCGCGTGTCGGACTTCCGTGAGCGGATGGTGGCGCTGAACCAGCAGATCAACTGGACGCCCGCCCACGTGAAGGACGGGATTTTCGGCAACTGGCTGGCCGGGGCGCAGGACTGGAATATCTCGCGCTCGCGCTTCTGGGGCACGCCGATCCCGGTCTGGGTCAGCGATGACCCCAATTATCCGCGCACTGAAGTCTACGGCTCCATCGCCGAGCTGGAGGCGGCGTTCGGCGTCAAGATCACCGATCTGCACCGCCCCTTCATTGATGAGCTGACGCGCCCCAACCCGGCCGATCCCACCGGCAAGTCGAAAATGGTCCGGGTGGAGGATGTGTTCGATGTCTGGTTTGATTCCGGCTCCATGCCGTTTGCCAGCGTGCATTATCCGTTCGAGAACAAGGACTGGTTCGAGGCCAATTTCCCGGCCGACTTCATCGTCGAATACGTCGCCCAGACGCGCGGCTGGTTCTACACGCTGATGGTGCTGGGCACGATGCTGTTCGACCAGCCGCCCTTCCTCAACGCCATCTGCCATGGTGTGGTGCTGGACGAAAACCGCCAGAAACTGTCCAAGCGCCTGCGCAATTATCCCGACCCGCTGGAGTTCTTCGACAAGGCCGGATCGGACGTGATGCGCTGGTTCCTGATCGCCTCGCCGGTGCTTAATGGCGGCGATCTGCTGGTGCCGAAAGAGGCGCGCGAGATCGCGGCGGTGCAGCGCGAGGCCATCGCCCCGCTAATGAACGCCTATGCCTTCTTCTCGCTCTACGCCAATCTGGAGACCCGCGCGCCGCAGGTCATCCGCGACGCGTCCGATCCGCTGGACCGCTATATCCTGACCAAGACCGGCGAGCTGGCGGCGGGCGTGGAGACCGCGCTGGATGCATTCGACATCCCGCGCGCCTGCAAGGCGGCCACGGCCTATTTCGACGCCCTGACCAACTGGTATATCCGCCGCTCGCGCGCACGCTTCTGGGGCTCGGCGGATGAGGCCTCGCGCCACGCCGCGTTCGATACGCTCTACACCGTGCTCACCCAGGTCTGCCGGGTGCTCGCGCCGCTGCTGCCCATCGTGACGGAGAAGCTCTACAAATCGCTGACCGGCGAGCGCTCGGTGCATCTCACGCTCTGGCCGGCATCGGACGAATTTGCGCATGACCATGATCTCGCCCGCGCCATGGATCTTGTGCGCGAGGCGTGCTCGGCGGCTTTGTCCGTGCGTGAACGCAACCGCCTGCGCGTGCGCCTGCCGCTGAAAAGCCTGACCATCGTGCACGCCGACGCCCCGGCCATGGCGCCCTATACCGGGCTGATCGCCGAGGAGCTGAATGTGCGCGAGGTGGCGCTGTCCACCGATCTCGACGCATACGGATCGGTGGAGCTGAAAATCAATCCGCAGATCGGCAGGCGCCTGGGCGGGAAGATGAAAGAGGTGATGGCCGCCGCGCGCGCGGGCGCCTTCATCCTGACGCCCGAAGGCTCGGCGGAGGTGGCTGGCGAACATCTGTCTCCGGATGAATTCACCCTGCGCATGATCGCCGCCGAGGGTAGCGCGGCCGAACCGTTCGCGGGCACCGGCGCGGTGGTGCTGGACATCACGGTGGACGCCGATCAGGAGCGCGAAGGGCTGGCGCGCGATCTGGTGCGCGCGGTCCAGACGGCGCGCAAGGAAGCCGGGCTGGAGGTCTCCGACCGCATCCATCTGGGCGTCGCAGGCGGGCCCGACGTGGCCGGCGCCATCGCCGCCCATGGCGATTTCATCAAGGCCGAGACGCTGGCGCTGTCCCTCTGCCTGGAGACCGGGGCGGGCCATGTCAGCGAGCAGGGCGTACAGGGCGGCCAGGTGCGCCTGTCGATCCTGAAAGCAGACGCACAAGGCGCTTGATCCGTAGCCGGACGATATCGCCCGCCAGGGACGTAGAACGAGAACCATTATGACCGATCAGACCGCCTATGATTTCACCGCCCTGGAGGCCAAGTGGCGCGCCGTCTGGGACAGGCTGGGCGTGAACCGTACGCCGGATCCCAAGCCCGGCGACAAGACGTTCTACGTGCTCGACATGTTCCCCTATCCGTCCGGGGCGGGCCTGCATGTGGGCCATCCGGTGGGCTATCTCGCGACCGATATCGTGGCCCGCTACAAGAAGATGCAGGGCTTCCATGTTCTGCATCCGATGGGCTGGGACAGTTTCGGCCTGCCCGCCGAGCAGTATGCGGTGCGCACCGGCGTGCATCCGGCCGTGTCCACGGCGGAGAATATCGCCAATTACAAGCGCCAGATGGCGCTTCTGGGCCTGGGCTATGACTGGGAGCGCGAGATCGCGACCTCCAGCCCGGACTATTACAAATGGACCCAGTATATTTTCGTCCGGCTCTATAACGCCTGGTATGACGAAGAAGCCGGGCGCGCGCGGCCCATCGAGGAGCTGCCGGTTCCAGGCGATGTACGCGCCAAGGGCAAGCTGGCGGTCCAGGAATTTCAGGACGCGCGCCGCCTGGTCTATTTCGACACCGCGCCTGTGAACTGGTGCCCGGAGCTGGGCACGATCCTGGCCAATGAAGAAGTGTATGACGGCAAGTCCGAGCAGGGCCACGAGGTCGTGCGCATTCCACTGCGCCAGGTGAAGATGCGCATTACGGCGTATGCGGAGCGCCTGCTGGCCGATCTTGACGGGCTGGACTGGCCCGAGGGCATCAAGGACTCCCAGCGCAACTGGATCGGGCGCTCGCAGGGCGTGTCGCTGCGCTTTGCGGTCGATGGCCACGAGGCGGGGATCGAGACCTTCACCACCCGCGTGGACACGCTGGGCGGCGTGACCTTCCTGGCGCTGGCGCCGGAACATCCGCTGGTCGATGATATCACCACGCCGGACATGCGCGCTGCGGTCAGCGCCTATGTCGAGGCGGCGGCGCGCAAATCCGATCTCGACCGCACAGTGGATGCAGAGAAAACCGGCGTGCTGACCGGCGCCGAGGCGATCAATCCGGCGACAGGGCGCAAGGTCCCGATCTTTGTGGCCGACTATGTGCTGCCCGATTACGGAACCGGCGCGGTGATGGGCGTGCCGGCCCATGACGAACGCGATTTCGCATTCGCCAAATCCTATGGCCTCGACATCGTGCCGGTGATCGATCCGGGTGCGGACAACCCGGCGCGCGCCGCCGTGCTGGCGGGCGAGGCCTGCTGGACCGAGGACGGGGTAATGCTGGCCGCGCCTGACGACAGCGGCCTCTATCAGGCCGGGGTGCGCTGGCGTGATGCGCGCGAGCAGGTCGCCGATCTTCTGGAAGCGCGTGGCATGGGCCGGCGCGTGACCAGTTATAATCTGCGCGACTGGACCTTCGCCCGCCAGCGCTATTGGGGCGAGCCCATCCCCATTGTCCACTGGGAGGATGGCACACGCACCACGCTGGAGCTCGGCGAGCTGCCCCTCACCCTGCCCCATATCGAGAGCTACAAGCCGACCGGTCAGGCCGAAAGCCCGCTGGCGCGCGCCGGCGACTGGCTGGAGGTGACCGACCCCAAGACCGGCCTCAAGGGCCGGCGCGAGACCTCCACCATGCCGCAATGGGCCGGGTCGTGCTGGTATTATCTGCGCTTCAAGGACCCGAAGAACGACGCGGCGCTGGTTGATCCGGAGATCGAGCGCGCCTGGGGCATGGTGGACCTGTATGTCGGCGGCGCCGAGCACGCCACCTTGCATCTTCTGTATGCGCGCTTCTGGCACAAGGTGCTGTTCGATCTGGGCCTCGCAGCCACCAAGGAGCCGTTCCAGAAGCTGGTCAATCAGGGCCTGCTGACAAGTCACGCCTTCAAGAACGCCCGCGGCATCGTCCTTCCCGTGGACGAGGTCGAGGCGCGAGAAAACGGATCATACGTACACATCCCGACCGGCGAGCCGGTGGAGCGCGTGGGCGCGAAAATGTCGAAATCCCTGCGCAATGTGGTGACGCCCGACCATGTGGTGGAGCGCTTCGGCGCCGACGCCTTCCGTGTGCACATGATGTTCATGGGGCCCGTGGAGGCCATGCGCCAGTGGGACACGGACGCCGTGGCCGCCGCCCTGAAATTCCTGCGCCGGATGTGGCGCTACGCCGCCGGCGCCATCGCTGCGCCCGCCGGCGAAGAACCCAAGGCGGTGACGCTGGCGGCGGCGAAACTCGTCATGGCGGTCACCGAAGATCTGGAGAATCTGCGCCTCAACACCGCCATCGCCGAGCTGATGAAATATCTCAACGCGGCCGAGGGCCAGCCGGTGACGCGCGACACGCTGCACACGGTGATCCGCGTCCTTGCGCCCTTCGCCCCCTTCATGGCCGAGGAGCTGTGGGAGATGGCGGGCGGTGCGCCAAGCGTATTCCAGGCGGACTGGCCGAAGGCGGATGCGGGCATGCTGGAAGCGGCCATCGAGACGGTGGAGTTGGTGGTGCAGGAGGGCGGCAAGCGCCGCGCCTCGATCCCCGTCGCTCCGGACGCGGATGATGACACCATTCGCGAAACCGCTTTCGCCCGCCTGCGCGAGATGGGCAAGGACACAGAGGGCGCCGATCTGTCGCGCGTGATCATCGTTCGCGATAAAAAGACCGGCCATCCGCGTCTGATCAATATTCCCAAGCTGGGCGAATGAAGGCGCCGGTCCCCGCCAGACAACGGCCCGTCAAGCGCCGCGCACCCGGCCTGAACCGCGAGCAGGCCGAGGAGGTGTATGCGCGCCTGGCCGAGATCCGGCCCGACCCGCGCACCGAGCTGGACTACGTCAATCCGTATACGCTGGTGGTCGCCGTGGCGCTGTCGGCCCAGGCCACCGATGTGGGCGTGAACAAGGCCACGCGCCGCCTGTTCGCCGCCGCCGACACGCCCCAGGCCATGCTGGCGCTGGGCGAAGACGCGGTGCGCGAGCACATCAAGACCATCGGCCTGTTCCGCAACAAGGCCAAGAATGTCATCGCGCTGTCGCGCCTCATCATCGAGGAGTTTGGCGGCGAGGTCCCGCGCACGCGCGAAGAGCTGATGCGCCTGCCGGGCGTCGGGCGCAAGACCGCCAATGTGGTGCTGAACGAGGCGTTCGGGGAGCCGACCATCGCGGTGGACACCCATATCTTCCGGGTCGCCAACCGCACCGGCCTGGGCCCCGGCAAGACGCCCGACGAGGTGGAGGCGCGGCTGGAGGCAATCACGCCGCCAGCCTATCTGAAAGGCGCCCATCACTGGCTGATCCTGCACGGGCGCTATGTGTGCAAGGCGCGCAAGCCCGAATGCTGGCGCTGCGCCATCGCCGATATCTGCCGCTTCAAGGAGAAAACGCCCGCGCCTTAGAGTGCAATCCGAAAAGCAGGAACCGGTTTTCGGAAAAATTGCGCTCCGGATAACAGACGGCGCGGGCGGGTCTCACCCTATTCCGCTGGCAACTCATTGGCCGGGTCCTGGGTCAGGCGTTTGTCGAACAGGCCCCACACCCCGTCATCGCCGTGCCAGGCGCCCTTGGTGGCGCCTTTGGAGTATTCGGTGGCGCGCGCCTCGAAGAAATTGGCGTGCTCGACCCCGTTGAGGATCTCGCTCAGCCAGGGGATCGGGTGCTCCTTGACGCCATAGATGGGCTTCAGCTTCAGCTGGCCCATGCGCCAGTCGGCGATGTAGCGGATATAGGCCTTGATGTCGTCGGGCGTCATGCCCTCCACCTCGCCGGCCTCGAACGCCAGCTCGATGAACTTGTCTTCGAGCGCCACCACCGTCTTGCAGCAATCGGCGATGTCGTCCTTCACCGACGGCGTCAGCGCGCCGGTTTCCTCGGCGAAGGTGTGGAACAGCTTCATCATGCCCTCGCAGTGCAGCGACTCGTCGCGCACCGACCAGGACACGATCTGGCCCATCCCCTTCATCTTGTTGAAGCGCGGGAAGTTCATCAGCATGGCGAAGCTGGCGAACAGCTGCAGGCCTTCGGTGAAGCCGCCGAACACCGCCATGGAGGTGAGGATGTCCCTGTCGGTCTCCACGCCGAACTTGCCCAGATAGTCGTGCTTGGCCGCCATCTCCTGGTACTCCATGAAGGCGGAGAACTCGGAATCGGGCATGCCGATGGTTTCAAGCAGAAGGGCGTAAGCGGCGATATGCACCGTCTCCATGTTGGAGAAGGAGGCCAGCATCATGCGCACTTCAACCGGCTTGAAGAGCGGCATGTAGTTTTCCATGTAGTTGGCGCCCACCTCCACATCCGACTGGGTGAAGAAGCGGAAAATCTGGGTCAGCAGATTGCGCTCGCGGTCGTCCAGACGCGTCGCCCAGTCCTTGCAATCCTCGCCCAGCGGCACTTCCTCAGGCAGCCAGTGGACCTGCTGCTGGATTTTCCAGAAATCATAGGCCCACGGATAGCGGAAGGGCTTGTAGGAATGGCTCGAGGTGAGCAGACCCGGGCGGTCACTGGAAGCGGTCAGGAGGGTCATGGCGTCTCAGGCGTCCTTCATCGGCGGAGGGTGACTCGCGCACCATAGCGCGAACACGATAGCAATATATTGTGGTGAAGGACCGCTTAACGTCCACCCCTTGTGTGCGCACTGCGGCGTTTTCCCACAGCCCGTCCACAGAAAATAACGGCCCCGCCCGCTGAGGCTGGTGGTCCAGGCAATCGCATTTGAGCTGCAAGCTCGCGCTCCCTCCCCTTGAGGGGAGGGTTGGGGTGGGGTGTGAAATGGTCACGGGTGACGTACTTGTTGCCGGACCTGCATGCCCCCACCCCGGCCCTCCCCCGGTGGGGGAGGGAGAAGAGGGGTCCGAACCGGTTGCCCGGTTGGCCGGACTCGCTCAAGACGCCAGCGCTGGCTCATAGGCGTGGGGCCCCCCCGCCCGGGGGGCCACCACGGCGGGGGCGCCCCCC
>JAFIEB010000136.1 GCA_020832735.1 Oceanicaulis sp.
CCCGCCGGCGCCGGCGCCGGACCCCAGCATCACCACCTGGCTGGGCGCGCCCTCGAACCCGCTGTCGCGCACATGGGCGCGCGCCGCTTCCGGCAGGGCGTCCAGCGCAGCAGGCAGCCCGTCCTGGGTGACGATGCGCGCAGTGCGCGCGGGCGCGGACGGGTCGGCGAACAGGTCGGGGGCGTCAGTCATGTCGGGCTTTCCAGTTCAAGCAGGCCAGTTCGAGGGGGATTGCGCCAAATGTTAACGGCTTCTTGACCGGCGCAGCGCACAAGAAAGGCATTGGCGCAGTCAATGAGGTAGAGCATGCGCGCGGCCGTTTCTGCAATCGCCCTTGTGAGCCTGGCCCTGGCCGGGTGCGGCGCCACGTCGGGCGGAACCCGCCTGACCGAACAGGAAGAGACCCTGTCACGCCAGATGCAGGCCCGTACCCTCGCCCCGGCCACCCCGGACGAGCGCGCCGCCATCCGCAATCAGGATCTGCTGACCCAGGCGGCGTTCTGGGCCGAGGCCTATCAGATGAACCCGGCCGACCGCGAGGCGGCGATCGAGTTGTCCGGCGTTCTGCGCCAGCTCGGCGGCGCGGCGCGCGCGGCTGAAGTCGCCCGCCAGGCGCTCGCGCTGTATCCTGACGACATTCAGCTTTTGACCCGCTACGCCCTGGCGCTGACCGCATCGGGGCAAGGCGCCCAGGCGGTGGAGAGCTTCAATCGCGCCCTGCATACGCGCCCTGATGACTGGCGCCTGCACAACGCCTATGGCGTGGCGCTGGAGCAGGCCGGACGCAGCGAGCGGGCGCGGGCGCGCTTCCTCGAGGCGCTGTCCCTGAGCCCGGGAGAGCCCGCCATCCTGACCAATCTGGCGATGAGCCACATGCTGGCGGGTGATCCTGAAGAGGCCGAGCGCCTGTTGCGCCAGGCCGCCGATCATGATCGCGCCGCGCCCGAAACCCGCCAGAACCTGGCCCTGGCCCTGGCGCTGCAGGGCCGCTTCACCGAAGCCGAAAGCCTGGCGCGCGCCGATGTTCCGGCCGACAAGGCGGCGGCCAATATGGATTATGTGCGCGCGCTGATGAGCTCCAACCGCAGCTGGGACCGGCTGCGCGAGTCGGACCTGTCAGGTCTGCGCTAGCCGTCCACGGCCTTCTGGGCCGCAATCTCCTGGCTGAGCGGATGATCGGCGGGTATCGCGCCTTCGGGCAGGCGGTCAGGCTGCACGATCCCGAACGAGATGATCAGCTTGGCCGCCTCCTCAATGCTCAGATCCAGCTTCACCGCCCTTGATCGCGGCACGAACAGGAGAAAGCCCGATGTCGGGTTGGGCGTGGTGGGTATGAACACCCCGATCACCTGCTCGCCCTGGCCCACCACCTGGCGGATCACGCCGCGCCCTTCGGACGCCACGAACGCCACCGCATAGCTGCCCTTCATGGGATATTCGACCAGCACCACCTCCTTGAAGGAGTGCTGCTGGCCCTTGAACACGGTTTCAATGATCTGTTTGAGCGCGCCGTAGACATTGCGCACGAAGGGCAGGCCGTTGACCAGGCGCTCGCCGATGGAGATCACCGTGCGGCCCAGAATGTTCGCCGCCAGCGCGCCCAGCAGAGTCAGGGCCAGGATCGCGATCAGCAGCCCCATGCCGGGAATGGCGAAGGGCAGATAGGTCTCGGGATTGTATTGTGACGGAATGAGCGGCTTGATCGTGTTGTCGATAAAGCCCACCACCGTGACGATCAGCCAGACAGTGATGGCCAGCGGGGCGGCGACGGCCACGCCGGTCAGGAAACGGGTGCGAATCCAGCGCAGCACGGTTCTAGATCTCCACAGCAATTCAGTCAGGCCACCATGATCTGCTTTGCGGCTTTGGCCAAATCAAGGCCGCACTTGCCCGCCTGACCGGGGCGCGCTTAGCTGTCGGTCATGACCGAGCCCGCCTCACCCCCTCCCGCCCGCAAATGGTTCTGGCGCTTCATCCTCGCCGGCGCCGCCGCGTTTGTGATTCTGGCGCTGGCCGCCGCATGGATCATGCGCGACCAGATATTCCAGACCTTTCTCGATCCCGGCATCCCCTTCCAGACCTATGAGCGCCCGCCCGCGCCCGACTATGCGCGCGCCGAAGCCTGGGCCGTGCGCCCGGATGCGCCGCCCGGGGATCCCGCCATTCCGGCAGTCTTCTTCGTCCATCCGACCACCTATGAGGGCGGATCGCACTGGAATGCGCCCTATGACCGGCCACAGGAGGCCGAGGTGCTGGCGCGCACAGTGCTGCCCAACTTCGCCGCGCCCTTCCTGGTGCATGACGCCGTGCTGTACGCCCCGCACTACCGTCAGGCGGCCCTCTACACCTTCATGAACAATCGCGAGGATTCCGTTCAGGCGCGCCTGCTGGCCTATGAGGACGTGCGCGCCGCCTTCATCGCCTTCCTCGACGAGATCGGGCCGGACCGCCCCTTCCTGATCGCCGGCGCAGGCCAGGGCGCCAGCCAGGCGCTGGGCGTGCTGATCGACGAGGTGGCGCCCCGCCCCGAGGTGCGTGAGCGGCTGGCGGCGGCCTATCTGATGGAATCGCCTGTGCCGCTGGACCTGTTCTCCGGCCCGCTGGAAGACCTGCCGCCCTGCCACGGACCGCAGGACGTGCGCTGCGTCATCGCCTGGGCCTCAGCCCGCCAGAACGAGCGCGGACGCATTGACGCAATCACACAGCGCGCCCGCGCCTGGGATGCGCAAGGCGAACTGGTCCCGGTGACCGGGCGCTCGCTCCTGTGCGTCAATCCTGTCTTGTGGACCACGGCGGAGGATTTCGCGCCCGCGCGCCTGCATCGCGGCGGGGCGGCGGCGGAGGGGCTGGCCCTGAGCGACGCGCCCTCCCCCATGGCCGGCCAGACCGGCGCCCAGTGCCAAGCCGGCGTGCTGATGATCGACCAGCCCCGGATACGCGCCCTGCGCCGTCCGTCGCGCGTGGGCGAGGACCGGCGCATTCCGCCATTCAATCTGTTCTATATGGACATCCGCACCGATGCGGCCCGGCGCCTGGACATCCTGGACGCCATGCTGGCCGAGGAACGCCGCTGGGCGCCGCCGCTGGACGAGGTCGAGGAGATCGAGACCGCCCCGGTCGTGCCCATGCGCGGCGGCTAGCCGCCTGCGGCCGGGATCTGCTCCAGCGCGCGAGAGAGCGCGAAATCACTGGCGCCGACAGTTTCATACCGGGCTTGCGCTTCTGTCTGGAACGCATTGATCAAAAAGCGGATCGCGCGCGAGCGGTTGGTATCGACCAGCATCTGCAAGATCGGATTGCGGAAGTGATACCGGATCCAGAAATCCACCAGGGTGGAGCCGTCCTCCAGCTCATGAAAGCGCCACTGATTGGCCAGATCGTCGAACGGGCCTGACAGATAGGCCACGTCGATGCGCCGCTGCGGGCGGTTCAAAGTGACGCGCGTGGTGAAGCGTTCACGCACGAAGCGGAAGCGCACCCGGGCCTCCGCATCCAGCTCGCCCACGCCGCCGCGCACATCCTCGCGCGTGACGCGCATGGCGCTGATCAGCGGGATGAAACGCGGATAGGCGCGCACATCGCTGACCAGATCGAACAGATCGTGCGGGCGGTGGCGAAGCCGCAGGCGTTCGACGTGTTCGGCCGCCATGACTAGACCGAGCGTCCCGAGGCCAGCGCCGCCGCGCGCGCCGCGCGCAGGCGCTCGAAGTCCTCGCCGGCGTGATAGCTGGACCGGGTCAGCGGCGAGGCCGAGACCATCAAGAAGCCCTTGGCGCGGGCGATGGTTTCATAGCCCTTGAACTCGTCCGGCGTGACATAGCGCTCCACCGCCGCATGCTTGCGGGTCGGCTGCAGGTATTGGCCGATGGTCAGGAAATCCACCCCCGCCGAGCGCATGTCGTCCATCACCTGCATGACCTCTTCCTTGGTCTCGCCCAGGCCGACCATCAGGCCGGACTTGGTGAACTGGGACGGGTCACGCTCCTTCACCCGCTCCAGCAGGCGCAGCGAGTGATAATACCGCGCGCCGGGGCGAATGGAGAGATAGAGCCGCGGCACGGTTTCGAGATTGTGGTTGAACACGTCCGGGCGCGCATCGATGACCGCTTCAGCGGCGCCGGCCTTGCGCAGGAAGTCGGGGGTCAGGATCTCGATCGTGGTCTTGGGCGTCGCGGCGCGGATGGCGGCGATGACCTCGGCGAAATGCCGCGCGCCGCCATCGGCCAGATCATCGCGGTCCACCGAGGTGATCACCACGTGCTTGAGGCCCATCGCAGCGGTGGCTTCGGCCACGCGGCGCGGCTCGTCGGCGTCGAGCGCGGCCGGCAGGCCGGTCTTCACATTGCAGAAGCTGCACGCGCGCGTGCAGGTGTCGCCCATGATCATGAAGGTGGCGTGCTTTTGCGACCAGCACTCGCCGATATTGGGGCAGCCGGCCTCCTCGCACACAGTGACGAGATTATTGTCCTTCACCACCTTGCGGGTCTCTGCGAACACGCCGCCGGCGGGCGCGCGCACGCGAATCCAGTCCGGCTTGCGAAGCACGGGGGTGTCCGGACGCTTCTGTTTTTCCGGATGGCGCAGGGCGCGGGCGTTGCGGGCGTCGATGAGCGTCGTCATGGCGCGGAAGATGGACCTCGCGCGCGCTCCATTCAAGCGCGCCTTGCTGAATGGTTCAGCGGCGCTGCACGCTCACGCGCAGCGCCGCCAGTGAATGCCTGCCTGTCAGACCTCGTCTGCGGCGCTGCTCTCCAGACCTTTGAGCGATTCCCGCCCGAAGATCGCCAGCGTCCAGGCGCCCAGGCCGATGCACAGTATGGCGGGCAGGATGATGAAGCCGAGCACCGGGATCGCGCTGAGCGCGATGATCGCCACGATGGCCAGGAAGAGCGACGTGATGCGCAATCCAAGACCCGCGCGCCCGCCAGAGCGGTTCATCACCGCGTCCCCGACCACCACGCCGCCAAAGGCGAAAGCCAGGAAGAGCAGGATCGGCATCGCCAGCACCAGCAGCACAGCCAGGGGAACGCCGATGATCGTGACCGCCAGCAGAACAAACAGCGTGGGTATCACCACAGGCGTCATCGCCAGCACGACTAGGCCGAGAAAGCCCGAAACCCAGGGCCGGCGGCGGAAGGCCGTCGCCACCGCGCCCACGCCGCGCGGCGCCACGATGGAGGCCAGAAGGCCCAGCAGGAATGCGCTGGCGCCCAGCACGCCGGCAATCGCCCAGGGAGACGGCAGGAAGCCAAATGAAATCTCGGGACCGGCCCGGCGCGCGCGCCGACTGTCGTCGAAGGGCGCCTCAATATAAGTGAGATCTGGAACATTGGCGCCGTCCGCGACATGGGGCGCAGTGGGCGCACGCACGGTCACCGGCCCGGTGATGTTGGCCGTGCTGGTGAAACGGATGCTGCGCCCGGCGATATCCAGCGGGCCGTTGACTGTGCCCGACACCCGCACATCGCGCGCCGCCAGCCTGCCGCCGCGGGCCAGTTCGCCCTCGATGATGATCTCGCGCCCGGTAATGTCGGCGCGCCCGGACACCAGGCCTTCACGCGCCAGCGTGACCAGCGCGCCGCGCGCGTTCATCTCGCCGCCAATGGTGTTGAGCACGGTGATATTGGCGCCCGCCGCCGAGACGTCGCCGCCGACCGGCGCGTCAAAGGTCATGTTGGCGGCGAAACCGGAAACATCGCCATGCACTGGCCCCGTGATCGTGACATTGGCCGCCGCCATGTCGAGATCCCCGCCAATATCGGCGCTGGTGTGGAAATCGGCTGAAGCCAGGGACACCGATCCGCCGACCCGGCCGGACAGCCGGACATTGGCGCCGGCGATGCTCACATCCCCGCGCTCGTCGAGATCGAGCTGCAGATTGCCGCCGACATACTGGGCCGAGGCCGGCCCCGCCATCAGGGCGGCGGCGGCCAGCGCCGCCATCATCATTGTCTGGAACACCGTCTTCATAGGCGTCTCTCCTCAGCGGGCCGCCGGCCGGTCCGGCCCGGGCCTGCGCCCTGTTGTCCGTCCCGAAGCAGCGGCGGTCTCTGTCATGGACCAACCATATCGAAACTCGATAACATATCGAAACTCGATAAGGAAGAGATTTTTTCGAATAACGATAAATTGTGATCCGGATGAACGGCGCCCGGCGGCGCGCCCTGTCAGATGTGCAGGACCCGCCCGTAGGCGTCCAGAACGCTCTCGTGCATCATCTCGCTAAGGGTGGGATGGGGGAAGACGGTGTGCATCAGCTCGGCCTCTGTGGTTTCGAGCGCCATGCCCACCGCAAAGCCCTGGATGAGCTCGGTGACTTCCGCGCCGATCATGTGGGCGCCGAGCAATTCGCCCGTTTTGGCGTCGAAGATCGTCTTGACCAGCCCCTGATCCTCGCCCAGTGCGATGGCCTTGCCATTGCCGACGAAGGGGAAGCGGCCGACTTTCAGCTCGTGGCCCGCCTCCCTGGCCGCCGCTTCGGTCAGGCCGATCGAGGCGATCTGGGGGTGGCAGTAGGTGCAGCCGGGTATGCCCGCCTTGTTCATCGGATGCGGGTCCTGCCCCGCGATTTTCTCGACACAGATCACGCCTTCATGGGAGGCCTTGTGCGCCAGCCAGGGCGCGCCGGCCACGTCGCCGATGGCGTAAAGCCCCTTCACATTGGTGCGGCCGAACCCGTCGGTCTTCACATGGCCGCGGTCCAGCTCCACGCCGAGCGCCTCCAGGCCGATATTCTCCACATTGCCGGTGATGCCGATGGCCAGGATCACCCGCTCCGCCTCGATGGATTTTTCCTTTCCGTCCTTGTCCTTGACCTTCGCCGTGACGGTTTTCGCGCCCTTGTCCAGGCTGCCGACCTGGGCGGAGGTGAGAATCGTCATGCCCTTCTTGCGGAACGCCTTTTCGGCCATGGCGGAGATTTCAGCATCCTCCGCCGGCAGGATGCGGCCGGCCATTTCCACCACGCTGACCTGCGCCCCCATGGCGTGATAGAAGCTGGCGAACTCCATCCCGATCGCGCCTGAACCGATCACCAGCACCGATTTGGGCATGGTCTCGGGGACCATGGCTTCCTTATAGGTCCAGATCAGCTTGCCGTCGGGCTCCAGCCCGGCCTTGGGCAGGGTGCGCGCGCGCGCGCCGGTGGCCAGGATCACATGCGGGGCTGACAGGCTCGTATCCTTGCCGTCCTTGCCCCTGACCACCACTGACGGCGCCGTCTTGCCGGCTATCAGGCTGGCCTCGCCGTCAAACACCGCCACCTTGTGCTTCTTCATCAGGCCGGACACGCCAGTCGACAGCCGCTTGGCCACCTGGCGCGAGCGCTTGACCACTGCGGCGATGTCGAAACTCACATTGTCCGCCTTCAGCCCGAATTCTCCGGCCCGGTGGAACAGCTCGTAGACATCCGCCGTGCGCAGCAGCGCCTTGGTGGGTATGCAGCCCCAGTTCAGGCAGATGCCGCCCATGTGCTCGCGCTCGACCACGGCGGTCTTCATGCCCAGCTGGGCGGCGCGGATCGCGGCCACATAGCCGCCCGGCCCTCCGCCGATCACGATCAGGTCAAACTGGGTTCCGGACATGCGCGTGCTCCGATCAGACGTGTCAGCCGGTCATCCACCAGCCGGGCGGGAAAATCAACAGCGCCGGCCGTTTCGTCCCCACGCACGTTGAGCCGCCCAGATTCAGCTTCGCCCAACGAGCGACTCGCCTCAGGGTTTATTCCACCATAAAGCAAGGGGGAGGAACCCAATGGCTTTACAACGCATGTTTGCGGCCGCCGCTGCAGCGAGCTGCCTCGCTGTTCCGGCGCTAACGACCGCCGCCCAGGCCGGCGATGAGCCGTTTCTCGGACAGGTCATGATCGTGGCTCAGAACTTCTGTCCGCGAGGCTGGGCGCCCGCACAGGGGCAACTTATAGCCGTCAACCAGAATCAGGCCCTGTTTGCGCTTCTGGGCACGCATTTCGGCGGCGATGGCGTGACAACCTTCGCCCTGCCTGACATGCGGGCGCGCGCGGTTGTGGGCTCCGGCGCATCGACATCCGGCGGACATTACACCGTCGGCCAGTCTGGCGGCGCGCAGACGCACACGATGACGGTCAGCCAAATGCCCGCCCACAACCACCGCCTGATGGCCTCGGATCGTCCGGGCGTCACCAACTCGCCAGCGAACGCCGATCTGGCTGAACAGTCGGGCACCGGGGTGAATTCATACTCGAGCGGCAATCCCCAGTCCGATCAGGCGATGGCTTCAGGGATCATGGGCAGCACGGGCGGCGGCCAGCCGTTCGGCGTCATTCAGCCCTCGCTGGGCATGACCCACTGCATCGCCACCTCGGGCGTCTTCCCGAGCCGCAACTGAACTCATCCAGTCTGGAGTTTCCTCACATGAAACCGTTCAAAATCCTGTTAGCGGCCGCCAGCTCGGCCGCTGCAATGGCGGGGCTCTCAAGCCCGGCCTTCAGCCAGAGCACGCCCTACATCGGACAGATCACCAGCTTCGGGTTCAACTACTGTCCCCAAGACTGGGCGCCGGCCAGCGGGCAGCAAATACCCGTATCGCAAAACCCCGCCCTGTATTCGCTCTTTGGCGTCACCTATGGCGGCAATGGGCAGACCTATTTCAATCTGCCCAACCTGAACGGTCGGCACGCCGCCGGATCCGGTTATGGCCCAGGGCTCACCCCGCTCTATCAGGGCAATACCTTTGGCTCCGACAGCGTCACACTGACCGTCAACCAGATGCCCCAGCACAATCATAGCTTCCATGCGTCCGGTCAGGGTCCCGACAGCACCCAGCCTGCCGGCGGGGGGTTCGCCACCTATCCGCCTACCGCTGTGGCCTATGCCGAGGCGGGCTCGTCTGACGTGGCCATGAACCCGTCCGTGGTTCAGCCTGCTGGCGGCGCCATGCCCATGCCGGTGCGCCAGCCCTATCTCGCGCTCACCTGGTGCGTCGCGCTCACCGGCATCTATCCCTCGCGCCCCAATTGAACAGGATGAAGTCCATGAAACACATGATGACCCTGGCTGCCGGCCTGGCCGCAGCCGTGTTGTGCCACGGCGAAAGCCGCGCACAACTTGACGCGTATATCGGCGACGTCATCCTGGTCGGGTTCAGTTTCTGCCCGCCGGGCTACCACGAAGCGGATGGCTCGCTGATGGCGATCAACGAGAATGAAGCCCTGTTTGCGCTGGTCGGCACCACATATGGCGGGGATGGCCAGACCTCGTTCGGCTTGCCCGACTTGCGCGGGCGCATTCCCGTCGGCGCCGGCCAGACGCCCGGCATGACGCCCGTAATGCTGGGGCAGAAAGTCGGCGTTGAAACCGTGACCCTCACAACAGCCCAGCTGGCGCCTCATACGCACACAGTTTTGGGGACCAGCGAGATGGTCGACACCGTCAGTCCGGAGAACGCCACGCCGGGAACCTTCGCCGTCAATCGTTACAGAACGGATGGCGTGGACGTAATCATGGATCACGACATGGTCAGCACCGAGGGCGGCGTCACCCCGGTGGACGTTCGCGCCCCGACGCTGGGTCTGCGTTACTGCATCGCCACTGAGGGCATCTACCCCACTCAGAACTGAAGCGGCTTATCCGGCCTGCATCACCCCCGGCCATCGTGGCCGGGGGTTTTCATGAAGGGAGCAGCGCCGGAGCTTTAGCCGAAATTCTTCAGGATGCGCTGCTTGTCGCGATTCCAGTCGCGCTGCTTGATCGTCTCGCGCTTGTCGATGGTCTTCTTGCCCTTGGCCAGGCCGATCTGGAGCTTGGCGATCCCGCGCGCGTTGAAGAACAGGCGCAGCGGCACGATTGTGAGGCCATCCTTCTGCACCGAGCCGGCCAGCTTGTTGGCCTCGCGCTTGTGCAGCAGCAGTTTTCGCGGCCGGCGCGGTTCGTGGTTGAAGCGATTGCCGTGGCCGTAGGGGGGAATGTCGCAATTGATCAGCCAGATCTCGCCCTTTTCCGGGCTGACATAGGCCTCGGCGATATTCGCCTTGCCCTGGCGCAGGCTTTTGACCTCGGTGCCGGTCAGCACCATGCCGGCCTCGAACAGATCGGTGATCTCGTAATCGAACCTGGCGCGCCGGTTGACCGCGACCAGGCCCTTGTCGGGCGCAGACTGGCTCATAACAGGCCGCAGCTTTCCATGGCCGCGCGCACGCGGGCCTTCACCGGTTCAGGGCACGGGATGAGCGGCAGGCGCACCTCTTCGCTGCACAGGCCCAGAAGCGAAAGCGCGTATTTGGACGGCGCGGGGCTCGGCGCGGCGAACAGCGCCGCATGCAGCGGGGCGAGCCGGTCGTGGAGCGCGCGCGCCTCGTCCCAGCGCCCCTCCAGCATGGCGGTCTGGAATGCGGCGCACAGCTCCGGCGCCACATTGGACGTCACCGAGATCGCCCCGGTCCCGCCATGGGCGTTGAAGCCCAGCGCCGTCGCGTCGTCGCCCGACAGCTGGATGAAGCCCTCTCCGATCAGCGCGCGATGCTCGGTGACGCGCTCCATGCGCGCGGTGGCGTCCTTGGTCCCGATGATGTTGGGGTGGCGCGCCATGCGGGCCATGGTCTCGGGCAAGATGTCCACCACCGAGCGTCCGGGAATGTTGTAGACGATGATGGGCAGGGCGACCGCATCGGCGACCGCCTCGAAATGGGCCGCGATCCCGTCCTGGGACGGCTTGTTGTAATACGGCGCGACGACAAGGCCCGCATCGGCGCCGACAGTCTTGGCGTGTTGCTGAAGCTCGATGGTGGCGGCAGTGGCGTTGCTGCCCGTGCCCGCGATCACAGGCACGCGCCCGGCGGCGGCCTCGACGCACAATTCCACCACGCGCAAGCGCTCCGCGCCGCTCAGGCAGGGCGTCTCGCCCGTGGTGCCCGCCGGCACCAGCCCGTGCGTGCCCGCCGCGATCTGACGCTCGATCAGAGCGGCCAGCGCCGCCTCGTCCACGGCGCCGTTCTTGAATGGCGTCACAAGAGCCGTCATGGAGCCGCGCAGCATGGAAATTCCTGTTGGAAGCCTCGGAAAAATCGGGGCGCGGACCATACGACTGCAGCCCGTCTGCGCCAAGGGCGCTCAAGCACGTGGACAGACGCGCCGTCCTGCATCAGCATCAGAAGCGAGGGGCCCTGCCGGAGACGTGATGTCCGCCATGATCATGCGTTTTGCGACTGTGCTGACCGCCTTCACCCTGGTGGTGGCAGCCGCCGAGGCCCGCCAGCCCGCGCCGCGCCTGGCGCCGCCGGTTCCCAACCACGTGGAATCCCTGTCGGACGCCGACTTCTCCCTGCTGCGCCGGGCCATGCGCGCGGCCAACGATGATGACTGGGGCTTCGTGCGCGAGGCCATTTATCAGATTGAGGATGAGGCGGCGCGCAATCTCGTGCTGTGGCGCATGGCGGTCAGCGATCCGCGCGCCTCCTTCTCCGACCTGCACATGGCGCTCGATGCGCTTGAAGGCTGGCCGCGTCAGGCCGCCATCCAGCGCGAGGCCGAATGGAAGATCGAGGATTCAGGGTTCAGCCCGGCCATGATCGCCGCCTGGTTTGAAACCCGCGAGCCGCTGACCGGCGAGGGCCGGGTGGCGCTGGGGCGCGCCCTGATCGCGCTGGAACGGACCGAGGAAGGGCGTGAACACATCCGCACCGCCTGGCGCGGCCAGTCCATGCGCCTGAGTTTCCAGACCGATACGCTGCGCGAGTTTGGCGCGATCCTGACCCGCGACGATCACGCCGAGCGGGTCGATTACCTGCTCTGGGCCGGCCAGCGCACCGCCGCCAGCCGGCTGATTCCGGAACTGACCCAGGGCGAACAACGCCTGGCCCAGGCCCGCATCTCGCTGGCCGCCCGCCAGGCGGGCGTCGATGCGGCGGTCAACGCCGTGCCGTCTCCGCTGCAGGCCCATCCCGGTCTGTTGTACGAGCGCGCGCGTTTCCGCCGCCAGCGCCGGGTGGGCGACGCCCTGCCCCTGCTGCTGGAGCTGCCTGACCAGCACCAGAACCCCGGCGCGCTCTCATCCATGTGGACAGAGCGCAAACTGATGATCCTGGACCGGGTGCGCGAGCGCGACTGGGAGACCGCCTACGCCCTGGCCGCCGGTCACGGCATGAGCTCGGGCGTGGATTTCGCCGACGCCGAATTCAACGCCGGCTGGATCGCCTTGACCGGCCTGAACCGTCCTGAACTGGCGCTGGAGCACTTCCTGTCGCTGGAAGAGGGCGTGCGCACCCCCGTTTCGCTGTCCCGGGCGAAATACTGGCAGGGCCGCGCCGCAGAAGCCGCCGGCGAGCTGGAGCTGGCGCGCGAGCGCTTCCTGGCCGCGGCCGAGCATCCCACCGCCTATTACGGCCAGCTGGCGATCCTGGCCCTGGGCCCGGACGCGGCCGAGATCACCCTGCCCCCTGACCCCGATCCCGCCCCCGCGGTGCGGGCCGCCTTTGAGGCGCGCACCGAAATCCGGGCCGTGCGCCTGCTGGCCGAGATCGGATCGGAGTATTTCTTCCGGGTCTTCATATTCCACTTCGCCAATGCGGCGGAGACGCCCGAGGAAGTGGCCATGGTGGCCGACATCGCGCTTGATCATATGCGCCTGCGCGAAGCGGTGCGGGCGGCCAAGTCCAGCCGCACCTCCGGCACGGCTCTGGCCGAGCGCGCCTATCCGATGATTGACCTGCCGCAAAACGCGCCGATCTTCCCCGACGCCGCCCTGACCCTGTCGGTGATCCGCCAGGAGACCGAGTTCGACGCGCGCGCCATCTCCGGCGCCGGAGCGCGCGGCATCATGCAGATGATGCCCGCCACCGCGCGCCAGACCGCTGCGCAATTGCGCCTGCCGTATAATCTGGATTGGCTCACCGACGATCCCCAGTACAACATGGTCCTGGGCATGGCCCATCTTGATCAGGTGGTGAACGCCTATGACGGCTCGCTGGTGATGGCGCTGGCGGCCTATAACGCCGGCGGGCACCGGGTGCGCACCTGGGTGGCCAATTACGGCGATCCGCGCACCGGCGATATCGACCCCATCGACTGGGTGGAGAGCATTCCGTTTTCGGAAACCCGCAATTATGTCCAGCGGGTGATCGAGAATGTGCAGGTCTACCGCGCCCGCATGTCGCAGACGGGCTCTGCGCCCCTCACCCTGCAGAGCGACATGGTGGGCGGCCAGTTCCGCCGCGACCTGCCCGCTTTGCCGCCTGACTTCATCGCCGCCCTGCGCGAGGCCGAGACGATGGCGGGCGAAGATATGGATGCAGACGATGAGAACGGCGAGCCGGGCGAAGGCCTTCCCGCCGACGAGCCCAGCGGGCGCTGATCAGTCCGCCTGCGCCAGGAATGCGCGCGCGCTGGCGAACACGTCGTGGAACATCGCCTCGGTCAGCCGGCCCGTATTGGTGTTGTAGCGCGAGCAGTGATAGCTGCTCAGCAGCGTCAAAGGCCCTTGCGGCCCGTCCAGCTCATGGCGCCCGCCATGGGTGAAAGCGTGGGCCGAGGGCCGGGCGCCGAGCGCCTTGAGCGTATTTTCATGAGCGATCCGGCCCAGGGCGATGATCGCCCTGAGGTTCGCCAGCGCCCCGATCCGGGCGGCCAGAAACGGCCGGCACTTGTTCATCTCCTCGCCCACCGGCTTGTTCTGCGGCGGGACGCAGCGCACGGCGTTGGTGATCATGGCGCCGGTCAGGCGCAGATCATCCTTCCCGTCAGGATCAAAGCGCCCGGCGCTGAAGCCGTATTTCGCCAGCGTGGGATAGAGCAGATCACCCGCCCAGTCCCCGGTGAAGGGCCGGCCTGTGCGGTTGGCCCCGGTGCGGCCCGGCGCCAGGCCGACGATCAGAAGGCGCGCATCGGGATCTCCGAAGCTCGGCACCGCGCCGTTGAACCAGCCGGGCTCCTGAGCTGCATTGTCCTGACGGTAGCTGACCAGGCGCGGGCACAGCGCGCAATCGCGCGCCGGCTCAGGCCTCGCCGTCATCACCGTCATCGCCCTCGTCAGCATTGTCGTCATAATCGCGATAGCGCCGCTCGCGCCCGACCAGCTTGCCCAGCTCGGCCATCTCGATGAACGCGTCGGCCTGGCGGCGCAGATCGTCGGACGCCATGGGCGGGTTGGACTTCAGAGTTGAAACCACAGACACGCGCACGCCGCGCCGCTGCACGGCCTCGACCACCTTGCGGAAGTCGCCGTCGCCGGAAAACAGCACGATATGGTCAAGATAGGAGGCCGCCTCCATCATATCGACGGCCAGCTCCACATCCATGTCGCCCTTGACGCGCCGGCGTCCGCTATCGTCGGAATACTCCTTGGCCGCCTTGGTGACGATCTTGAAGCCGTTATAGTCCAGCCAGTCGATCAGCGGACGGATCGGGGTGTATTCCTCGTTCTCCAGGAGCGCCGTGTAATAGTTCGCCCGGATCAGCCGGCCGCGCTTGCGGAATTCTTCAAGGAGCTTCTTGTAGTCAATGTCGAAATCAAGCGCGCGCGCTGCAGAGTAGAGATTCGCGCCATCGATGAAGATGCCCAGGCGCTCGTTTGGATAGAAGGTCATGGATGATGCCTTTCGCTCAATCGCTGAAGGGAAATGCCGCGCACGAAATGATTTATGTCGCTCTCGGCGCAAACCAAGCATACCGGGGCGCTGCGCCGCTTCAAACGCTCAATTCAGCGATCCGGGCGCTGGATGCAGCAGGCGTGGAGACCATCGCCGCATCGCGTCCCTGGCGCTCCCCGGCCTGGCCGGATCCGTCCGATCCGCCCTTCGTGAACGCTTGCATTTCGATGCGCACCGATCTCGCACCGCCCGAGCTCATGGCCGTTCTGCACGCGGTGGAGACCGGCCACGGGCGCCGGCGCGGCGTGCGCAACGCCCCGCGCACGCTGGACCTTGATCTGATCGATTGCCGCGGCTTGAGCGGGTGCTGGCCGGGCGGGCTGATCCTGCCGCACCCGCGTGCAGCGCTGCGCGCTTTCGTGCTGCTGCCACTGAAGGAAATCGCGCCGCACTGGCGTGATCCGGCGAGCGGATCGGGCATCGCGTCCCTGATCGCCGCCCTGCCCCAGTCCGAACGCCGCGCCTGCCGCCCGGCGGGGGGCGTGTTGTGCGCTGCGGCGTAAGTCTTGAAGCCCGCCTCCGGCTGGGTTATCAGCACGGGTTCACATGACTGCCCGATTTAAGGAGCCCTGCGCATGGCCCGCGTCACCGTCGAAGACTGCATCGAAAAGGTGGAGAACCGCTTCGAGCTGGTTCTACTGGCTGCGCATCGCGCCCGCACCATCGCCGCCGGCGCGCCGCTGGCGGTGGACCGCGACAATGACAAGAACCCGGTGGTGGCCCTGCGCGAAATCGCGGAAGGCAAGGTCGATCTCGACAATCTGACCGACAATCTCATCACCGGCCTGCAGCGCGTGATTCCCTCCGATGACGAGGAAGAGGCCGAACGCGAGAAGCGCGCCGAAGAGCGCCCGGCCCTGCCCGCCCCGGAAATGGACGAGGCCGCCATGCTCAAGGCGCTTCAGTCTGATCGCGACGGACCGGCCGACGGCCGGCTCTGACCCTTGAGCGCGCTGGCGACTCCGTCTGCGCCCCCGCCCGCCGACGCCATCCCCAGCGCCGACGCACTGGTCGCGCGCGTCCAGGCCTACCACCCCCAGGTGGACGCCGACCTGATCGCGCGCGCCTACGCTTTTTCCAAGCACCATCATCAGGGCCAGTTCCGCAAGTCGGGCGAACCCTATTACGGGCACACCGTCGCGGTGGCGATGCTGCTGGCCGATCTGCGCCTTGACGCCGCCACGGTCTGCACCGGACTTTTGCACGACACCGTCGAGGACACCGACGCCACGCTGGAGGAGGTCAACGACCTGTTCGGCGAGGACATCGCCCAGCTGGTCGACGGGGTCACCAAGCTGGGGCAGATGGAGCTGGGCTCCAAGCGCACCAAGCAGGCGGAAAACCTTCAAAAACTGGTGGTTGCGATCACCCGCGACGTGCGGGTGCTGCTGGTCAAGCTGTGCGACCGGCTGCACAACATGCGCACCCTCCATTTCCATACCCGCCAGGACAAGCGCGAGCGCATCGCGCGCGAGACCCTGGAGATCTACGCCCCGCTCGCCCGGCGCATCGGGGTGAACCGGGTGTGTGTGGAACTGGAGGATCTGGCGTTCCGCAACGTCAATCCGGCCGCCCACGAATCCATCACCCGCCGGCTGGAGGACTTGCGCGTCAACCGCCATGACGCCGTCGCCTCGGTCTCCGCCCAGCTGACGCAACTGCTCGAGGAGTCAGGCGTCGACTGCGTGGTGTTCGGGCGCGAAAAACGCCCCTACTCCATCTGGCGCAAGCTGGAACGCAAGGGCGTCTCGTTCGACGACATCGCCGACATCTACGCCTTCCGCATTCTGGTGGAGAACCCCATCGACTGCTACACGGCGCTGGGACTGGTCCATCAGCGCTGGCGCAGCGTGCCCGAACGCTTCCGCGACTACATCTCCACGCCCAAGCCGAACAATTACCGCTCGCTGCACACCACCATTATCGGGCCGTCCAATATCCGCATCGAGCTGCAGATACGCACCCATGAGATGGACCGGATCGCCGAGACCGGCGTGGCGGCGCACTGGCGCTACAAGTCGGGCGGCTACGCCTATGACGCGGCGTCAGCCGAAGCGGCGGGCGGCGATCCGCTGGAGCGCCTGCGCCCGCTCATGGAAATCCTCGAACAGGGCGGCGATCCGGAAGACTTCCTCGAGCACGCAAAGCTCGAGATGTTCGCCAACGAGGTCTATTGCTTTACGCCCAAGGGCGAGCTGATCGCCCTGCCCGGCGGCGCCACGCCGCTGGATTTCGCTTATGCGGTCCATACCGAGCTCGGCCATTCGGCCATCGGCGCCAAGATCAACGGGCGCGAGCGCCCGCTGCGCACCCGGCTGAACAATGGCGACGTGGTGGAGATCATCAAGGGCGGGGTGCGCCAGCCGCCGGCGGGCTGGGAGGATCTGGTGATCACCGGACGCGCGCGCGCCGCGATCCGCCGCCTGATCCGCTCGTCTGAAGCCGAGGAATTCATCCGCATCGGCAAGGTCATCGCCGAGCACGCCTTCCTGCGCGAGGGCAAGGTGTTCCGCGAATCCGCCCTGGGCGAAGCGCTGCGCCGGCTCGAGCTGGAGGACGCCGAGGAGCTTTATCTCGCCCTGGGCAAGGGGCGCGTCGCCTCGGTGGAGCTGCTTGAGGCGGTGTATCCGGGCCATCGCGAGATGCGCGGCCGGCGCCCGCAGGACCGCGAGCGCATCGCCGACGCCAAGGCCGGGCTCTATGTGCACGGCCGCGGGCTGACCCCGGGCGTCAGCCTGCACTTCGCCACCTGCTGCTCGCCCATGCCCGGCGACCGCATCGTCGGCGTGCTGCGCGCCGGCAAGGGGGTGGAGGTTCACGTCATCGATTGCGAGCGCCTGGCCGAACTGGACGATGACGAAAATCTGGAAAACTGGATCGACCTGAAATGGACCGCCGAGGCGGGCGCCAATGCGGTCTCCATCGGGCGTATCATGGCCACGGTGCGTAATGAGCCCGGCGTGCTCGCCGAGATCGCCGGGGCGGTGGGCGAGGCGGGCGGCAACATCACCGATGTGAAAACCCTGCAGCGCACGCGTGACTTTTTCGAGATGGCGTTCGATGTGGAAGTGTTCGACGCGCGCCACCTGTCCAATCTCGTCGCCGCGCTGAAGACCAGTGACCGGGTGGTGACCGCCGAGCGCGCGCGCATGGCGGGCGAAGCCCCTGATTATGACAATCAGACCCAGCAGGAGCCGGCATGAATACCGACGAGGTGCTTGAGGAATTCCGCCAGGCCGGCGCCCTTCTGGAGGGCCATTTCATCCTGTCATCGGGCTTGCGCAGCCCGGTCTTCCTGCAAAAGGCGCTGGTGTTCCGCGACGCGGCGCGCACGGCGCGTCTGTGCGAGGCGCTGGCGGACAAGATCCGCGCAGGCGGCCACGGCCCCTTCACCGCCATTGTGTCACCGGCGCTGGGCGGCATCATTCCCGGCTACGAGACGGCGCGGGTGATGGGTCTGCCCTTCATGTTCGTGGAGCGCGACCAGGGCGAGTTCTCCCTGCGCCGCGGCTTTGAACTCAACGCCGCCGACCGGGTGCTGGTGATCGAGGATATCGTCACCACCGGCCTGTCCTCGCGCGAATGCATCGCCGCCATCCAGGCCACCGGCGCGAAAGTCGTCGCCCAGGGCTGTCTGGTGGACCGCTCCGGCGGCAAGGCCAGCGTGGGCGTGCCGCTGATCTCGCTGGCGACGGTGAATTTCCCGGCCTACCCGGCTGACCAGCTGCCGCCTGAGCTTGAACGCATCCCCGCCATCAAGCCGGGCAGCCGGGGACTGACGCCATGAGCGCGCATCCGGTCCGCCTCGGGGTCAATATCGACCATGTCGCGACCATACGGAATGCGCGCGGCGGCGCCCTGCCCGATCCCGTGCGCGCAGCGCATCTGGCCGTAGAGGCGGGCGCCGACGGCATCACCGCGCACCTGCGCGAGGACCGGCGCCACATCTCCGACGCCGATATCGAGCGGTTGTCGAAGGAACTGTCCGTGCCGCTCAATCTGGAGATGGCGGCGACCGATGAGATGCTGGAGATCGCCCTGCGCCACGCGCCGCATGCGGTCTGCCTGGTGCCGGAAAAGCGCGAGGAGCGCACCACGGAAGGCGGGCTGGACGTGGCCGCCCACCACGCCCATCTGCGCCCCTATATCGCCGCGCTGAACAAGGCGGGATGCCGCGTCTCGCTGTTCATCGAGCCGGATCCGGTGCAGATCGCCGTGGCCGAGGCGCTGGGCGCTGCGGTGGTGGAGCTGCACACCGGAACCTATTGCGAGCACTGCTTTGCAGGCCGCCGCAAGAAGGCCGCCGCCGAGCTGAAACGCCTCACCGTTGCGGCGAAAGAGGGCGCGCAGCGCGGGCTGGAGATTCACGCCGGCCACGGCCTGACCTTCGACACCGTCCAGCCGGTGGCGGCCATCGGTGAAGTGCGCGAGCTCAATATCGGCCATTTCCTGATCGGCGAGGCGATCTTCACCGGGCTGGACGAGGCGGTGCGCCAGATGCGCGCCCTGATCGCGGCGGCGCGCTCGGAGAACGCGGCATGATTATCGGCGTGGGAACCGACATTATCGACATCCGCCGCATCGAGCGCTCCCTCGACCGCTTCGGCGACCGGTTCCGCAATCGCGTCTTCACCGAGATCGAACGGGCCAAGGCCGCCAGCCGCCGGCGCTCGGCCGACACCTTCGCCAAGCGCTTTGCGGCCAAGGAAGCCTGCGCCAAGGCGCTGGGCACCGGCATTTACCGCGGCGTCACCTGGCAGCAGATAGAGGTGGTCAACCTCAAGGGCGGCCAGCCGACTTTGAAACTCACCGGCGCCGCCGCAAACCGCCTGAACGCCCTGACGCCCGGCGGTCATGAGGCGCGCATCCATGTGACCTTGACCGACGACTATCCCTGGGCCCAGGCCTTTGTGATCATCGAGGCGCTAGAACCGCCCCGGACGGGGGCTGCGTGAGCCCGGACGATCCGGGCCGCACGCGCCGCGCCCGGCGCATCGGGCGGGCCCTGCGCCGCGTGCGCGCGAACCGCAACCTGATCATGACGCTGGTCTGGGCCGGCGTGATCGCCCTGGCGGTGCGAACGCTCGCCTTCCAGCCTTTCACCATCCCCAGCGATTCCATGCGTCCGACCCTGGAGCCGGGCGATTATGTGGCCGTGTCCAAATGGCCCTATGGCTGGTCGCGCCTGTCCCTGCCGCTGTCGCCGCCCCTGCCGGGCGGGCGCGTCTTCGAACGCCTGCCAGAGCGCGGCGACGTAGTGGTGTTCGCCCCGCCGCACATGCCGCGCACAGCCTTTGTCAAACGCGTCATCGGTCTGCCGGGCGATATGATCACGGTGTCGGAGGGCGTCGTGTTCATCAATGGCGCCGCCGCGCCGCGCGGACTGGTGGGCGAAGAGACGCGCATCGGCCCGGACGGCGAACTGACGCGTTACGCCCTGTGGGAAGAAATCCTGGAGGGCGGGCGCGGCTACACGGTCTATGACAGCGGCCCCGGCCCTCTGAGCGAGTTCGGCCCCGTCCTGGTGCCCGACGGCCATCTCTTCGTGCTGGGCGACAATCGCAGCGAATCCCGCGACAGCCGGGCGGCGCCGCCCGAAGGGCCCGGCATGGCGCCAGTCGATCATCTGATCGGGCGCGCCGACCGGGTGTTGATCTCGGTGCAGCCCGATTTCAGCCTGTGGAAGCCCTGGACCTGGACCCGCATCCGGACCGGGCGCACCCTACTCTCCCTCGACCCGGAGCCGAGATGAGCGACCGCATCAAGGATTTTCAGACCCGTATCGCCCATACATTCGCCGACCCGGCCCTGCTGGAGCGCGCCCTCACCCACGCCTCCCACGGCGATGGGCGCTCGCGCGCCGACTCCAACGAGCGCCTGGAGTTTCTGGGCGACCGGGTGCTGGGCCTGATGGCGGCCGAAGCGCTGCATGAACGCTTTCCCGCGCTCGACGAGGGCGGGCTGGCCGCGCGGCTCAATGCGCTGGTCAACAAGGACGCCTGCGCGCGCGCGGCGCGGCGCTGCGAGCTGGGCGAAGCGCTGCGCCTGTCAGCCGCCGAGGCGCGGCTGGGCGGACGCGAAAAAGCCTCCATCCTGGCTGATGCTTGCGAGGCGGTGATTGGCGCGCTCTATCTCGATGGCGGGCTGGAGGCGGCGCGCGTCTTCTTCCTCACCCACTGGGCCGAAGAGCTCGACGGGCTGACCAAGCGGCCGCGCGACGCCAAATCCCGCCTGCAGGAATGGGCGGCGCAGACCGGACGCCCGGCGCCGGTGTATACTGTGCTGTCGCGCAAAGGTCCCGACCACCGCCCGCTCTTCACGGTCGAGGTGCGTCTCGGCGCGCTCAGCGCCCAGGCCGAGGGCTCGTCCAAACAGGCCGCCGAGCGCGCGGCCGCCGATCAGCTTCTGACCGCGGAGACCCGCCTATGACCGACACCGCCGCCAAATCCGGCGCAGACACACCTGCCGGGACCCCCACCCGCGCCGGCTTCGCCGCCATTATCGGCGCGCCGAACGCCGGCAAATCCACGCTGGTGAATGCGCTGGTGGGCCGCAAGGTCTCCATCGTCACCCCCAAGGTCCAGACCACGCGCTTCCAGATTCGCGGCGTCATGCTGCGCGGGGCCGCCCAGGTGGTGCTGGTCGATACGCCGGGCGTATTCCGCCCGCGCCGCAGGCTGGACCGCGCCATGGTCGCCGCCGCCTGGGACGGAGCGTCGGACGCCGATATCATCGTCCACGTGGTCGACGCCGCCGCCCAGCTCAAAGGGAGCGGCAGAAGCGTGGATGACGTGCAGCGCGTGATCGAGGGGCTGAAAGTCCATGATCTCAAAGCCATCCTCGCCATCAACAAGATCGATCTGGTGCGCCGCGAGGAACTCTTGGAGCTGTCGCGCCAGCTGTTTGAGAGCGGCGTCTATACCGACGTGTTCATGATCAGCGCCACCAATGGCGACCGCACCGCCGATCTCGCCGAAGCGCTGGGCCAAGCCATGCCCGACAGCCCCTGGCTCTATCCTGAAGACCAGATCGCCGATCTGCCCGAGCGCATGCTGGCCGCCGAGATCACGCGTGAGAAGCTGTATTTGCGCGTCCACGAGGAGCTGCCCTACGCCCTCACCGTGGAGACCGAGGACTGGAAGGACCAGAAAGACGGCTCGGTGCGCATCGACCAGACCATCTATGTCGAGCGCGAGGGCCACAAGCCGATCATTATCGGCAAGGGCGGCGCCACGCTGCGCTGGATCGGAGAGCATGCCCGCCTCGAGCTGGAGGGCGATCTCGGCCGGCGCGTGCATCTCTTCCTGCATGTGAAAGTGCGACCGGGCTGGAGCGAGGAGCGCGCGCGCTTCTCCGCCCTGGGCCTTGAGTTTGACGTGTAATGGAGTGGACGGCGTCAGGCCGCATCCTGGCGGTGCGCCCCCACGGCGAGACCAGCGCCGTAGTGGAGGTGCTGACCGCCGAGCATGGCCGCCATGCAGGCCTGGTGCGCGGCGGACGCTCGCGCGCCATGCGCCCCGTGCTGCAGCCGGGAAACCGCGTGCGCGCGGTCTGGCGCGCGCGGCTGGAGGAGCATCTGGGCGCCCTCACGGTGGAGGCTGAAGACCTCTCCACCGGCGCGATCATGGAGGACCCGCTGGCGCTGGCCGGCCTCAACGCCCTGTGCGCCATGGCCTCGCTCTGCCTGCCCGAGCGCGAGCCGCACCCGCGCGTGGCCGAAGCCTTTGATCTGGTAACCGAACACCTCACCGACCCGCAGATGTGGCCGGCGCTATATGTGCGCTGGGAGCTCGGCGTGCTGGCAGACCTCGGCTACGGGCTCGATCTGCGCCATTGCGCGGCTACGGGCGTCACTGAAAAACTGATCTATGTGAGCCCCAAATCCGGCCGTGCGGTCAGCGCAGAGGGCGGCGCGCCGTGGAAGGACAAGCTGCTGGCCCTGCCCGGCTTCCTGACTGGATCAGGCGCGGTGGCGCCCGGCGATATCGGCGCAGGCCTGCGCCTCAGCGCGCATTTCCTGGAACGCCGCGTGCTCTGGCCCGCCGACAAGCGCCTGCCGGATGCCCGCGCGAGGCTGATCGAGAGGCTGGAGGCGGAGCAGAGGGTTTAGCGATTGGGCACCGTCCACACCGCGACCGATCCGGGCTCAGCGGCGACATAGACCACGTCGAAATATTCTTCCGTCCGCCCGAACACCGGCCCGGCGCTGGTCATGGCGGCGATGTTGTAGCAGCCCGTGCTGGCCGGAAACGACATGGAGGCGCCCGGCGCAATGCGCTGGCGGTCCAGCCGGTCATAGCCGTAATCGGGCTGGCCCATCAGGGTCTGGCCGCAAATGCCGATGCGAAGGTCCGTGATCGGATGCTGCGAGGCGTTGCGCACCTCGATGGCGCCCAGCGGCGCGCCCGGCTGCACCAGCGGAATATCACCCATCCCGCACCCGGCCAGGGCGAGGCCCGCGAGGGCGGCGCCGGCGAGCTTCAGATTTCCAGATGTCATGTCAGCCCCCTGTGAACCGAGGATCAAAGGGTCGCCCAATAAAGCACAGGGAGCAAGTCTGCGCCTTGCCTCAAGCCTACATCAGCCCCGGCGCGCAAAGCGCGCCATCACATCAACATCGTCACCGGGTCTTCGATGAAGCCTTTGAACGCGGCGATCCAACGCGCGCCGGCAGCGCCGTCCACCACGCGGTGATCACAGGTGAGCGTCACGGTCATGACCGTCGCCTTGGCCAGCGCGCCATCGGTGATGACGGGCCGTTCCTCGCCGGCGCCCACGCTCAGGATCATGCCCTGGGGCGGGTTGAGGATGGAGGCGAAGGATTTGATGCCGAACATGCCCAGATTGGACAGGGAGAAGGTGCCGCCCTGGAATTCTTCGGGCTTGAGCTTGCGGTCGCGCGCGCGGGCGGCGAGATCCTTCATCTCGGCGGAGATTTGCGCCAGGCCCTTCTGGTCCGCGTCAAAGATGATCGGCGTGATCAGCCCGCCCTCGATCGCCACGGCCACCGACACGTCGGCGTGCTTGTGCATCGCCACGCGCCCGTCCTCGATCCAGCTGGCGTTGGCTTCGGGCACGCGTTTGAGCGCCAGGCCCGACGCCTTGATCAGGATGTCATTGACCGACACCTTCACGCCGTCGGGCGCCTTGTCATTGATCTGCTTGCGGAAGGCCAGCAGCGCATCGAGGCGGCAATCCACATTGAGCGGGAAGTGCGGCACGTCGCGGAAGGACTCCGTCAGGCGTTTGGCAGAGATTTTCTGGATGCCGTCGGCCTTGCGCAGCTCATAACGCTCCGCCGCAATGCCATAGCGCGCCAGCGGCTCATGCTCGTCGACTTGCGGTTTGGGCGCATCACCCGCGGGTTTGACGCCGGGTGTTTCGGCGCGCGGGGCGTCGTCCCTTTTTGCGGCAGGGGCCGCTTTGGAGGCCGCCTCCACATCACGCTTGATGATCCGCCCGCCGGGGCCGGAGCCTTCAATGTCCGACAGTTTCAGCCCGGCCTGCTCGGCGAGGCGTCGCGCGAGCGGCGAGGCTTTGATGCGTTTGCCGTCATCGTCTTTCGGCGCGGGCG
>JAFIEB010000018.1 GCA_020832735.1 Oceanicaulis sp.
GGCCCCGCCCGCCGGGGAGAACAGACGGGCGGGGCCGCCCCCCTACCAGGCGCCGGTCCAGGTGAGGTCGATCCGGACCGTGCGTCCCGGCTCGGACACGCCAGCGAAGACGCGCTCGTAATCGCGGTCGAACACGTTCTCCACGCCTAAATCCACGCGCACACCCGGCGCCATGGCCGGGCGCCAGCCGGCCGACAGGTCCAGCACGGCGTAGCCTCCGCGATCCTGCGCCGCGCTGGCGCCCTGATTGAAGTCGCCGGCGAAGCGCGCCCGCCCGCCTGCGTCCAGGCCCCGGGCGTCGAAGCGATAGCGGGCGCTGACCTGGCCATTGACCGGCTGCAGGGCGCCCAGCGGCGCACCCGTGGCGCGGTCCTCGCCATCCACTTTCGACACCGAGCCGGACAGGCTGAGCGGGCCGGATGTGTAGGCGCCGGCGATCTCGAACCCGGTCAACTCGGCGTCGGCGACGTTTTCAGCAAACGACGTCCCCGCCGAGCAGGGCTGGAAGAAGGGCGGCGCAAAACAGGTGGGCGAGAAGGCGAAATCGACTCCGAGATTGATCAGATCATCGGCGCGGGTGCGGAACCAGGCGCCCTTCACCTCCAGCCGGTCATCCGCCGTGATCAGGCCCTGACGGGTGAAGGCGGCGCCGATCTCCGTGGTGGTGCTGGTTTCGGGGCGCAGGTCCGGGTTCGGGATGAAGGCGTTGGTGATGAAGACCGGCGCGCCCAGCACCGGGTGCGGCAGGGAGAAGTGCGTGCCCGACAGATACAGCTCGTTGAGCGAGGGCGCCCGGAAGCTTTCAGACCAGCTGGCGAACAGGCGTACGGACGGCGCGGGCGCCCAGCTGGCGGCGAGGCGTGAGGAGACTTGCTCGTCAGACGTTGAAGGCGCGCCATCGGTCTCGGTCTCGAACCGGTCAAAGCGCACACCCGGCAGCAGGGTCAGCGCCCCGGCGCTTCCCAGATCCAGCGTGGTCTCCAGTTGCGCCCAGACGCCGGTGAAGCGCGCCGTACCAGTGGGCACGCCGCCGCGTTCATTGTCCGGCGTGTTTGAATCAAAACCGACCTGGCGATCGCGATACCATTCCGCGCCGGTCACCAGCGCCAGCTCGGCGGCGGCGAGGCTGAACGCGGCGCGGTTCTCCGCCCGCAGGCCGGTGGTGGTGAGGTCGCGCCCGACAACGCGGCCGCTGACCCGTTCGGTCTCATCCACCGCCGCCTCGTTTCGGTAGACGGAGAATTCCAGAGCGAGTAGCGGCGTTTCCGGGTCGAACAAAGCCCGCGCGCGCCACGTGTCGGCGGTGACATCCTTGTCCACCAGCGGGTTGAGAGACTCCACGGTCTCCACACCCTGGCCGTTATTGGGCTCCACCGCGCTGTTGCGGAAACCGAGCCAGCCCGCTTCGAGGCGCAGACCGCCCCCGACATCAACGCCGCCGGAAACCAGCCCCGATACGGTGTCATCATCGGCCGGCAGGTCCAGGCCCGAGCCCAGGGCGATATCGCCCGACTGGCGCAGGCTTAGCGCCGCCATGCCGTCAAACACGCCCGACCGCCCGAACAGGGCGGCGGAGCCGCGCGTTTCTTCATTTCCAGACCTGTAGCCCGCTGAGACGCGCGCGCCGGCATTGCGGCCATCGGGCAGGATGTCATCAGCGCGCAGGGTTTCAAACGCGATCACGCCGCCCGACGCGCCCGATCCGTAAAGCGCGGAGGCGCCGCCGCGCAGCGTCTCCACCCGGCGCAAAAGGCCCGGATCAAGGAACAGCACGCCGTCATGGCCGGAGCTGAAATTCTGGCGGGCGCCGTCCACCAGCAGCGTCACATTCTCCCGCCCGAAGCCGCGCAGGCTGATGGTCTGGCCGGTGCGGCGCGGGCCGCCGGCCACTTCAACGCCCGGCATGTCGCGCAGGAGCTCGGTGAGATCGATGGGGCGCATCTGCTCTAGCGTCTCCAGCGTCAGGGCGCTGGCCATGCCCGGATAATCGAAAATGCTGAGCTGCGTGCGCGTCGTGGTGACGATGATGACGTCGCTGGCCTCGGCGCCGGGCGAAGCGCCGGCGTCTGTATCGGCGAGCGCCGGGGCAGCCATGGCCAGCGGCGCAAAGGCGGCCCCCGCCGCCAGCCAGATGCGCATCGATCTCGTGAATGACATGAGCAGGCTCCTCTTGCAAATCATTCTCAGTCGCTGTTTGATGGCGCCGATGATTTGCATTTGCAAGTCAGACTCGTTCGCAAGATGCAGTTTGGGAAACTGGCCAGTGGCGGCCCTTGGCCGCCCGCACCCCGGGAGACAAAGCCATGAGACTGGATGGATGGAAAAGCGTCGCGGCGGCCGGGCTGGCGACGGTCATGTGCGCGGCGGCGGCGCTGGCCGACACGCCGCAAACGCGCCTGGAACAGGATCGCGCGGCGATCCTGGCCATGGCCGGCGAATACGACGTGACCTTCGATTTTCGCGAGCACCTGCCGTTGGAAGCCGGCTATGAGCTGCACGACCAGAAAATCACCCCGGCGCGCGAAGTGGTGTACGTGATCAAAGACGAGGGCGAATTCATCTCCCTCCAGCATCTCCTGCTGGTCGGCCCGCCCGACGCCCCCATCGTGATCAAGCACTGGCGCCAGGACTGGGCGTATGAGCCCGCGCGTCTGATGCGCTATCGCGGTTTCAACACCTGGGACTTCGCCGAGCTGGCCGCAGGCCAGGCCGCTGGCGCCTGGTCTCAGACCGTCTATCAGGTGGATGACAGCCCGCGCTACGCCGGGCTCGCGCGCTGGATCCATGAGGTCAACGCCTCCACCTGGGAGCCTGCGGTCAGCTGGCGGCCCCTGCCGCGGCGCGACGCCACGATCCGTGAGGATTACGACGTGATCGAAGCGGTGAACCGCCACACCGTCACTGAATGGGGCTGGACCCATGAACAGGACAATACAAAGCTCATCCTGCGCGATGCCGAACGCCGCGCCCTGGTGCGCGAGCACGGCATCAACACCTACCGCCGCACCGAGCTGGCCGGCGCGCGGGCGGCGGCGGATTACTGGGAAGCGACTGAAAGCTACTGGGCGCTGATCCGCGCCGCCTGGGACAGCGTGTTCGCCGCCGCGGGCGAGTTCACGGTGGACGACGACGCCGACGGCACGCGCCTTTACACCCCTCTGCTCTCGGCCGGCCGGGACGTGTACGACGGCGCGGCCGAAACCCGTGACGCCTACCGCGCCGCCGCCGCGGTGATGGCCGCGCAGGTGCGGGTGAACGGCGAGGCGCCCGCCCTCCCCGTCCTGTCAGAATCCTGAGCCGGACGCTCTACCCCCCGCAGGCTGCATTTGTTAACGTTCCAGCTTCCGGGGGGGAGCGAGTCGCATGCAGGCATTGAAGGCGGTCCACACCACGCTCGCGGCGCTCCTGGGCGCTGTGGTCATGGCGTCCGGCGCGCCGGCCCAGACCTGGAGCGATCCGTGGCGCGACGCCGAGATCGCCGAACTGGCCGGGGCGCTGGCCGAAGCCTGGACCCACGGGCTGGACCCGGCGCGCTATCCTGATCCGCAAGACTTGCGCACGATGGCGCCGGGACCGGAGCGCGACCGGACCGCGCGCGCCGCCTGGCTCCAGCTCGCCGGTGATCTCGTCTTCGGCCAGGTGGATCCGCGCCGTCTGAACCCGGACTGGAGCGCGCCGCGCCGCGAGACCGACCTGCTCACAAAATACGCCGAGGCCCGCGAGCGCGGCGCCATCGCCGAAACGCTGGACGCGCTGGCCCCTTCTCATGCCGACTATCAGGCCCTGCGCCGCGAGCTGATCCGGCGCACGGTCTCCCCTACAGCCCCGGTCTTGGTGCCCGAAGGCCCGCGCCTGCGCCGGGGCGATAGCGGCGCGCGTGTGGACGCGCTGCGCGCCCGGCTGCATCAGCTGGGCCTCATGGAGCGCCCCGGCAGCGCAGGCGCCGCCTTCGACGCCCGGATGGAAACCGCGCTGATGCGCTTTCAGGCCCGGCACAATCTCGCCGCCGACGGCGTGCTGGGCGCCGATACGCTGGCCGAGCTCAACGCCGGCAATGGCCGCCGGGTCGACCAGCTGCGCGCCAATCTGGAGCGCTGGCGCTGGCTGCCGGCCGATCTGGGCGAGCGCCATATCCGGGTGAATATCGCCGATTACCGCCTCGAGGCCTGGGCCAATGGCAGGCCCGAGCGCGTCCACCAAGCCCAGATCGGCGCGCGCTGGACCTCCACGCCAGTCTTCTCCGAGGACATGCGCATCGTCGAGATAAATCCGTGGTGGTACACGCCCATGAGTCTGGGCGCGCCCTGGCTGCAACGGTTCCGCACCAATCCGGCCTCGGCCTACGCCAACGGCTATCATCTGGTGGATCTCGACACCGGCCAGCGCGTGGACGCCTATTCGGCCGACTGGAACAACCGGCGCTACCGCGTGATCCAGCAGCCCGGGCCCAACAACGCCATGGGCCAGGTCAAATTCCTGTTTCCCAACGTGCACAATATCTACATCCACGATACGCCCCATCAGCGCCGCTTCCTGAACACGCAGCGTGATGATTCAGCCGGATGCGTTCGGGTGCGCGAGCCGGTGGCGCTGGCGATCTGGGTGCTGGAGGCCGAGGGCTGGAGCGCCGCGGACGTGCACGCGGCTTTCGACAGCGGCCAGACGCGCCGGGTGCGCCTGCAAAACCGCATCCCGGTGCACATCCTCTATTTCACCGCCGTGTCCGACCGGCTCGGCCAGGTGCGCTATGTCCACGACGTCTACCGGCGCGACGCGGCGCTTGTGCGCGCGCTGGACGGCGATCTGCCGCCTTTGCCCGCCGCGCCGTCCGTGCCGGAGGAGATCGACGAGAACGCCGCCGGCAGCGCGCAGGTGAACTGAAAACGCCGCGCGCCCATATGCCCCCCGCCCGTAGCGGGGCCTGTGGGGTTCGCCGGCTGGTTTTCCGGCGCGGCGTGCCGGGGGTGGTGATCTGGCCCTATAATCCCGGCGCGCAATTCACAGGCTGAGCGGGCTCAGCGATCCCCGGCGGCGGCGGCGCGCGCCCATTCGGCCATAGCCTGATAGAAGCTGATGGCCATGCGCCAGGCGTCAACACGCTTGCCTGGGGCGTCCGGCGACCGCTGCACCGCCTCGCCGCGAATCTTCAGGATCGCCAGCTGCTCCTCGAAGAACGCCAGGTCCGCTTTTGCACGTTCGCGGCGGTCTTCGCCGCCGACCTCGCTTAGAAATACGGCCTTGAGCATCGGTTCGTAGCGCAGCGAATAGTCGCTGGGCGCCATAAGCCAGGCGCGCAGCGCCTCGCGGCCAGCATCGGTAATCGCATAGGTGCGGCTGCCGCGCGCTCCGCGGGCCACCTCGCGCGCCAGCCCTTCCTGCTTCAGGACGCGCAGCACGCGATAGACCTCGTTCTGCGGGGCCGGCCAGATAACGGAACGGGAAATATCGAACTCGCTCAGAAGCTCGAATCCGGTGACCGGCTTCTGGGCGAGAATGCCAAGGACGGCGTGACGGAGCGACATGAGGCCTCCCGGTGTGCGAAGGCGCATGTTGCGTGATTTGGCCGGTTTGTCTATGTATATCACATGTGACTGATCACATGTCGAGGTTTCACCATGATCCGCCGTCTGTTTGCGTCCCTGCTGATAGTCGCCGCCTTTGGAGCGACCGCGTTTGCAACGCCGGACCTGGACGCGGTGATAGACAGCGGCGACCCGGCCGCCTTCGCCGCTTTTGCTGAACATCCAGAAACGCCAGAGGCCGAAGCCCGTCTCGCCCGCGGCGCGCTGGCCGCGCTTCGCGGTCAGGATTCGCAGGCCGAAACCCTGCTCTCCGCCGCGCTGGCGAATGAGGCGCTCTCGCCCGCGCACCGCCGGGCGGCAGGGCTGACGCTGGCCGGGGTGCGGATGCGCGCCGCCGACTACGCCGGCGCAGCCGCAGCGTTCGACGCAGCCGAAGCTGCGGATGGCGAACCGCTGGAATCCAGTCAGCGGCAGGCGCGCGACTTCGTTTACGCCCTGCGCGCCGAACCGCCGATAACGCGCGGCCCGTTGACTCCGGGCTCGGTGAGCGCGCGGCGCGACATGGCCAGCCTTCCGCGGGCGCAGGTGCGCGTCAACGGGCGGCGCCAGGAGGCGGTGCTGGACACCGCCGCCGCGTTCTCGACCGTCAGGCAAAGTACGGCGGCGCGCCTTGGCCTGCGCATGCTGGAGGCGGAAGTAAGCGTGGGCGCAGCGACGGAGGACGCCGTACCGGCGCGGCTGGCCGTGGCGGATGAGCTGGATTTCGGAGGCGTGAGCTTTCGCAATGTGGTGTTCATCGTTCTGCCCGATGAGGCGCTGAGCTTCGCCGGCGGGCTGTATGTCATCGACGCCCTCGTCGGCTTTCCAGTGCTGTCGCGGCTGGAGCGGCTGACGGTGGAGACCGGCGGACGGCGCGACCTGGTGAACTTCGGCCCGTCTGAAGCGCAAGCGGAGACGCCGAATCTGATGCTGGAGGGGCTGCGCCCCATCCTGCTGGCCGGGGCGGCGGATGCGGAGGGGACGCTGCGGCTGCTGGTCGATTCCGGGGCCCGGTCCACCCTGCTTAACACCGACGCCGCCGAGGCGTTTCCGGCGCTGGTCGAGACCGCGCGGCGGCGGCGCACCACGGTCGCCGGCGCTGGCGGAACGCAAACCCAGGACGACGCCCTCTCGATTCCCTCATTGGTCCTGACCATCGGCGGAACGCCGGTGACGCTGTCGGACGTGCGGGTGCTCACGGGCGGGCGCGGGGCGCGGCACGGCACGCTGGGCCAGGACGCGATGCGCGCCCACGGCGGCTATGTTCTGGATTTCCGCGCCATGCGGATGGAGCTGCTGCCCGCTGAGTGACGCGCCAGCCGCCCGGCAGGGCGGCGCACGACCAAATGAAAACCCCCGCCCGGGCCCGGGCGGGGGTTTTTGTTCAGGACCGTGAAGGCCTTGATCAGTCCTCGAACATATCGCCGAAGCGGCGCCGCGTGCGCGTCTTCCAGGCGCCGCGGTGAAACACGTCCGAGACGATGACCGGCGCCACGGTGGTGGCTTCGGCGAACACCATCTGTTCGAGCGTCACGTCCACCTTGCCCCAGCTGCACGCCTCTTTCAGCGTCGAGGAGGAGCAGGCGCCGTCGCGCACATCGGCCACGGTGATCTGCACCGCGTATTCGTGCATCGGCACTTCATGGCCGAGGATTTCGGCGCAGACGACCGTGTCCTGGGCGAAGTTCTTGGGCACGCCGCCGCCGACCATGAACAGGCCGGTCTTGCCCGCCTTGATCTTGATATCGGTCAGTTCACGGAAATCGGCCACCGCATCGATGGAGAGGTAGGGTTTGCCCGCCTTCATCCGCTCGACCTGATGCTTCACAAGACCAAAGCCCGCCGAGCAATCGGCGAAGGCCGGCACGAAGATCGGCACGCCGTGGGTGTAGCATTCCTCGATAAGGGAGCCTTCCTTCTTGGCGTTGCCGTCGGCCAGCCATTTGCCCATGGCCTTGATGAAGGCGCGCGAGGAGATCGGCTTGGGGTCGAGCGCATTGGCGATGTCCCCGATCGTATGATCGGTGGTCTGCAGCTCTTCCTCGTCGATATAGGTGTCGTAGATGCGGTCGATATAGAGCTCGCGCAGGATCCGGTCGTCGGGAATCTCGTGGGCCTGATAGTGCTTGAAGCCCAGCGCCTCGAAGAAGTCCATGTCCACAATGGACGCGCCGGTGGCCACGATGGCGTCGACCATGTTGTGGCGCACCATGTCGCGCCAGACATGCATGCACCCGCCCGCGCTGGTCGAACCGGCGAGCGTCAGGATCACCGAGCAGTCGGGATCAGCCACGGCCGCCTGCAGGATGCGGGCGGCGCGCGCAGCATCGCGCGAGGAGAAGCTCATCTTCTCCCACGCATCAATGATCACGCGCCCGTCGAACGAGGCGATGTCGATATGCTCGACCGGGCTGGCCAGCAGCTCGGCCTTGCGTTGGGAGGTTTCGGTCATCCACGCCTCTTCATCATGCGGTTCTTCATCAGACGGTGCCGGCGCCGGCGCAGGCCGCGCGCGAAGGGCACCACGCGCCCGCCATCCTCGCCCGAAGCCGGAACGGCGTCGGACACGTCGGCGGGATCATACATCGAAGCCCAGGGGAAGTCGGCGACCGTCACGGTCTCCACATCCCCGAAGCCGTTGAACCGGGTCGCCATGGCCGTGCCATAGGCGCCCAGCATGCCGAACTCGATCACGTCGCCTTCCATCAGGTCAACCGGCAGGGCGTAGGGGCCCGGCATGGAATCGATGGAATCGCAGGTCGGCCCGTAGAGCCTGAACAGGCCGGTCTCGGCCGACGGCGTTCCGTGACGCCGGTGCACGCGCATCGGGAACGGCCATTTGGCGTGCACGATGTCGAACAGGCACCCGTAGGAGCCGTCATTCATATACACCGCGTCGCCCTTGACCAGCTCCACCCGGGTCAGCACCGAGACCGCCTCGGCGATCAGCGCCCGGCCCGGCTCGCACCACAGATCGGCGTTGGACAGAACCATCATGTCCTCGAACGCGCTGCGGATCGCGCCGATATACTCGCCCATGGGCGGCGGCGTCATGCCGGGATAAATGGCCGGGAAACCCCCGCCCACATCCACGATGTCCACCGTCACGCCCGCTTTCACGATCAGGCGCGAAGCCTCCATCATGGCCGAGCGGTAGGCGCTGGGCGCCATGCACTGGCTGCCGACATGGAAGCTCACGCCCAGCTCGGCGGCGTGCGCGCGGGTCTTGCGGATCAGATCGGGGGCCTCGTCCTCGCCTGCGCCGAACTTGCCCGCCAGCGGCAGGGTCGCGCCGTCATTGGAGACGGCCAGGCGCACCACGAGCGTGAGATCGGGCGCATGCCCGGTCTCGGCCAGGATTTTCTCCAGCTCCGCCTCGCAATCGAGCACGAAGATCTTCACGCCATGGTCGAAATACGCCGTGCGGATGGCATGGCGGCTCTTGACCGGATGCATGAAGGCCATCGTCGCGCCCGGGCAGCGCGCGGCGACAAGTTCGACTTCCGGCAGGGAGGCGACGTCAAACCAGCGAATGCCGGCCGCATACAGGGCGTCGATCACCCAGGCGGACGGATTGGCCTTGACGGCGTAGAGAACCTCGCCGGGAAAATTGGTCTGGAACCAGGACGCTGCGGCTGTCAGCCGGTCCGGACGCGCGCAGGCGACCGGGCCTTCAACAGGCCGGGAGCGGACCAGGTCCAGGGGCGTATCGTACTGAGACAACTCACGTGACCCCCTGCTTGCAGTTAACCCAATCCGGCATCGTCACCTCCGCCGGGATGCGCGAGATATGCCCATTGCACCCGCATGTAAAGACGAATTGCAGACAGCGCAGATGAAATCTTTCACAAGCGCGGCCTTGCGTAAAGGAAAAGGCCTCGCCGCGAGCGTGTGCGGAGGGCTCCGTCGCAAAAACTTCATGGCCGCAAGCGCCGGTTCGCCTTGCAGGCAAGCCGCCTGTGCGGGCATACCGGGCGCCGCAAGAGCCCCGCCCGCAACCGGGCGCGCACACGCGAACCGAGGATTGACATGACCCGACTGTTTCACCTGTCCGCCGGGGCCGCCATCCTGGCCCTGCTGGCCGCCTGCGGCGACCAGCGCGAAGCGATCAGCCTGAGCGACGAACCGGCCGAAACCGCTGAAGACCGCCAGGCCGACGCCGGCGCCACAGCGCCGGCGCGGCGCGGCGCCGGGCGCCAGGGCCTGCGCATCGTGGGCTCGTCCACCGTGTTCCCCTTCACCACCTCGGTGGCGGAGAATTTCGGCGCCAAGACCGAATTTCCCACCCCGGTGGTGGAATCGGTCGGTACCGGCGGGGGCATGAATCTGTTCTGCGCCGGGGTCGGGCTGGACTTCCCGGACCTGACCGGCGCCTCGCGGCGCATGCTGGGCACCGAATTCCAGCTGTGCCGGGACAATGGCGTCACCGCCATCACCGAAATCCGCATCGGCTATGACGGCATCGTGCTGGCCAATTCCACCGACGCCGAGGCGGTCGATTTCGATCTGGAGGATATCTACCTGGCGCTGGCCGCCGAAATCCCCATGCCGGTCGACGCCCAAGGCGATGCGCTGTTCACGCCGGCCGGCGCCTTGCGCCAGGGCGTGAGCCACGCCGACATGGCCGGACATGATTGCGCAACCTTCATCGCCAACCCCTACCGGCGCTGGTCGGAGGTCGATCCCGACCTGCCGCCCGAGCGCATCGAGGTGTTCGGCCCGCCGCCCACCTCGGGCACGCGCGACGCCTGGATCGAATTGGGAATCCAGGGCGGCGCCCGCAAGATACCGTGCATGGCCGAGATGCGCGCCAGCGACCGGGTGCGCTTCAATGCGCTCGCCAGCCGACTGCGCGAGGACGGGCCCTGGATCGATGCGGGCGAGGACGACAATGTGATCGTGCGCACCGTCAACAACACGCCGGGCATGTTCGGAGTGTTCGGCTATTCCTATCTGGAACAGAACACTGACCGGGTGCAGGGCGCGTCCATCGACGGCGTCGCCCCGACCTACGACACCATTTCCAGCGGCGAGTATCCGGTCTCGCGCTCCATGTTCGTCTATGTGAAGAACCAGCATGACGGCATCGCGCCTGGCCTGCGCGAGTTTGTGATGGAGCTCACCGATGACGAGGCCTGGGGGCCATTCGGCTATCTGGCCGACCGCGGCCTGATCGCCCTGCCCGAAGAGCGCCGCATCGTGCAGGCCGAACAGGCCCGGGCGCTGACCCCGATGGGCTCGCCGGAGTAACAAGGCCGCTCTGAAACGAAAAAAGCCCCGGCGTCCCGCGCCGGGGCTTTTGTCTGGCCGGGCGTGAGGCGCCTAGCGCTTGGACTGCTCGCACAGGCGCATGAAGCGCTCGCGCAGTTCTGCATTGGCCTTGAACTCGCCGGTGAAGGTCGTGGTGATGGTCGACACGTGGGGGTGATGCACCCCGCGCGTGGTCATGCACTGGTGGCGCGCGTCGATGAACACCGCCACGCCGCGCGGGCTCATCGCGTCATTGATGGCGTCGGCGATCTGGGCGGTCATCGTCTCCTGGGTCTGCAGGCGCTTGGAGAACGCCTCGACCACCTTGGCGATCTTGGAGATGCCCACCACGGCGCGGTCGGGCAGATAGGCCACGCAGGCTGTGCCCAGGATCGGGGCGATGTGGTGCTCGCAATGCGATTCCACGTCGATATGGGTGAGCATGACCATGTCGTCATAACCCTGCACGTCCTCAAAGCGCTTGCCGAGGATCTGCACCGGGTCCTCGCCATAGCCGCGGAACCATTCCTCATAGGCTTTGGCCACCCGCTTGGGGGTTTCGATCAGGCCCTCGCGGCGCGGATCATCCCCGGCCCAGCGAATGAGCGTGCGCACCGCTTCCTCGGCTTCCTCGCGCGAGGGGCGGACGGGCGCGGCCGGCGCGGCGGCCAGCGTGTTCTTGTCAGTCATGGCGTCCATTGAACGCGGATCCTTTCGTTGACGGGCGGACAGGACGACCCTGCCCGAAGTACCGGTTTCCGGATCCAGCGAAAGCGGCGGGACGTGCCGCGGGGCTTGCGCCGGGTCGGTAGCTTACATCCGGGCCGCGCGGGGTCCAACCCCTCGCGCCCGGCGGTAAAGTAGGCGTCCGCAAGCAAAAACCAATGCGGCGCGCCCCTTTTTTGTATGCCGCGCACAGTGTAGACCCCTTGCGTGCGCTGCGCCAGTTGCGCAGCGGTGCGGCCTTTGCGCCCCCTGATCACAGAGCTGTCATGACCGTCCTGCGACTTTACGACACCGCCGCGCGCAAAAAGCGCGACTTCGTTCCCGCCGATCCGCAGCGGGTGACGATGTATGTGTGCGGCCCCACGGTCTATGGCCCGGCCCATATCGGCAATTTCCGCCCGGCGGTGGTGTTTGACGTGTTGTTCCGGCTGCTGCGCCACGTCTATGGCGGAGACCATGTGATCTATGCGCGCAATTTCACCGATGTGGACGACAAGATAAACGCGGCCGCCGCCGAGGCGGGCGTCGATATCTCGGTCATCACGGAGAAATACACCGCCATCTATCACGCCGATAGCCAGGCGCTGGGCATATTGCGCCCGACCCTCGAGCCGACCGCAACCGGCCACATGGCCGAGATCATCGAAACGATTGATGCGCTGTTGAAGGCCGGCCACGCTTACACGGCGCAGGGCCATGTCCTGTTCTCGGTGGAGAATTGCGACGATTATGGCGCGCTGTCACGGCGCAGCCAGGACGACATGATCGCCGGCGCGCGGGTGGAAGTGGCGCCCTACAAGAAAAACCCCGCCGATTTCGTGCTTTGGAAGCCGTCCAAAGACGGCGAGCCGGTGTGGGACAGCCCGTTCGGGCCGGGCCGGCCGGGCTGGCATACCGAGTGCGTGGCGATGATCGGCGCGGCGCTGGGTCCCTCCATCGATATTCATGGCGGCGGGATGGATCTGGTCTTCCCCCATCACGAGAACGAGGTGGCGCAGGCCAAATGCCTCCATCACGACGCCCCGCTGGCGCGCTACTGGGTGCATAACGGCTTTGTCTCGATGGACTCTGAAAAGATGTCCAAATCGCTCGGCAACATCATCCGCCCCAGCGAGCTGCTGGCGCGCGGGGTGAAGGGCGAGGTGATCCGCTATGGCCTCCTGTCTGGCCATTACCGCGCCCCGCTGGACTGGACCGACAAGCTGATCGAGCAGAGCCGCAAATCGCTCGACCGGCTTTATGGCGTGCTGCGCCGGCTGAAGCCGGTCGAGGCCGACAACGTGTCCGCCCCGGCGGCCGTGCTTGAGGCGCTGGCCGATGATCTCAACACCCCCCGGGCGCTCGCCGCCCTGTTCGAGATCGCCGGACGCGCCAACAAGGCCGAAACGGACGCCGAACGCGCACAGGCCAAGGGCGAGCTCATCGCCGCAGGCGCGCTGCTGGGCCTGTTCCAGAGCGATGCGGACGCCTGGTTCGGGCTGGACGCCCTGAGCGAGGAACGCCGCGCGCAGATTGATGCGCTCATCGATGACCGCGCGCTCGCCCGGGCGGGCAAGGACTTCGCCCGCGCCGACGCCCTTCGCGCCGAACTCGACGCGCTGGGCGTGCTGGTCGATGACGGGCCGGAGGGCTCGGTCTGGCGGATGCGCATGACGGCTGACAGCACTGTGTCATCATGACCGCCGACCCCTACACGCCCGACCTGATCGCGTTGGCCGCCGACATTCCCCATCTGGGCCGGCTGGATGCGCCGCACGCCAGCGCGCGCAAGGTGTCGCGCATCTGCGGGTCGGAGCTCGATCTGGACGTATGCATGACGGACGGCGCCGTCACTGATCTGGGGCTGGAGGGGCGCGCCTGCGCGCTGGGCCAGGCCAGCGCCTCGGTATTCGCGCGCGCCGCTCTGGGCGCCACGCTGGACGAGGTGCGCGCAGCCCGTGACGGGCTGAAAGCCATGCTGCAGGCCGGCGCCCCCGCGCCGCAGGGGCGCTTTGCGGGCCTGACCGTGCTGGAAGGCGCGCGCGCCTATCGTCAGCGCCACGGCTCCATCCTGCTGGCGTTTGACGCGGCGGTCGAAGCCATGGAGGCGGCCCGTGTGCGCGCCGCGTGATCCTTCAGCAGCTGACAGCACAGCCGGGAGTGGACAAAGCAATACGCCTGAGCCGATAACAGATTCGCCGGAGAGGGGTGCGCCAGCACAGCCAGGATGGATGTCGCGCGGCGGATTGTTTGTGATCACTGCGTACAAGGTGATACTGTCGCCAGTGTTTTACATGCTCGGTGCAAGATGCCGTCACGAACCGAGCTGTTCGGCCTATGCAGCTGACGCCATCAGGGCCCAGGGCCTGTGGCGCGGGGGATGGCTGACATTGGGCCGGCTGATGCGCTGCCGTCCGGGCGGCACTTGGGGCGTCGATCCGGCGCCGAGGGAAAGAAACAACGCGCCCTGGTGGCGCATATGGGCGTTCCGCAACGCCAATGGGGGGGATGAACGGGCGTGCTGACCAGACGAGACCAACCGCTTCCCGGCGCACAGGCGCCGGACGCCAAAGGCGACGAAGCCCTTGAACAGGCCGCCCGGCGCCCAGGCCAGGTGCACGCCCTGACCCGTCAGCTGTCGGTGATCATGGTTAGCTACCGCACCGGTCCGGCCCTGTTCGCTGCAGTGGAGGCGGTGCTGGCCGCGCACGAGGCGGCCGAGCTGGTGCTGGTCAATCATGACAATCCGCGCGAGACCGTGCTGCGCCTGGACGCGATCGCGCGCACGAACCCCAAGCTGCGCCTGATCCATTCGGGCGGCAATCTGGGCTTTGCGCGCGGGTGCAATCTGGGCGCGGCCCACGCCAGCGGCGACGTGTTCCTGTTCCTCAATCCCGACGCGGTTCTGCCGCCCGACGCGGCGGCGCGTATGATGAAGACCCTGGACGGTCTGCCCGAGCCGGCCATTGTCGGCGCCCGCCTGATCAACCCCTCCGGCGTGGAGCAGCGCGGCGGCCGGCGCGGGGACCTGACCCTGTCCTCGGCCTTCACCGGCTATCTGGGAATGTCGCGCATCCTGCCCTTCGTGCGCGACATCCACCGCGAGCATGAGCCCCTGCCAGGCGCCGCAGAACCCGCGCCGGTCGTCTCGGGCGCAGCGATGATGCTCACCCGGGCCGGCTTTGAAGCGCTGGGCGGGTTTGACGAAGGCTATTTCCTGCACGTCGAGGATATTGATCTGTGCCGGCGCGCGCGCGATGCGGGCGGCCAGGTGATGTTCGAACCGCGCGCCTCGATCCTGCATTACGGCTCCACCAGCAAGGCGAGCCTGTATGTGGTGGAGACCTGGAAGGCGCGCGGACTGGTGCGCTATTTCCAGACCCATTGCGGACGCATCGGGCGCCTTATTGCGCCGGTGATGGGCCCGCTTCTGTGGCTGGCCCTGATGGGGCGCGCCGCGTATGTGCGCCTGCGCCAGCACGCCGGTTCGAAATTGCGCCGGCTGAGCGCTCTGCGGCGCCTGACGCGCAGACGGCGCAACGGCGGCTGACGCGTCAGCGCGCGGCGGGCGGAAAACCTCCGGCTTTCGACAACATGGACGCCACCGGATGGCGCAGCGCGGTCTGTTCCAGCCAGCGCGCCGTTTCGATCATTTTGTCCAGATCAATGCCGGTGCGAACCCCGCCGCGTTCAAGCATGTAGACCACGTCCTCGGTGGCCACATTGCCGGTGGCGCGCGGCGCGAACGGGCAGCCGCCAATACCGCCCGCCGAGGCGTCGATGATCCGCACCCCGGCCTCCAGCGCCGCATAGATATTGGCCAGCGCGGTGTTGCGGGTGTTGTGGAAATGCAGGCGCAGGCGCGGCTCTGGCGCCGCGGCGCGCACTGCGGCCACCATCCGGCGCACGTCCCAGGGGCTGGCCGCACCGATGGTGTCGCCCAGCGCGATCTCGCAGGCGCCCGCCGCCGCCGCCCGGCGCGCCAGCTGCGCCACGCGGCCTGCGTCCACCTCGCCGTCGAACGGATCGCCGAACGCCACCGAAATGGTCGCCGAAAGCGGGATGTCCGCGTCATGGGCCAGGACCGCGATCCGCTCGAGCAGGTCCGCGGTCTCCTCCGGCGTGGCGTTCTGGTTCGCCCGGCCGAAGCCTTCAGACGCCACCATCACGAAATTGATCTCGTCGCAGCCCGCATCGATGGCCCGGCGCAGGCCGCGCTCATTGAGCGCCAGCCCGATATAGGTGACGCCGCGATCGCGCGGCACGCCGGCCATCACCGCGTCACCGTCGGCCATGGCGGGCACGAGTTTGGGATTGACGAAGCTGGCTGCCTCCAGCCGGCGCACCCCCGCCTCGATCAGGCGGGTGATGAATTCCAGCTTCACGCCGGTGTCGATCAGGGTGGGATCATTCTGCAGCCCGTCGCGCGGGCCGACCTCGACGATCTCCACCGCCTCCGGGGCCGCAGAAGAGTTGTCTGACGGCGGGGTCATGGCGCCTCCTCAATCGCACGGGCCGGTGCGGTGCAGGGTCAGCCGCACAGCGCGACCGCGCGAATAGTTATAGCCCGTCACCTCGCCCGAACGGCAGGCGGCGGCGTCCACAAGGGCGGCGAGCGCTTCAGCCTCGGCCGCCGCCCGGCCCTCGCGCGGCAGGCGGCTGTGATCGATCACCACCAGCGCCGGGCCCTGGGCCAGGAAAGCCGGCGAGAGCGTCAGCTCCACGTCGCCCGCCGGCGCCAGCCAGTCCCGGGCCAGCGCCTCGATATCCGACAGGCGCACCGCACCGCCAAGGCCGAACACCAGCGAGGGTTCGGTATAGGTGGAGATCACCGGCGCGCCGGCCGGGCGCAGATCCTGCGCCGCCGCCAGCCGGGCCGCTTCATGGGCCGGCGACAGATTGGTGGCGGGTGCGATCACGCCGCGCCCGGCGCCATGCCAGACCAGTCCCAGCGCCACCGCCGCGATGAGCGCGCCAGCCGCATGCCCGCGCAGCGCGGCCGCCATCTTCAGGACGAACAGTGCGCCCATCGCGATCAGCGCGCCGGTGAGCAGCGCCGCAGACCCCTCATGTGACAGGGTGAGATAGGCGAAGGCGCCGCTCCAGACCGCTGCGCCGATGAGGCTCAGCACCACACCCAGGCCCTTCCAGCGCGCGCGCGTGCGCCCCCACTCCAGCACGCCCCAGGCGCACAGGCCCAGGATCGCGGGGAACGCGGCCAGCACATAATGCGGCAGCTTGGTCGGCAACAGCTCGAACACGATCCACAGCGGCAGGGAGAAGGCTATCAGCACGCGCGCCGCCAGCGCCTCGCCGCCGCCGGCTTTGAGCGCGCGCGCCGCCGCCGCGATCCCGGCGGGCAGGAACAGCGCCGCTGGAAACAGGGTCAGCGGCAGAGCCAGAAGGTGATAGCCCGGCGGACCCCAATGACCTTCATCGCCGCTGACCATTTTCGGTCCCAGATCATCGCCCAGCGCCTCGCGCAGAAACGCTCCATCGGTGGCGATCTGCACCGAGATCAGCCAGGGCAGGACGATCAGGGCGGCCAGCACCGGCCCCGGCCAGAAGGCCAACGGGCGCAGCCATGCCGCGGCGCGCCTGAAGGCGGGCCAGTACCCGCCCTCGCCGCGCGCGCCATGGGCTTCCCACGCCGTCAGCGCCAGCGCGCCCAGCCCGATCGCCATGGGCGTGACCGGCCCCTTGATCAGAATGCCCAGCCCGGCGAACCCCCACAGCCACAGCGCCCAGGTCCGGCGCGCGCGGCGGTCGTCTGCGGGCGCCTGGCGCAGGCGCAACAGCGCGTAGAGCGCAAACGCCGTGGCGCCCGCCAGCATGGCGTCGGTCTTGGCGATGCCCGCCTCGGCGCCCAGAAGCACGCTCACGCCAAACAGCGATCCGGCGTACAACCCGGCGCGCGCGCCCAGCAGGCGCCCGGCCATCAGCGAAGCGGCGATCGCGGCCAGCACGGCGCCCAGCACGGACGGCAGGCGGTAGGCCCAGATCTCGCGCGCGGCCTCGCCGGTGGTCATGGCCACAGCCGCGCTCTGCATCCAGTGAATGCCCACCGGCTTCTTGTTGCGGTCCTCGTCCAGAAAGGTGATGCGCACGAAATCGCCGCTCTGCAGCATCTGGGCGGTGGCCTGCGCGTAGCGCGCCTCGTCGCGGTCCAGCACCGGCAAGGCGAACACGCCCGCCAGCCCCGCCAGCGCGGCCAGCGCGCCCGCCACGGCCCATGCGCGCCATCCCTTTGAGAGTGCCTGGATAAGCTGCATCATGCTGTCGTCCCGGAGCGTCAGCGGAAATTTCCTCGGGCGCCGCGGCCCGGAACCCGGTATGTAACGGGCCGCCTGAAACCGCAAGCCGCGCCGTGCGCGCACCGGGGATGCTGATGACCGCCACGCCGCCTGACCTGTCCGTAGTCGCGCCCATGCACAATGAGGCGGGCAACGCCGCCTCCCTCGTGCGCGAGATTCACACCGCGCTGCAGGGGCGCTCTTTCGAGATTATCTGCGTCAATGACGCCAGCACCGACGCCACGCTGGAGGAGCTGTCCGCCCTGAAGGCGGAGATCGCCGAGCTGCGCATCCTGACCCACCGGCGCAATGCCGGACAGTCGCGCGCCGTGCGCACCGGGGTGCTGGCCGCGCGCGCGCCTGTCATCTGCACGCTGGACGGGGACGGCCAGAACCCGCCTGCTGATATCCCGACTTTGGTCGATGCGCTCACCCGCGACGGCGCCCCGGCGGCGCTGGGTCTGGTGGGCGGGCGGCGCGCCAAACGTCAGGACAGCGGCTGGAAAAAGCTCGCCTCGCGCGTGGGCAATGGCGTGCGCAAGCGGCTCCTGAACGACGAGGCCGACGACACCGGATGCGGGCTGAAAGCCTTCCGGCGCGACGCCTATCTGCTCCTGCCCTTCTTCGATCACCAGCACCGTTTCCTGCCCGCCCTGATGAAGCGCGAAGGCTTCGCCATGGAGTTTGTGGATGTGGGCCACAGGCCGCGCACGGCGGGAAAATCGAAATATACCAATCTTGGCCGCCTTTTCGCCTCGTTGAGTGATATGGTAGGGATGATGTGGCTCAACAGCCGGGCGCGCCAGCCGGGCGGTTGGGACGAGGCCTGAGCGCGGCAGTCGAGGGGGCGGCCGGGCGATCAGGCCAGGAAACCGGAGAACACGTCATGGCTGACACCATGGGTGCAGGACTGGCCAAGGGCGTCGCCAGCGGGCGGCGCGGACAAGGCGGAGGGGGAGAGAGATTGTCTCTATTCACAATATTTCCAAAACTGTTGCTGGCGGTGGTCATCTACGCCGCCATAGCCATGAGCATCTCGGTCACCTCTCCCAACGGGGTGCACAGCTTTGTCGGCACGCTGGACAAGTTCCAGGCCGGCCAGTGCGAGGGCATGCCCACAGCGGGGCCTGACGCAGGACCGTGCACGGTCGGCACGCTCAACAGCAAGATCTTCTCGATGAACCTGCCGTCAGGCACCTGGGTTCTGACCACGTCGGATCTGATCCTGATCTTCGCGCTGGTCATGCTGTTCATGGAAATGATCAAGGCGGCCGGATCGGGCACCAGCTCGCTGATCAATCACGGCCTGTCCATGCTCACCTTCCTGATCTCGATGGTGCTGTTCCTGATGGTGCCCTTGTTCGCCACCACCACCTTCTTCCTGCTCACCATGATGAGCCTGGTGAATGTGCTGGGCGGCTTCACGATCACCACCATCGCGGCGCGGCGCGACATGCGGGTCTGATACCGCTTGCTTCGCACGCAGCCTGCAACAACAACGGCCCCCGCCTCGCGGCCGGGGGCGTTTTGTTTTCATACGCTGTGATGAGGCGATGACGAACAGAAGCGCCCGCAGCCCGGCGCCGTCGGCCGGGGTCATGGAACGCAGCCGGTCCAGGTTTGCAGCCCCCCTCATGCTGCATGCTCCACACACGGGCGCGGCGCGGGCGCCAGGCTCTGGGCGGCGCCGTAGGCGGTCTGGTAGCGCTGGCGTTCGCAGGCATCCGCGCGCAGGCCCCGGCGCGCCGGGCCGGCCTGCAGGCTGAGCGCATTGCCCGCGCTTACGCCCGCACTTGCACTCGGGCAGGCGGGAGCGGCGCTGGCACGCGCGCCGGAGCGCCGGTCAGCGCCGGTGCGCCGATCAGGGACGCCGCGGCGCGGTTCCTCGCGCACGTCGCGGACAGGGCAAGCGGGCTCGACGCGCGCCGTCCGGCGGGTCGGGACAAGAGCGCCGGAGTGGCGCGCGGGGATGGGAACGAGACCGCTCATGGTCCCGGCCCCGCAAGTCCCGGGCCAGTTTTAACGCGCCGTTAACCCGGGTTTATGCCCCGTTAATGGCCAGCCGCGCGCCCGCAGCGCGTCAATTCGGGACGGGTCACCCTTCCCCGCTCAGCCGGTCCAGGCGCTTGCGCATGGCGTCCAGCTCGGCGCGCAGCGCGTCGACATCGGCGCGCGAGAGCCCCGACGGCGCGTCATCGCGTTCCGGCGCGCTTCCCGCCGCGCCCGGCGTGAACACTTTCATGGCCTGCTCGAACATCGCCATATTGCGCCGCGTCTGCTCCTCGATCAGCGCCAAAGAGGCGGCGGGCGAGCCCAGCGCGCTGGCCATCTTCTCGCGCATCTCCGACTGCTGGCGGGCGAAATTGTCCATGCTCAGGCGCAGATAGCCCGGCACCATGGTCTGCATGGAATCGCCGTAGAATGAGATCAGCTGGCGCAGGAACTCCACCGGCAGCAGCGTCTCGCCCTTGGATTCCTCCTCGAAAATGATCTGGGCGAGCACGCCGCGGGTGAGGTCGTCGCCGCTCTTGGCGTCAATCACCTTGAAGTCACGGCCCTCTTTGACCAGCTCGCGCAGGTGGTCGAGCGTGACATAGCGGCTGGCGGATGTGTCGTAGAGGCGCCGGTTCGCATACTTCTTGATGATGACCGTTTCAGATGTGTCTGATTGCGTCACGCCAGTCTCCTTCCTGACCGCCCGGACCGGGCGGCGCGCCCCCCGGGAAGCGCTTTCTTTCCGGGCAGGTCGCGGTTAACGTTTGATCCAACGAAGCGCTGTCGCCAGCGCCTTCCCCCGGGACGCCGCATTTTTATGCTGCACTCGCGGCGAAGGATTGCTGCGCAGCATAAACACACATTGCAGTCAGGGACAGGGAGTATTTTTCATGGCGAGAACTGCGCTGGTGACCGGAGGAACACGCGGAATCGGCAAGGCTATTTCGATTGCGCTCAAAGCGGCCGGATGCGATGTCGCGGCTAATTACGCCGGCAATGACAGCGCCGCGAAGGCGTTCACCGACGAAACCGGTATCAAGGCGTATAAATGGTCGGTGGCCGACTATGACGCCTGCCGCGAGGGCGCCGCGGCGGTGGAGGCCGCCCACGGCCCGGTGGACATTCTGGTCAACAACGCCGGGATCACGCGCGACGCGCCCTTCCACAAGATGACCCCGCAGCAATGGCGCGAGGTGATCGACACCAATCTGACCGGCGTGTTCAACATGACCCACGCCGTCTGGAACGGCATGCGCGAGCGCAGCTTCGGGCGCATCGTGACCATCTCCTCCATCAACGGCCAGAAAGGCCAGTTCGCTCAAGCCAACTATTCCGCCGCCAAGGCCGGAGATCTGGGCTTCACCCGGGCGCTGGCCCAGGAGGGCGCGCGGCGCAACATCACCGTCAATGCGGTGTGCCCGGGCTATATCGCCACCGAGATGGTGATGGCCGTGCCCGAGGCCGTGCGCGAGCAGATCATCGCCACCATCCCGGTTGCGCGCCTGGGCGAAGCCGAGGAGATCGCGCGCTGCGTGGCTTTCCTGGTCAGCGATGAGGCCGGCTTCATCACCGGATCGGTGCTGTCGGCCAATGGCGGTCAGTACATGGCGGGCTGAACCGCCCGCGCAGCGCCCGCTCCCTGCCCACAAATCGCCCATATGGGCGGACATTGTCCGCTCCATGTTCAGGGGTATGATTCTCCTGTTCGCCATGTGCGCCGGGGCTTGGGCGCTGACCGTGGCGGATGGGGCCGCTCAATCCAATCCGTTTGACCGCCTGGTTTCCTCGCAGACCGGGCGCGCTGAACCGTCTGTGTGGTATGACCGCGCCGACGGGCGCGGGCGCTTCGTCTTCGACCGGTCAGCCGAACCCGCCCTGCTCTGGCCCGACGGCGCCCAGGAAGTGGTGGCGCTCTACCGCGCCAGCGCGGCCGGAGGCGGCGATATCTGGATGAGCGACACCGAAAAGGTGGTGCTGCGCGTCTCGCGCATTGGCGGCTGGACCTATTTCCCCGATGACCGGCCCGATGGCGTGGCGGTGGAGCCCATGGGCCGCGCCCACACCCTGGTGGCCGCCCCGGCCAATAACACCCAGCTGCAGGCCGCAGCGCGCGAGATGGCCGACCGGCTGGCGCGGCTATCGCGCCAGAACGTGCGCGCCGAACTGGCCGCGCCCTCGCCCGAGCAGAACGCCTACATCATCGACGCCATGGCCATGGTCACGCTGGCCGCCGAGCAGGCCTCGCGCCGGTCCCTGCGCAATCTGGAGACCGTGCGCATCGGCGTGGGCGAAGCCCCCCAGGTCAGCTTTGACGGGCGCACGCTGGACATCTCGGTGAACACCGCCATGGGCTATGGCGGCCGGCCCAGCGCCGCCTTCATCCGCCGCACGCTGGAACAGGGCGGCGCATAAGCCTCACCCGCGCGGCGGGCCCTCCGGGCCGGGACGCCAGTGCGGCGGCGCCAGGCGGAAGCCCTCAAACCGGAAGGCCGGCGCCACCGCGCAGCTGACCAGCGTCCAGGCGCCCAGCGATTCCGCCGTTTGCCAGGCCTGCGCCGGGACCAGCGCCTGGGGCCGGTCCCCCGTGCGCAGATCGGGACCCAGGCGCGCCGTTCGCGCCCGCATCCCGTCCTCGCTCACCGTCAGCACCAGCGGCGCGCCGGCGTGCCAGAACCAGGCCTCGTCGGCGTCTACGCGGTGCCAGGCCGAGACCTGATCGGCGCCCAGCAGGAACCAGATCAGGCTCAGCGCCTCGCGCTCGCCCGGCGCGGGCGGCGCCGAACGGAAGGTCTCGCCATACCAGCCGCCCTCGGGATGGGCCGTCAGGTTGAGCATGCGCACGATCTCGTTCACGCCCAGATCGCCGCTGATCGCCGTCATGATGCGCTCTCCGGTTAACCCGGCGCTCATCCTGCGCCGCTATGAATCCATTTCCATTCACGGTTCTAATGGCCGCGGCCCCATGTCGAAAGACGTCTTCGGAAAATTGAATCTGCTCAAGCGCGGCGGCTCCACCAGCCGCGTGATCGACCTTGTCTCGATCCGCGAGCGCCACGGCCAGGACACGGACTGGGCGCGCCATCCCATGTTCCGCAATGCGCGGCTGAACCGGTCCTTCATCGTCAAGCACACCCTGCGCGCCTGGGAACGCGAGGAGCTGGGCGGCGCCCGCACCTCGGCCACCAAGGTCATCATCCCCATCAGCGACGCCGATCTGTCCATGGGCGGGCATTCGATCTTCGTCGAGCATCCACGCTTTGAAAGCCTGCTGGCCCGGCATCTGGGCGTCTCGCCCGGCGAGGCCGCCTTCGCGGCAGACGCCGGCCGGCTGCGCGCGCTGGCCCTGCTGCCCTCGTTCGATCCCTATCTGCTGCACGAATATTTCCGCCGGCGCGATGAGATAGTGGCCGCGTGCTATTTCGCCATCTCCGATGACGAGCTGCGCCAGATCACCGAGTACGTCGCCAGCCAGATCGATCTTCTGGTGCGCAAGGCGATGGGCAAGGCCTCGGCCGATTCCCTCGACAAGTCGCGCCGCCTGGCCAAGGTCTTGTTCGAGGACGAGGATTCGCCCCAGCTGGCCGTGCTGCGCGATGCGCTGCGCATGACGGCGCAGGAATACCGCGACGGCGTGTTCGGCTGGAAAGGCACGCTCTATTACAGCTGGCGTGCGGGCGAATGCTATGCCGATCTCGCAGCCTTCATCAAGGATCTCAAGAGCTTGCGCGTGCCCGGCCTGAGCCCGGCGGACCGCGCCGAGATTGATGGCGTGGCCCGCTCCATCGCCCAGCTCTCGGCCCGGCGCTGGTCGCGGCTGAAATCGCGCCTTGGCGAATACAACAGCGAGTTCACCCGCTTTGTGGAGCGCGGCGATCCGGCGGCGCTCAAAGCCTTCATGAGCCGCGCCCCGCAGCTCTTCGTGGAGATGGGCGAGGATATCGGCCGCCTCCAGCACGTCTCGTCCTACTGGCGGTTCTGGACACGCGGACGGCGCGCCAACGCCATGACGCCGGCCGAAGCCTTCGATCTGCTGCCCGATTTCGAAGCCGCGCTGATGGTCACCGATCTCGACAAGGCGGCGTGAGGCGGGCGGTTCCGCCCGGCCTGATTGCACCTGTTCACGCCTGAAGCCCGATGATAGTGTGTATTTATTGACATCGACCTTCCGTGCGCATAAATACACATGGATAGCAGATCGATCATCGCGGCCCTGAAGCGTGAAGGGTGGGAGCTGGTTGCGAGCCGCGGCTCGCACCTTCAGTTCAAGCACCCTTCAAGGCCGGGCCGTGTGACCGTCCCGCACCCGAAGAAGGATATTCCCGCCGGCACGCTGCGCTCCATCGAGCAACAGGCAGGCGTCAAGCTGAGGAAATAGGCCCATGGCCGATTATATCGCCCTGATCCACAAGGAGGCCGAGAGCGACTTCGGCGTCTCCTTCCCCGATTTTCCCGGCTGCGTCACGGCGGGCGCGACGCTGGATGAAGCCCGGGCCATGGCCGCGGAAGCCCTCGCCTTTCATGTGGAAGGATTGCTGGAGGATGGAGAGGAGCTCCCTGCGCCCTCCAGCCTGACCGAGATCATGGCCGATCCGCGCAATCGCGAGGGCGTGGCGGTGCTGGTCTCGCTCAAGGCCGAACCGAAGACGGTGCGGGTCAATATCACCCTGCCCGACGACGCGCTTCGCGAGATTGACCGCTATGCCAGCCAGCACGGCTTCACCCGCTCGGGCCTGCTGGCCGCGGCGGCGCGCAAGGCGATCCGCGAGGGCCTGGACGCCTAATTTTCCTGGAACTCGCGCGCCGCGTCTTCTGAACTCACTTCGTCAGGCCGGGCGATGGCCTCATTCTCCTGCTGCACGATACGCAGGATGCGGACGATGAACTCCTGATTCCAGGCGCCGCGTTCATCCGCCTCGGCCTTGGTGGGCGTAAAGGCCTCGATATCGGCGCGGGTGATCACGTCGCGCGTCTCCAGAAGACGCTCCACCGTGTCGAGGCGCTGGCGCATCACCGAGACTTCCTGGGCCAGCGCCATGACGATGTTCAAGACGCGCTCGGCGTCCTGATTCTCCAGAAACCACGGGCGCTTGCCGCGCGCCTTGGCGCCGGCCTGGGAGAGAGGATCGAACGCCATCACGCCGCTTCCTTCTTCGCGCCGATCACATGCCAGGCCGCCTTGCGCCCGTAATCCTCGACCTTGTCTTCGCCCGCAGACGGGAAGAGCTCAGTGTCCACCACAGCCGCCACGCCGCCGTGCAGCACGCTGTCATCCTTGAAGCCCGCGCGGATCATCAGATCATCGAGATCGATCTCGTGCATGGTCGTCCAGAACGGCTCGTTATTGTAAAACGCGTCCCAGTCGCGGATCGCCTGCTCGTAAAGCGGCATTTCATCAGTGTATTGCGGCTGCTCCACATGCAGCACGATGCCGCCGGGTTTGAGCACGCGGCGCGTCTCGGCGAAGATGCGCGCCATGGCGCTCTTGCTGGTCTCGTGCAGGAACATGGTGGTCTGCACCCAGTCAAAGCTCTCGTCCTCAAAGCGCGACAAATCCTCGGCGTCGGCCTGGATGAAGCGGACATTATCCACCCCCATCGCCTTGGCGCGCGCCAGCCCGTAGCGCAGCATGGGCGCGCCGGAATCCACCCCGACCACTTCAGCGTCCGGGAAGGCTTCAGCCAGCGGCAGCACGTTATGGCCAAGCCCGCAGCCCAGATCGAGAATGCGTTTGGGTTTGAAGTCCGGCAGGTTCTTTTTCACCCAGGCCGCAACCGCCTGGCCGCCGCCATCATTATACCGGCCCAGCGCCCCGCCCGTGGTCGCGAACAGGCCGCAATCATAATTGGCCGCGCCGGTGACATCGCCCGGCACGATCTCGGTGTGATAGCTGCCGGGCATGCAGTGATGATCCACCGCCGCGAGATAGCGCGGCGTCTCGAAGCCGGGATCCAGCTCCAGCCGGTCATCGCCCTCGGTCAGCTGCGCGGCGCGCGCATTGAGCGCCTCGCCCTGGCGCAGCGTGACCCAGCGCCCGGCCTGCTGGCGCTGCTCCATGGTGGCGCGGCGCAGGGCCGACCACACTTGGAACGCCGGATCGGCCATGAGCGCCTTGCGCACCTCGTGCCGGCTCTTGAACGGACCCTCTTTACGCTTGCGCGCCGGCTCGACCCGCGCCTCGAACGCGTCCTTCACGCCGGGCAGCACGCGGCTGGCGAGATGGCGGTTCATGTGGGCGAGGAAATTGAAGCGCTCGGTCTCGTCATGACTGGTCTGGGGGAACATGGCGTGGCGCCCCACCAGGCGGTAATCGGGCGGGCCGTCATAGGCCCTCCCGGCAGGCTCCAGCTGCGTTGAACGGTCCTCGGGCATGGGCGCGGTCCTCCTCCTGGCGACGGCGGGCCTGAAATTCTTTAACACAGTCCCTTGGCAAACCCGCCGGTTTCAAATGATATACCATTTATGCCCGGCAGCGGCCAACGCCTCACGGCGCCTGTGCGCCGCTTTGCCGCAAGCCTTGAGACCAAAAAATGGGAGGAGAGCCGCCATGACCACCCGCATCATCGCCCTGTTCAATCTGAAACCCGGCGTCAGCGCCGCTGATTACGAAGCCTGGGCCAGATCAAAAGACATCCCCACGGTCAACGGGCTGAAATCGGTGGACAGGTTCGAGGTGTTCAAATCGGCCGGCCTGCTCGGCTCCGACGCCAAACCGCCTTATGCCTATATCGAGATCATCGATGTGATTGACATGGAGGGCTTTGGCGGTGAGGTCGGGACCGAGACCATGCAGAAAATCGCCGGCGAGTTCCAGGCCATGGCCGACGACCTCTCCTTTATCCTGACCGACAAGCTGGGCTGAGGGAGGCGCGTCATGGGACGCTTTACCGGCAAGACCGCTGTCGTCACCGGATCGGGCCGCCGCAAGGGGCTGGGCGAGGCCATCGCCCTGCGCCTGGCGTCGGAAGGCGCAGCTGTGGTGATTTCCGATATCGGCCAGGCGGCCGACCCGGCCACCCCGGCGCAGCATATCGGCGCGACCGACGAGATGGAGGCTATCGCCGCAGACATCCGTGCGGCGGGCGGGACGGCCTCCACATGCGTGTGCGATGTGCGCGATCTCGAACAGATGCGCGCGCTCGCCCGCCATGCCCGCGACACCCACGGGTCGCTGGATATCTGGGTCAATAATGCGGGCATCGGCTATATCATGAAGCCGCTGCTGGACGTCACCGCCGATGACTGGCGCGCGGTGATCGACGTGAATCTGACCGGGTGCTTTTTCGGCATCAAGGCCGCCGCCGAACTGATGGTCGCCCAGGGCAAGGGCGGGCGCATCGTCAATATCGCCAGCCAGGCGGCGAAATCCGGCTTCCCCCACGCCCAGGCCTATACCAGCTCCAAGCACGGCCTTGTCGGCCTGGTGCGCTCGGCGGCCATCGAACTCGGCCCCCACCAGATCACCGTCAATAATGTCTGCCCCAACCACGTCACCACGGGGCTGGGCGCCTGGCAGAACGAGTATTTCTCCAAGGTGGTCGGCGCGGCCAGTGTTGAGGATTACCTCAAGGCCATGGCCGACCGCATCCCGCTCAAGCGCCCCGGCAAGCCCGAAGACACCGCCAAGGCCGTCGCCTTCCTGTGCTCGGACGAAGCCGAATACATCACGGCCGAAAGCATGAACGTGTCCGGCGGCGAGGAGCCGCATTGACAGCGCCTCTACATCGCCCAAATCCCCCCTGAAAATGCGTTAACGCTTTGTGAATCTCATCGGCGCAATCTCACGAATCACTTGCCTGCCGAGCAGAACAAAGGCAGAACATTTGCATGAGCTATGATCCTCGACCCGTAGCCAATGCCATTCTCGACCTCTCCGAGGATCAAGGGGCTACGCTTTCGAACCTAGCTTTGAACAAAGTTCTCTATTTTTGCCACGCGCATTCACTGGCCGAAAAGGGAGCGCCTTTGGTTCGGCTCAGGTTTGAGGCGTGGAAATTAGGCCCTGTAATGCCAGTGATTTATCACCAATTTAAAGTGACTGGTGGTGGGCCAATTAATTCGCGCGCCACCCGGATTGATCCTGCATCCGGAAGGGATATTGAATTCGGTTATCAAGATCTGGGGCTAGACACCGTCTGGATGCGTGATATTGTCGAACAATACGCGAACATCTCAGCCTCTGGGTTAGTCGCGTTGTCTCACCAGCCTGGTGGCGCATGGGACATAATTTGGAATGAAAGAGAACCGAACCAATTCGGCATGGGTATACCTGACCGGCTAATCCTGCGGACGTTTTTGGGGAGAGTGTCCGCCAACGCAGGACCAAGGAATGCGCACTGATCCGCTCCAAACGACGCCCTCCCTACAACATCTTGCAAAGCTAATCGGCGATACCCCTCCAGAAACCGCCGCGAACATAATCGGGATGCGGGACGCTCCACCAAGGCGCCGCACTATAGAGGCCAAACACTATGTCCGATTGCGCATAGCGGGCCTGCCAACGCGCTATTTGATAAAACAGCTTTCTTATGACAGAAGGCCGCATGTTGTTTCAGCTGCCACGGAACTCCTACCTCTAGTCGATGAGTATTTAGGGCTTCACCGCGTTAATTGGTTCAGGGAAGCCCCGAAGGTCTACTAGGGTCGAAACCCAATCAGCCTATTGATGGACGTGTGCAAATCATGATTCCAACGGCTTGAGGCTGTTGGAGGATGGTGTATGGCGCGCCTGTTTTGGCTGAGTGATGCCCAATGGGCGCTGATTGAACCGCATATTCCCAAGAACCAGCCAGGCGCGCGGCGTGTCGATGA
>JAFIEB010000023.1 GCA_020832735.1 Oceanicaulis sp.
CAGCCGCGTCAGCGCCGGCTGGCCGAAGGTGCGCAGCACCAGGCCTGAACCCGGCGGCAGCGCCAGCGCCAGCGCCACCGGATCGGGCGTGCGCACCGGGTCGGTGAAGGCGAACAGGGCCGGCAGCCCGCCGCGCGGACCGTCCAGCCGCACAGCCAGCCTTGCCAGGCGCGCCGTCGCGTCATACCCGTCAGCCATGAGCGATCTTGCCTCCCGTATCGCGCAATCGCGCGCCGCCATCCTTGAGCGGATCGCCGCCGCCGCCAAGGCGGGCGGGCGCCCGGCCGGATCTGTGACCCTGACGGCGGTCTCCAAGCAGCAGCCTGATGAGCGCGTCGAAGCCATGCTGGGCGCCGGGCAGCGCGTGTTCGGCGAAAACCGCGTGCAGGAAGCCGAAGCGCGCTGGGCGCACCGGCGCGCGAGCGTGCCTGATCTGGAATTGCGCCTGATCGGTCCCTTGCAGACCAACAAGGCCGAGGCGGCCTGCGCCCTGTTCGATGTGATCGAGACGCTCGACCGGGACAAGCTCGCCGCCGCCCTGGTCCGCGCCATGGACAAGACCGGCCGCCGCCCGCGCCTGTATATCCAGGTCAATACCGGGCGCGAGACGCAGAAATCGGGTGTTGATCCGGACGAGGCCGCCGCCTTCGCGGCGCGCTGCCGCGACAGTCATGGCCTTGAGATCGAAGGCCTGATGTGCATCCCGCCTGAAACCGAGCCGGCGAGCCTGCATTTCGCCCTGCTGCGCAAGCTCGCCAGGGATTGCGGCGTGGAGCGGTTGTCGATGGGGATGAGCGCCGATTTCGCCCTGGCGGCGCGCATGGGCGCCAGCGCTGTCAGGGTCGGATCGGCCCTGTTCGGCGACCGCCCTTCGGCCTGACAGTCAGCCCGCCGCAGCGGTCTCGGCGGCCGGCTCCAGGCCCTGCATGATGGTGCGGTTGATATCGATGAGGGTGTCGAGATCGGTCTCGCCGCGCATGGCCGCGCTGGTCTCCTTGGAGACAAAGATGGACAGCGAGATGATCGCCGCGCGCAGCGATTCGGGCAGGGCGTTGCCCGAACTGGCGCAATCGGCGGCGAAGGCCGACCAGACGCGCCGGTTGCGGTCGAGCGCCTTGGCCTTCTTGCGGATATCGGAGGGGCCGCAGTCGCGCACAGCCATCAGCTCGCGCGTGACGAACCCCATCAGGCGGTATTCCGTGGCGCGGGAATCCTCGGTGCGCGCGCTGGCGGTCTGGTAGGCCTGATATGACATGGAAGTCAGCTCTTGTCCCCGGTGGTCCCGAGGCGCTCGGCCTCGTAAGCGATCAGTTTGCGGCAGCGCAGGAGCGCCTTGTAATACTCCCCGCCCATCACATCCCGGCTCACTTCCACGCATTGCTGGAGAATGTCGGGATTGGTCACCGCGCCCATGAATTCGGTCATGCGCACCACGAAGGCGTCATACATCCCGTCCTCGGTCGAGGCGGACAGATACATCATCATGACCGGGAAATAGATGCGCTTTGCCGGCGTGTCGGCCTCATGCTCCTGCATGATGTCCTTTTCGCGCAGCACGCTGGCCTTGTTCTGAAGCATCAGCGTGGCGCGCCGGTCGCCGTTCTCCACCACCGCGCCGTTGAGAACAAAACGCTCTCCGGGTTTCAGCGACAGCTTGAGCGGCATGAGCAGGCTCCAGGTAAGGGCGCCGTGGCGGCGTCTGGCCATACAGTGTCCGGCCAAGGTGAACAAAGCGTTGCGACTTCAGACCGGGCGCCGCCGGTCCGGATCGGCTCGTTAGCGGAACCTTAATCGAAGCGCGCCTGTCTCGCCATAACGCCCTCGTTTCCAGGAGCCCGCCATGCGCCCCGATCTTGATCTTGAAGCCGAGCTGGCCGCCGGACACGAGGCGGGCCTGCGCGAGATCGAACCGGCCGGCCCGGTTTCCGGTCCCGCCCTGGATCTGGCCGAAATCGCCCTGCGCAAGGTGAACCCGAAGGCGTTGGGCCTGCTGCGCCGGGCGCTCAGGGAGATGGATGCGGGACCGGCCGGTACGGCCAAGGCGGCGCGGCTGTGTCTGAAGGCGCTCTCGCTGGACCCGGACCTGCCGGTGGCCAACCAGGCCATGGCGCTGGCTCTGGAGCGGCTTGGCCGTCTGTCCAAGGCGCTGGAATTCTATGAGCGCGCCTGGCGGCTGGAGCCGAACAATCCCGACATCTATTCCAATCTCGCTATGGCGGCGTGGAAGCTCAACATGCTGGACGGCGCGGAGAAATTCCTGCGCCTGCAGCTGCAGCTCAAGCCCAATTGCCCTAACGGCGTGATCAATCTGGCCGGCGTGCTGCGCGACAAGGGCTGCTACGAGGACTCCGTCGAGCTCCTGCGCGCCGCCCTCTACGCCGCGCCCGAAACGCCCGAGCTGTGGAATGCGCTGGGCACCACGCTGATGGACTGGGGCCAGCCTGAACAATCCCTGACCTTCTACGCCGAGGCTCTGCGCCTGAAGCCCGGCTTCGCGCGCGCCCATCACAACATGGGCTATGCGCTGGAGCTCAACGGCGATGCGCACAGCGCCATCAGCCATTTCGAGGCCGCGCTGGAAGCGCCCGCCAGCGAGCCGGACAAGGTGGTCTCCAGTCATGGCTACGCCCACACCCTGCTGGCGGCCGGGCACATCTCGAAGGGCTGGGAATGGTATGAGTGGCGGCGCAACATGCACTACAAGCACGCCACCAATTTCCTGATCCCGGGGCGTTCCTGGAACGGCGCCGACCGGTCCGAACTGGCCGGCAAAACGCTGGTCGTAGTGGGCGAGCAGGGGCTGGGCGACGAGGTCCTGTTCGCCAACATCCTGCCCGACGTGATCGAAGCGGCGGGGCCGGACGGCCAGGTCCGCATCGCCTGCGAGAAGCGGCTTATCCCCCTGTTTGCGCGCTCTTTTCCAACCGCACAGGTGGCCCGCCACTACACCATAGAACGCGAAGGCCGCCAGCACCGCAGCGCGCCGGAACTGGTCAAACAGGGCGATCATGACTACTGGGCGCCGGTGGGCAGCCTGATGCGCGCCTTCCGCCCGGATGCGCAGAGCTTTCCTGACCGGGACGCCTTCCTCACCCCCGATGCGGCGCGCGTGGACGCGTTCCGCGCCCAGCTCGCCGCGCTGGGTCCGGGCCTGAAGATCGGGCTGTTGTGGAAGTCTCTGAAAATGGACGCGACCCGCTCCAAGCATTTCGCCGCCTTCGATTTGTGGGAGCCGGTGCTCAAAACTCCGGGTGCAACCTTCATCAATCTACAATACGGCGACACGGCCGAGGATATCGCGGCGGCGGAAAAGCGTTTCGGCGTGCCCATTCACACGCCCGACGGGCTCGATCTCAAGGACGATCTCGACGGCGTGGCGGCCATCGGCAAGGCATGCGATCTGGTGCTCGGGCCGATGAACGCCACCACCAATCTGGCCGCGGCCGCGGGCGGAAATGTCTGGTTCATCCGGCCGAGCCTGGTGACCTGGGCCATGCTGGGTCAGCGCGAAATGCTCTGGTATCCGCGCTCGCGCACGTTCGCCGGGAAATTTTACCGCGACTGGACCGGCGCCATGGCCGCGCTCTGCGAGGCGCTGCAGGCCCATATCGCCGAGCGGGCCGCCGCCTAAGCTCTGCGCCTTCCAGAATGCCGTGCGCCAAGCCCGGTCGATATCAATCCGCGTTTTGCCGACAAGCGCGAATAGCTCTCAGACCATGTGCGGGCGACGGCGAAGCTGGACCAGGCCGGCGCCGGCCTCAGTCTACGCCGTGCTCATGAGGGATGAGCTCCTCATTGTCGAGCCCGGTTTCAAGGCGCCATGCGGCGTCCAGGATCGGACGTTTGAACCAGACATCGAACCGGTTGGCCCAGAACGGATCGCCGCCGGTAAAGCGCGGTTCCAGCGCGCTCCAGTCGAAATGGTCGCGCACACCGTCAAGATCGTGACCTTCGGCCACCAGAGCGGCCGTCTGATCAGCGATGGACTGCAAGGTCTCGATCAGCAGGTCCACATAGGCCCAGTCGGACATCGCGTCGCCATGACCGGGCACGATGAGATCGACGTCGAAGGCGCGCAACCGGGTGAGGGCCGCGGCCCAGTCGGCGGGATAGCTGAAAAACCCGTATGGCGTCGGATGCACGACCGCGTCCCCGGCCGCGATAATGCGGGCATCGGGAATATGCAGCATGATATCGCCCTTGGTATTACCGGGCCCCAGATGGATCAGGCGCACGACACGTTCACCAAGATCAATCTCCATGCTGTCGTCGAAACCGGTATCTATCTCGGGAATGCGGGCCGTGCGTCCTTGCGCCTCAATCAGATCGGCCCAGGGCAGCGCCTGCTCCAGCCAGAGGCGCGCAGGCGCGGCGAGGTCTGGATTGGCCAGTGCGGCGTCAAGCTGGGACCGGAAGGCGCCAGGTTCTGCAGCCTCGGGATTGCGGGCCGAATCCATCAGCGTGCTGCCCATGACATCGCGGGTGAAACTATGGCTGACCACCTGTGCTTCAGGCCAGGCCTCGCGCAGCGCGCTGATGCCGAGATGGTGGTCGCCGTGCCAGTGACTTATCGCGATGTGGGTCACCGGAAGGCCGGTTTCGGCACGCACCTTGTCAGCCACACGTTCCGCCTGCAGCCGTGTGCCGCCTCCATCAAACACCAGAACGCCGGTCTCGCCGGCCACGATGACGCTGGTGCCTGTAACGGGCAGGCGCGCGGACTGCGGCCGCACACCGATCCAGACGCCTGAAGCCGGGCTGGTCCAGTCCAGCTCGAACGGATCGCGTTCGGCGTTGAAATCGGGGGCGGGCGGCGGACGGTGATCCTGCGTATCGGCGCCGGACGCAAGTGAAAAGGCGAGCGACGCCGCCAGAGCGAAAGGTATGAACATGTCGGGATGAAGCCTTCAGTCACTGATGGAAAAAACAACGATAGTCCCGCCCGCGACGGCAAGCAGCTTAACTAACTGTTATTCTTTGGTAATACCACCGCCAAGCCGCCCGGCATGGCCGCCGCTTAAGCGCCGCGCCCGTCTTCCAGCGCCGGCGGCTCATCGGGCGCTTCGTCATCGGCTTCGCCCGCATCATCCAGCCAGCTGTCAGCGAGCCGCTTGCGGGTGCTGGCGCCAAGCTTTCTCAAGGTCTCGGCCTGGGAAACCAGATTGCCGCGCCCGTCGACCAGCTTCTTGCGCGCATCCTCCCAGCTGCCGCGCGCGCGGTTGATCTGGTCGCCCACCTTGTCGAGATCGGTAAGGAAGCCCTCGAACTTGTCGTAGAGAAGGCCCGCGCGCTTGGCGATATCCAGGGCGTTCTGATTGCGCCGCTCGATGGTCCACAGATTATGGACCGTGCGCATGGCCATCATCAGCGTGGTGGGCGTGGCGATCATCACATCGCGCTCGAACGCATCGCCGGCCAGTCCCGGATCGTTCTGCAGCGCCAGCGAGGCCGCGCCCTCCAGCGGAATGAACATCAGCGTGAAGGTCACGCCGTCATAAAGGCCCGCATAATCCTTGTCCGCCAGCGAACGGATATGGGTCCGCACCGAGGCGATATGGGCTTTGAGCGCCGCCGCGCGGTCCTCCTCGGTCTCGGCGTTCACGCAGCGGTCAAAGGCGGTGAGGCTGACCTTGGAATCGATCACCAGGCGCTGGCCGTTGGGCAGGTTCACCACCACGTCCGGGCGCAGGCGCTGGCCGTCAGCGCCGGTCTCGCTGGCCTGGGTGACGAATTCCTCGCCCTCGCGCAGGCCCGCCTTTTCCAGAATGGTGGACAGCACCATCTCGCCCCAGTCGCCCTGCACCTTGGACTGGGAGCGCAGCGCATTGGCCAGCTTGCTCGCCTCGGCCGACATGGTCTGGGCGTCCGCGTGAAGGGTTTGAACCAGCTGATGCAGCGCCGAGGTCTGGCCGAAGCGCTTCTCTGAATCCTCGATCACCTGCTTGCGGAAGCCATCAAGCTGTTCACGCAGGGGCTTGAGCATGTCCGTCAGGGTCTGGGTGCTGCGCGTCTGCAACTCCTCCCCGCTGGCCTTCAGAACCTTCTGGGCGGTCAGCTCGAAGGCTTCGGACAGGGAGCGGCGCGCCTTGTCCAGCTCGGCCAGCTTTTCCGCGTGGTGGGCGCGCGCGGCCTCCTGTTCAGCTTCCAGCCGGGCGATCCGGGCCTGGGCCGCGGACAGTTCGCCGCCCAGCGACTCGGCCTGCGCGCGCCACTGGTCGCGGTCGGCGCGCAATTCCTCGATGCGGGCCGGATCGGCGCCCGGCGCAGCCTGCGGCTTGCGGAGGGCCAGCGTGAGCAGCCCCGCCAGGATCGCCGCCACGCCGCCAAGATAAATCCAGGTCTCGATTGAAAACTCGGCCATGGCGTTCTCTCCGGCGGCGACTGCTAGGCCTGCTTATCGCGGGGCAGACGGATTCGCACAAGCCGTGCGTGGGCCAAGCTCAGTTCAGGGCGATGATCCCGCACTGGCCGCCAAAGGCTCTCGGGTGGCCGTCGCGCGCTGCGCGCCGGCAGGAGAAGAAGCGCGCTTCGTCAGCAAACGTGCAAAGCGGCAGGCGCGCGATGGCTTGTTGCGCCACGCCCGCCGAGAGCAGCTGTCGCGCGCAGGCTTCGGCGACATCAAGCCCCGCCCCGCCCTCTGCGTCGCGCGGGCCTGCAAGGCCGTCGTCGAGAGCGCCGAATTCGGCTTCATACTGCGCCAGCACTTCAGGTCCGACCCGGTAGTTGGACTTCGACACCGCCGGCCCGATGGCCGCGCGCACCGCGCCGGGCCGTGTGCCATAGGCCGCCGTCATGGCCGCCAGCGCTGCGGGAATGACGCGCGCGATCACGCCGCGCCAGCCTGCGTGGATGGCTGCAATGGCCCGGTGTTCACGATCATGCAAAAGCACCGGCGTGCAATCGGCCGTCTGGGCGCACAGGGCCAGTCCCGGCGTCGACGTAATAAGCGCATCGCCCTCGCCCGCCGACCAAGCGCCGTCAGGCTTGCGCTCCACCCGGTGCACGGCCGCGCCATGAACCTGATTGAGAAACACCAGCTCCACCCCGCCCAGCGCGTGCGCCACGCGGGCGCGGTTTTCCGCCACCCGCGCCTTGTCGTCGCCGCGCGACCAGGACAAGTTCAGGCTGGCGTAAGGCCCCTCGCTCACCCCGCCCGTACGGGTGGTGAAGGCATGCGTCAGGCCTTTCACATCAAAGCCGGGAGCAGTCAGCAGCTCAAGCCGGGCCATCGCGTCAGTCCTCCAGAAACCCGTCCCGGCCACGGCCCAGATCATACCCTGCGCGCGCTTCGGCGATATCGGCCAAAACCTGCCCGAACGCGCTCCAGTCATCATCTTCAGCGATGGAGCGCCAGGTCTCCTCCACTGTTTCGATCACCAGATGCACCGGATCGGTCCGCTTGAAATAGGGGTGGGCCAGACGCTCGGGACGCTCCGGCGTGCGCGCCGCAACGCCCTCTCTGACCGGAGCGAACGCGTCGCTGCGGTAAATCTCCCCCCGCGCGCTGTCCAGCGCCCGGGCTTCATCGCCACAGAACCAGTCAAAGAACACCGCCTCCCACGCCACGCGAGTAGATTTCATGGCGTCGAGGAAGGCCGTGACGAAATCGCCGTCCGCCTCGTCATCCAGCGCCGACAGCCCCAGCCGGTCGAGGAAGGCGGTGCGCACCGCGCGCTTGTAATGGTCAGGATAGCCCGCCAGCGCGTCAATCAGCGCCTCGCGCTCGCCGATCAGGCTGAGCGCGCCGCCCAGCTGCTGCAGCGCCCAGAACACGCTCTCGGGCTGGCGCGCATAGGCGTAGAGGCCCGAATGGTCGAAATAGGCGGCCGTGAAGCCCGGCTCGAAATGCGGCAGGAACCGCCAGGGGCCGTAATCAAAGCTCTCTCCGGTCACGACCAGATTGTCGGTATTGAGCACGCCGTGCACGAACCCGGCCGCCATCCATCGTGCCGCCAGCTCGGCTGAGCGCCGGCAGGCCGCATCCATCACGCCGGCGGCCAGACCGGCCGGATGCGCCCCCGCTTCAGGCAGAAGGGCGTCAGCGGCATAGGCCGCCAGCTCGCCCACCAGGTCGGCCCGGTCGAAATAGGCGTGACGCTGGAACGCGCCGAAGCGCACATGGGAATGGGACAGGCGCGTCAGGACCGCCGAGCGCGCCGGTGACGGCTCGTCGCCCCGGTGCAAAGGCTCACCGGTCTCGAACACGCTGAAAATCTTGCAGGTATTGACGCCCAGCGCCTCCAGCATCTCGGCGGCGAGGATCTCGCGCACCGCGCCCTTAAGCGTCAGGCGCCCGTCGCCTGTACGCGAATAGGGAGTCTTGCCCGAGCCCTTGGTGGCGAAATCGAGCAGCCGGTCCCGGCTGTCGCGCGCCTGTGCGAACAGAAAGCCGCGCCCGTCCCCGATCTCGGGGTTATAGGTGCGGAACTGATGGCCGTGATAGCGGATCGCCAGCGGGACGCACTGATTGTCCGGCAAGGGATCAAAGCTGTGGAAATGGCGCCCGGGCCCCGGGCGGGCCACCCCCGCACCCCCCCAGAACACAGACCCCACGCGGG
>JAFIEB010000025.1 GCA_020832735.1 Oceanicaulis sp.
CGCCCCCGCGCCCCCGCCGCCCGCCCCCCCCCCCCCCCCCCCCGCGACAGCTCTGCCGGCGCGCCCTCAAGCGCTGTAAAGAGCGCGTCTGGCGTGACCGCTTCCGGCTTTATGATCCGATTGCGTCCCGGTCCGTGGCGGCGATCCAGCCGCCGCCCAGCACGCGGTTATGATCATCCGGGCTGTAGAAAACGCAAGCCTGTCCCGGCGCCACGCCCTCTTCGCCCGCTTCCAGCAATACATGGACCGCACCGTCTGCGCCGGTTTCGAGCACCGCCGGAACCGGCGGGCGGGTGGAGCGCACTTTCACGCCCACGCGCGCGCCATCGGCGCTTTTGAGATCGCCCTCGCCCAGCCAGTTCACGTCTTTCAGCGCGATGCGCCGCACGGTCAGCGCCTCGCGCGGGCCGACCAGCACGCGGGCGGCCTCGGCGTCGAGCGCGATCACATAGAGCGGCTCGCCCGCCGCAATGCCGAGCCCGCGGCGCTGACCGACCGTGTAATGGATCACCCCGTCATGGCGGCCCAGCACCCGGCCGTCGAGATGCACGATCTCGCCCGGACGAGCGGCGCCAGGTCGCAGTTTTTCCACCACGCGCGCATAATCGCCATCCGGGACAAAGCAGATATCCTGGCTGTCGGGCTTGGCCGCCACGATCAGGCCGAAGGCTTCGGCCAGCGCGCGGGTCTGGTTCTTGGTCAGATGGCCCAGCGGAAACCGCAGGAAATCCAGCTGCTCCGCCGTCGTGGCGAACAGGAAATAGGACTGGTCCTTGCCCGCATCGGCGGCGCGGCGCAGCTGAGGCCCGCCACCTCGCACCTCGCGGCGGATGTAATGGCCGGTAACCAGCGCATCGGCGCCCAGCTGCTGCGCGGTGGCGAGCAGATCGGCGAACTTGACCGACTGGTTGCAGCGCACGCAGGGGATCGGCGTGGCGCCGGCCAGATAGGTGTCGGCGAAATCCTCCATCACCGCTTCGCGGAAGCGGGTCTCGTAATCGAGCACGTAATGAGCAAACCCCATGGCTTCGGCCACGCGGCGCGCGTCGTGAATGTCCTGGCCGGCGCAGCACGCGCCCTTGCGCTGGATCGCCGCGCCATGATCGTAGAGCTGCAGCGTCATGCCCACGACCTGATAGCCCGCGCGGTGCGCCACGGCGGCCACCACAGAGGAATCCACGCCGCCGGACATGGCCGCGACGATGCGGTGGCTGGCGGGGTCGCCGCCCAGATCAAGGAAATCGCCGGTCAGGCCGAATTCGGAGAGCAGCGCGTCAACACGCGCCGCGTCCATCACCGGGGCGCCGGGCGCGCGGCGCGGCGCATCCGCACGCGGCGGATTGGAAATCAGGGTCGTCATCATCACCTCTCCCCCGCCGGGTCAAGGCCGGCGGCGAATAGCATCAAGGCCCGTGCATATAGGGGAAAGGAGGGGAATGCGCCAGTGGCGCCGCCTCGATCAGACAAGGCGATAATGCTATCCTGGTCAAACAGAATGGAGCAGCGCTCATGCGGCCCGGCATGCTGATTATGATCCTTGGCGCCGGGGTCCTCGCTCTGGCTGCCGGTTTGCTCGCCCGGGCCTATCTGGACGCGCGCGCTTCAGCGATGAGCCAGCTCCAGGCCGGGGTCCGCATCCACCAGACAATTCACGGCCCCATCGCCTACCGCGATGTCGGGACCGGCCCCGCCATTCTCATCCTTCACGGCGCCGGAGGCGGCTACGATCAGGGGCAATTGATCGCCGAACGCTTCCTTGAACCGGACACGCGGTGGATCATGCCATCGCGATTTGGGTATCCGGGCAGCCCGCTTCCGCCCGACGCCTCCACCCGGGCCCAGGCCGAGGCGCTGGTGGAGCTGCTGGACCGGCTCGCCATCGACGAGGTGCATGTGCTGGCCATGTCCGGAGGCGTTCCGCCGGCCCTGCAGCTGGCCGCCCTGGAGCCAGGCCGCGTCACTGCGCTGGCGCTTCTGTCCTCGGCGCCTTTCACGCCCATGACCGCTGAGATTCAGGACCTGCCGATACCCGCCTGGGCGTACCAGGCCCTGTTCGCGAGCGATGCTCCGTACTGGCTGATGACCCAACTGGCCCGCCCGTCTCTGGCCGCACTATTCGATGCTTCCGACACGGCAGAGCGACCGATGACGCCAGCGGATCGCGCTTTTGTGGACCGCATGATCGACATCTTCATGCCCGTCGGCGCCCGCCGCGATGGTCTTGAGAATGAAGGCGCCGCGATTGATCCGGACGCCGTCTATATGCTCGACGCGATACAGGCGCCGGTCCTGATCATTCATGCGCGCGATGACGGGTTGACCCCGGTCAGCGTTGCAACGCACCTCGCCGCGGCCCTGCCGCAAGCGCATTCGGTGGTCTACCCCTCGGGCGGGCATCTGTTGCTGGGCCATCATGAGGATGTGCGCAGGCAGCTGGGCGAGTTCTTTTCGCCAGCCTCACGTTGAACAGCTGGCGCCGCCGAGCACGCAGAACTGGGCGCAGAATTTGTGCTTGAGCTTCACCGGCTGGAGTGATCCCGCAATAGTCCCGCCCAGCTCGAACGCGTCATCATAGGGCAAGAGCGTGCAGGCGATCACGCTGGCGCGCGCCGCGCCCTTGCGGCGCACCACCATGCGGCTGGACGCGCACATGATGGTTTTGGGATCGAGATCCAGAATGCCCCAGCAGGCGGTGGTGATCTCCGGCGGGGCGCCGGACGGGTCCATTTCGGGAAACAGCACCAGCCGGGCGGGATCGTCTGCAGGTATGTCCGCGCCGATCCGCGCAAACAGGGCAGCGAAGCCGGCGCGTGCTTCCGCTTCGCTCTCGGCCATCGCAATGCGTCCGGCGCAGCTCAGCCTGAAGCCGTTCTGCGCCAGCCAGGCGAGCCCTTTGAGGGTGTCCCCGAAAGCGCCCTCGCCGCGCTCGGCGTCATGGACCGCAGCGCTGTGATGATCGAGGCTCACCCGCATCGTCAGCCTGTCTCCAAACCGGCGCTGCAACGCCTTTAGGCCCTCGCGCACGGCCGGACGCATCATCGGGCGCATGGCGTTGGTCAGCACCAGCGCTTCATGCCCGCGCTCCAGCGCCATCTGCGTGAGCGTGTTCATGTGGGGATTGAGAAAAGGCTCGCCGCCGGTAAAGCCGATCTCCACCGGCCCGGCGCCCATGGCGTCGATCTCGTCCAGGAACGGACTCACATCCTGCGGGGTCAGATAGACCAGCCGCTCATTTTTCGGCGAGCTTTCGATATAGCAATTGACGCATTCGATATTGCACAGCGTGCCGGTGTTGAACCACAGCGTCTTGAGGCGGTCGAACGCCACGCTCGCGCGCGCTTCGCCCCGGGCGGTGACGTCCGGGTCGGTGAAGGGGGCGGGCCAGGCGGGCTGGGCTGTGTCCGGCATGGATCAGGCTTTCATGACTGTGTCTAGAACCGTCACGCTATGCCCTCCCCTGAGGGCTCACAACCCGGCCTCACGCAGGCGTGCGCGCAGCTCCCGAAGCTGTCAGGCTGACAGGGCGCTTTTGCCGCGCGCCGGGATCGGCTAAACCTGTCTCAACCGGGTCCTGCAGGATCTGACTGCGCCTGATGCGCGCCGCCGGACAAAAGGTCGAATGATGAAGCTTGCCCTGCGCCTGATCGCGCTCGCCGCCGCCGCCCTCGTGCTCACTTCCTGTGCAGGCCGGGAGCGCAATCAGCTGGCCTATGTCGAGCGGCCTGTGGAACAGCTCTACAATGAGGGCTTCCGCCAGCTTGAGCGCCGGAATTTCGACCGCGCCGCCGCCTTCTTCGACGAGGTGGAGCGCCAGCACCCCTTCTCCGAATGGGCCCGCCGCTCGATCCTGATGGCCGCCTATTCCCACTATCGCGCGAACCGCTATGAGCAGGCGATCGGCAATGCGCGCCGCTTCATCGCCCTGCATCCGGGCAGCTCCAGCGCGCCCTACGCCTATTATCTGATCGCGATCAGCCATTATGAGCGCATCATGGATGTAGGCCGCGACCAGTCCACCACCCAGAATGCGCTCGATGCGCTTGAACAGGTGGTGCGCCGTTATCCCGACAGCCCGTATGCGCGCGATGCGCGGGTGAAGATCGACATGACGCGCGATCACCTGGCGGGCAAGGAGATGGCGGTCGGTCGCTGGTATCTGCGCAACGGTTTCTATCTGGCCGCCTCCAACCGGTTCCAGAACGTGATCCGCGACTATCAGACCACCAGTCACACGCCCGAGGCGCTGCACCGCCTGGTGGAAGTGTATGTGGCGCTGGGCGTGGATGACGAGGCGCGCATGGTCGCCGCCGTGCTCGGCCATAACTTCCCCGGCTCGCCCTGGTATGCCGACAGCTTCCGGCTGATGACTTCGCGCGGGATCGATCTGCCCGGCGCAGAGCGCCCGGACGAGGATCCCGGCCTGATGCGCCGCGCCCTGGGCCGCATCTTCGGTTAGGCCGGAGAGCGGGGATCGGCGCGCCCCATGCTGGTTTCGCTCTCCATTCGCGACATCGTCCTGATTGACCGGCTGGACCTGGCCTTCGGGCCGGGCCTGTCGGCGCTGACCGGCGAGACCGGGGCGGGCAAATCCATTCTTCTGGGCGCGCTGGGCCTGGCGTGCGGCGACCGGGCCGACCGCGCCCTGGTGCGCGCCGGGGCCGAACAGGCCGCCGCCAGCGCCGTGTTCGAGCCGCCTGCCGATCATCCCGTCTGGCCGGTGCTGGAAGAGGCCGGGCTCGACGCGGCGCCGGGCGAGGCGCTGATCCTGCGCCGGACGCTGGGGGCGGACGGGCGCTCGCGCGCCCATGTCAACGATCAGCCCGCCAGCGTCAGCCTGCTCGCGCGCCTGGGCGAGCTGATGGTGGAGATTCACGGTCAGCATGACGGGCGCGGCCTGCTGGACCCCAAAACCCATCGCGGCCTGCTGGACGCCTATGCCGGCGCCGGCGCTGCGCGCGAGGCCGCGGCCCGCGCCTGGACTGCGCTGACGGCCGCGCGCGGGCGTCTGGACGCCTTGCGCGAGGCTCGCGAGCGAGCCGCGGAAGAGGAGGCCTTCCTGCGCGACGCGCTGGAGACGCTCGACGCGCTCGACCCGCGCCCGGGCGAGGATGCGGCGCTGGCTGATGAGCGCAAATTTCTGCAGCAGGCCGAAACCGCGCTCACCGAATTGCAGGCCGCCGCCGACGCGCTGGCCGGCGGGCAGGGGCTGGGCGCGCGCCTGAACACCGCCTTGCGCGGGCTGGAGCGTGTGCGCGCGGCGCTGGGCGGGGACGCTGGCGCAGACGGGAGCGGCGAAGCGGGCGGAGCGTCCCATGCCCGTGCGGCGGTGGAGCGCGCGGCCGGTGCGCTGGACCGGGCCCTCATTGAGTTCAACGAGGCTGAAGACGCGCTGGGCGATGCGGCGGCCGCCTTCGAGGTGGAGCCCGGCCGGCTCAACGCGGTGGAGGAGCGCCTGTTCGCCCTGCGCGCTGCAGCCCGGCGCCATCAGGTGGAGACCGACGCCCTGCCGGACCTGCGCGCCGATCTGGCCGGCCGTCTTGACCTGATCGCCCATGCCGGGGACCGCCTGCACGAAGCGGAAGCCGCGCTGGCCGCGGCGCAGGCGGATTATGCGCGCGCCGCCCAAACGCTGTCAGCCCGCCGCCAGGAGGCCGCGGGGCGCCTGGCCGGGGCAGTCGAGGCCGAGCTGGCGCCGCTGAAGATGGACAAGGCGCGCTTTCGCGCCGCCGTCACGCCGGACCGTGATCGTCCCGGCCCCGCGGGGTGGGACAAGGTGGCGTTCGAGGTGTCCACAAATCCCGGCGCGCCTTTCGGCCCGCTCGACAAGATCGCCTCGGGCGGGGAGCTGTCGCGCTTTGCGCTCGCGCTGAAGGTCTGCCTCACCGGCGCAGGCGGCAAGGTGATGGTGTTTGACGAGGTGGATCAGGGGGTGGGCGGCGCGGTCGCCGATGCGGTCGGGCATCGCCTGGCGCGGCTGGCGGCGGGCAATCAGGCGCTGGTGGTCACCCACGCCCCCCAGGTGGCGGCGCGCGCCCAGGCTCATTTCCGCATCGAGAAATCGGACGGCCCGGACGGCGTGCGCACACATGTGCGCGCCCTGGCGCCGGCCGAGCGGCGCGAAGAAATCGCCCGCATGCTGTCCGGCGCTGAAGTGACCGACGCGGCGCGCGCGGCGGCTGATGAGTTGATGGGCGGGTGAGGGGTCAGCGCTCGCGGCGCTTGCGCAACTCGTCACGCACGACCGGGATGAGCAACACGCCGAGCAGAAGAAAGATGGCCAGGGTGGCGACCGGCCATGCAAGCGGGTCCATGTCTCAACCTTCCTTCAGCGGCGGCACGGCACGGGCGCCGCGTTCCGAAACCAGTTTCCATTCTAGCTCTTTTGCGCTGAATAGCACATACAGGCGCGCACCGAGCCAGAATCCGGCCCCGCTGACGGCGACAGCGAAAGCCACGCCCATGGGGTCCAGTAAAGCGAACAGGGAGCCAATGGCGCCGATGCTGCCTGCCAGCGACAAATGCTTCCCGAGCTCCGCCGTCGCCGGAACGGGCCGCACGAGATCGCCCAGCAACCAGCCGCTCAGACGGGCTATCGCCATTACAAATGTCTCCTGCCCTGCAGAGGCCAACGCCCAGCCCCCGGATGCCGAGATTGCATCCAACAGGAAGCAATTTCCACAACTTTCAAGATCGCGCCCATGTCCCCAGCCCTGAAAGACATATCCGCCCTCACCGCTGACGAGGCGGCTTCCGAGCTGGAGCGGCTGGCGCGCGAGATCGCGCGTCATGACAGGCTGTATTACCAGGAGGACTCGCCGAAGATTTCCGACGCGGCCTATGACGCCCTGCGCGCGCGCAATGCCGCCATCGAGGCGCGCTTTCCCGATCTGGTGCGCGCCGACAGCCCGTCCGCGCGGGTGGGCGCGCGCCTCTCAGAGCAGTTCGCTGAAGTCATCCACGCCCTGCCCATGCTGTCGCTGGGCAATGCGTTCAGTGATGAGGATGTGGCGGACTTCGCGGCGCGCGTGGTCAAATTCCTCAATCTGAAAGAGCCGCCCGCCTTCACCGCCGAGCCGAAGATTGACGGCCTGGCCATCTCCCTGCGCTATGAGAACGGCGTGCTGGTCCAGGCCGCCACGCGCGGCGACGGGCGGGCGGGCGAGAGTGTCACCGCCAATATCCGAACGCTGGACGATATCCCCAAGACCCTGCCGGACGGCGCGCCCGCCGTGCTGGAAGTGCGCGGCGAGGTGTATATGAGCCATGCCGATTTCGCCGCGCTCAATGAGCGCCAGGAGGCGGCGGGCAAGAAGACCTATATGAATCCGCGCAACGCCGCCGCCGGCTCGCTGCGCCAGATCGATCCTTCCATCACCGCCCAGCGGCCCTTGCGGTTTTTCGCCTATGGCTGGGGCGAGGTGAGCGAGGCGCTGGCCGAAACCCAGTTCCGCGCGCTGGCGCGTCTCAGCGGCCTCGGCTTTCCGGTCAATCCCGATCTCGCCCTGTGCGCGGATGTCGAGGCGATGCTGGCCCATTACCGCGATCTCGACGCGCGCCGGGCCGGGCTCGGCTATGATATTGACGGGGTGGTCTACAAGGTCGACCGGCTCGACTGGCAGGCCCGGCTGGGTTTTGTGGCGCGCGCCCCGCGCTGGGCCATCGCCCACAAGTTCTCCGCCGAGCAGGCGATGACTGTGCTCAACGCCATCGAGATCCAGGTCGGGCGCACCGGCGCCCTCACCCCCGTGGCCAAGCTGGAGCCGGTGACGGTGGGCGGTGTGGTGGTGTCCAACGCCACGCTTCACAATGAAGACGAGATCGCCCGCAAGGATATCCGCATCGGCGACACCGTGGTGATCCAGCGCGCCGGCGACGTGATCCCCCAAGTGGTCGAAGTGGTGCGCGAGCGCCGGCCCGAGGGGTGCGTGGCGTTCGAGTTTCCCAAGGAATGCCCAGTTTGTGGCAGCCATGCAGCGCGTGAGGCTAACGAGAAAGTCCGGCGGTGCACCGGCGGGCTGATATGCGGTGCACAAAAGGTAGAACGCCTAGAGCACTTTGTATCTAGAAAAGCGGCAGACATTGATGGGATTGGTGCAAAGCTGATCGAAATACTTTTTAGCCGGGGTTTGGTTGCATCGCCTGCAGATCTGTTCAAGCTTCACAAAAGGCGTGCTGAACTTGAAGATGCGTTCGCCGAGCGACGTCGGCAGCTTGCTGAAGAACGAGGGGAGCCGCTCAAAGTTGCGCGCGATAAGCAGCAATTCAAGGATGTTGACAACCTTCTGAACAACGTCGAGAAGGCCCGCGATATTAATCTTGATAGAATTCTGTTTGCGCTTGGAATTCGTTTTGTCGGGGAGGAAGTCGCCAAACTTTATGCGACCCAATTCGCCAACTTGGACGAAATAGCGAATGCTGCGAAGAAAGCAGCTTACTATGCTCCAATCAGGAAGCAACGCCTGGAAACGGATGGTGTAGGAAAAGTTGCAGAAGAACTGCTATGGAATTCTTTCAACGAGATTCGAAATATTTCAGCATCCCATCAACAATTAGCAGATAACCTTAAGAAAAAAGAAGGCGCTGCGGCAAAAAATGCAATTAGACTATTAAATTCATTTGAAGATTCCTGCAGTGTAATTGATCTCTTTGAGATCGCCGCGCTGCATGACGCGAGGGCGGCCTACCTCTCAATCAGCGACGATATCGACGGAATTGGTGATGAGTCGGCGATCTCGCTGATCGAATTTTTTTCCGAGGAAGCTAATGACGCCGTAATCAGAGACATTCAGCAAGAGTTGAGAATCAAGCGCGAAATAATTAAGGCGCATACAGGCAGCCCCGTCACCGGCAAAACCGTCGTCTTCACCGGCTCGCTGGAGCGCTTTACACGAGACGAAGCCAAGGCGCGGGCTCAGAGCCTTGGTGCGAAGGTTGCCGGTTCTGTGTCCAAAAACACCGACTATCTTGTCGCCGGCCCCGGCGCCGGCTCAAAGCTGAAAAAGGCCGAGGAGTTGAGTGTCGAGGTGCTCACAGAAGATGAGTGGCTATCGTTGATTGGAGATGTTTAACTCTATCGGGGAGGAAAGCTGATGCTGGTCGCCGCGATAGACTTCGAAACAGCAAACGAACAACGATCCAGTCCATGCGCCATCGGTGTAGCTTGGATGGAAAACGGCAAGGTTACGGACGTGACTACGCAGCTTATCCGTCCACCTGACATGAGGTTTTCGGGTTTCAACATCGCGATCCACGGCATACGCCCAGAAGATGTTGAGGATGCTCCAGAGTTCCCAGAGGTGCTCGGTCTGCTCTCGAAGCGCCTTCGAGGAGCCACGGTGATAGCCCATAATGCAGCCTTTGACATGAGCGTGCTGCGATCGACCTGTGACGTGTACGATCTCGATTACCCTGACGTGAGCTACCTGTGCACCATGAAGGCCGCACAAACAGCGCTCCCAGAAGCCGCCAACGCCAAGCTGAATACGCTCTGTGCTCACTTCGGTATTCCCTTGAAGCACCATGATGCTGGGTCGGATGCTGAAGGATGCGCGCGACTGTCGCTGGAACTGGCGCGCGCGGTGAACCAGCACTGCATCACTCGGGCTGCACCCCTGCTGGGACTGACGCCCGGGCGTCTGTGGTCCCGAACTTACACCCCTTGCACAGGCGGCGCGTATCGATCACGCTCAAGGTACGCAGCTCCGGTGCCGGTGGTTGCTCCCGCGATTCAGGGTTCATCGGAATTGGTCGGCAAAACCGTCGTGTTCACCGGCTCCCTGGAGCGCTTCACCCGCGACGAGGCGAAGGCGCGCGCGCAATCTCTTGGCGCGAAGGTCGCCGGCGCCGTGTCGAAAAATACCGACTATCTCGTCGCCGGCCCCGGCGCCGGCTCCAAGCTGAAAAAGGCTGAAGAGCTCGGCGTGGCGGTGCTGACCGAGGATGACTGGCTGGCGCTGGTGGGGGGGGAGGGGAGTTAGGCGGCCCTAAGCATCCACCTCCGCCTCCAGCGCGAACTCCTGGATGAAGTCGCGGCGCGGTTCGACCACGTCGCCCATCAGCCGGGAGAACAGCTCGTCGGCGGTGTCGGCTTCCTCGATGGTGACCTGGAGGAAGGAGCGCGCATCCGGGTCCAGCGTGGTTTCCCACAGCTGGGACGGGTTCATCTCGCCCAGACCCTTGTAGCGCTGGATTTTCAGCCCCTTGGCGCCCGAAGCCTGGACCGCGTGGACCAGCTGGGCGGGGGTGTGGATGATGGTTTCATTGCCGCGCTGGCGGAATACGGCCGGGGCGGCGGGATAGCCGGCCCCCCCCCCCCCCCCGTCGCCCCGGCCGCCCGCCCCGGGGCGGG
>JAFIEB010000040.1 GCA_020832735.1 Oceanicaulis sp.
CGCCCCCACCATGCCCGGCCGGCGGGGGGGGGGAAATGCCCCCCATCAACCGCAACGGGGCCGGAGGCGGCCGGGCCCGCCCCGCTGTCATCCCGCACTCAGTCGGGTCATCATGATCGCGCCGCGCGCCGCCTTACTGGCGTCGGCGCAGGCGCTCAATCTCTTCCTTGATCTTGAGCTTCTGTTTCTTGAGGGCTGCGAGTTGAAGCGTGTCGGCGGAGGGGTGTTTGAGGGTTTCCTCGATCCGGGCGTCCAGTTGGGAGTGACGGGCGTCCAGTTCCTTGATACGCGCTTCAGCGGCCATAAGTGCCTCCTTGGCTGGATGGGAGTAGAGTGAACCATCAAACCGGGGGTGAGGCAAATCACATATTGCTCCGCAACCCGGACAATCTGAAACAGGGTGAACCATGTCCGATCCAACGCGCCTTGTGGTAGGCATTTCGGGCGCCTCGGGCGTGATTTACGCCCTGCGCGCGCTTCAAGCGCTGCGCGAAATGGGCGTGGAAAGCCATGTGGTGGCCAGCAAGGCCGCCGAGATGACGCTGAGCTACGAGACGGGGCTGAGCCCCTCGGTGCTGCGCGAGCGGGCCGACCATCTCTACAAGATGCCCGATGTGGGCGCGCCCATCGCGTCGGGCTCGTTCCGCACGCTGGGCATGCTGATCGCGCCGTGTTCGGTGCGCACGATGAGCGAGATCGCCACCGGCGTGACTTCCAGCCTGCTGACGCGCGCCGCCGACGTGGTCCTGAAAGAGCGCCGGCGCCTGGTGCTGATGGTGCGCGAGACGCCGTTTCATCTGGGTCATCTGCGCACCATGGTCCAGCTGACCGAGATGGGCGCGATCATCATGCCGCCCCTGCCCGCCTTCTACGCCAAGCCCGAAACGCTGGACGACATGGTCGATCAGTCGGTGGGCCGGGCGCTGGATCTGTTCGGGCTGGACTGGACGCCGACCCGGCGCTGGGGCGAGGACATCAAGGAAGGCGCCCGCCCCGCCGCGCGTACAAGCAAACCATGAGCGAGGCCTCCGCCATCGCCGCGCCCGCGCGTTTGTGGGATTTCTCGCTGGCGGTCTACCCGCGCGCCGGGGTGAAGGCGGCGTGCCTGGCCCTGCAGGATGCGGGGCTGGACGTGAATCTGGCGCTGTGGATCGCCTGGCATGGCGCCCACGGCCGCGATGCGCGCCCGGCCCTGGACGCCGCGCTGGCGCTGTCGGCCGGCTGGAGCGCGCGCGTGGTCAAGCCGCTGCGCGCAGCGCGCGACGCGCTAAAAATCCCGCCCGATTATGTCAGCGCCGAGGCTGCAGGCGCTCTGCGCCAGGCGATCCTCAGCGCCGAGCTGGAGGCCGAGCGCCTGCAGCAGCAGGCGCTGGAGCCGCTGGCCGGCGCGGTTTCAGGCGGGGCGGACGCCCGCGCGCTCGCCCGGGCGGGACTGGCCGCCTGCGAAACCCGGCTGGGCTCAGGCCTGCCGGGCGCCGCCTTCGTGGAATCCGTTTTCGGCGCGCTCGAAACCGTGTAATATCCCTTCATCCTCAAGGGACGGCGCTTGAGGCCGCCACCGGGGCGCAGCGCCGTTCCGGCATTCTCGACCGGCCTGATCTGGCGCGCCTGCAACCTGCAGCGCATAGCCGCGGCCTGATTGCGGGCCGCCATAATTCTGGAGGGAGCTATTTCAGTCATGGACGGGGAGTTTGACGAAACGGTTCTGCGCCAGCGTCTCGACGCGCTGCGCAGCGAGCACCGCGCTCTGGACGACGAAGTGCGCGCGCTGACCATGTGCGGCGTGATCGACCAGCTCAAGATCATGCGGCTCAAACGGCGCAAGCTGGCGCTCAAGGACGAGATGTTCCGGCTTGAGGACATCCTCAACCCCGACATCATCGCCTGAGACGGCGGGCCGCTCAGCGGTTGCGGCCCAGCTTTTCGTGGCTTTCCACCCAGTCGCCGGCCACCACCGCGCCGGCCAGCGACACTTCGCCCGCCAGAACGGTCGCGGCGCAGATTTCGATGAAGCGCCCCACCTTGCCCTTGCCCCGGCATCCCAGAATATCGAGGCATTCGCCTTGAGTGGGCAGACCCGTGCCGCCGCCGAACGTCGCCACGATCAGGGCCGGCAGGGTGATCGACCAGTAATAGGTCTGTCCGCCGTCCTCCAGCCTCACATAGGTCATGCCTGCATGGCTCTCGGCCACATTAGCCGCGTCCTGGCCGGTGGCGATGAACAGGGCGGCCAAAGCGTTGGCCGCATGCATCCCGTTATTGGCTGATCCGGCCATCACCGATCCGGCGAAGGAGTTGAGCCGGGCGCGGAACAGGGCCTCGGCCTCCACCCCGACCCGTGTCTTCAGAAGCGCGCTGGGCAGGCGCGCCTCGGCCACGACCCGGGCGCCGCGCGAGTGCAGGACATTGAGCTGGGAGTGCTTCTTGTCGGTGTCCATGGCGCCCGACAGGGTGTAGCGCGCGCCGCCGGGATGGTTGTCCGCGATCCAGCGGCAGGCGGCGTCAGCGGCCTTGCCCGACATGTTCTGGCCGGCCGCGTCGCCGGTCTCGAAATTGAAGCGCAGATGCAGCATGGGGCCCACGGCGTAGCGCTCGATATGGGAGAGTTTCGCCACCGAGCTGGTGGATTCGGCCGCCGCGCGGATGGCGTCCATGTGCGCATCCACCCAGCGGGCGAAATCGCGCGCGCCGCGCGCATCATCGAAGTGAAACACCGGCGCGCGCTGCATGTAGCGCTCCACGATGGTCGTGGTCACGCCGCCCGCCTCGGTGAGGATGCGCATGCCCCGGTTATAGCTGGCCACCAAAGTGCCCTCGGCGGTGGCCAGCGGCACATAGACGTCCTCGTCGCTGACATGCTCGCCGCGGATGCGCAGGGGGCCTGCCAGGCCGACCGGCACCTGGGCGGCGCCGATGAAATTCTCGATATTGCCGCGCGTCACCGCCGGATCGAACGAGTAGGCGCCCACATGGGTGAGCTGCGCGCCGCTGCGCGCCTCGATGAAGGCGCGCCGCTCGGCGGCCGCCTCGGGCGTGTAGTCGTCATCCTTGCGCCGGGGCACCGGCGCGCGCTGGTCATTGGGTTTCATGGGCGGGTCTCCTCAAGCATGGGCGGGTCCGGCGCCGGTCAGGCGCTGCACCCAATCGGGCAAAACTTCAGTCGCCGGTCCGTAATGGCGTTCATCAAACAGGGCGCTGACCTCGCCCGGCTCCAGGGTCAGCTCCACCGTCCAGGCGCCGGCGGCCCGGGCCTCCTGGACAAAGCCTGCGGCGGGCCAGACCGTCCCGGACGTGCCGACGGCGACGAACAGATCGGCCTGTTCCAGCGCGGCGTAGATCTGGTCCATGCCCAGCGGCATCTCCCCGAACCAGACCACGTGCGGGCGCAGGGTCCCGGCCTGGCCGCAGGACGGGCAGACGCGGGGCACAGCCAGCGGTTCGCGGTCGGTGAAGAGATGGCCGCACGCCGTGCAGCGGGTTTTGAGCAGTTCGCCATGCATGTGCAGAAGGCTGGCCGAGCCGGCCTGCTCGTGCAGATCGTCGATATTCTGGGTGACCAGCAGGAACTGGCCGCGCGCCGCCTGCATCCAGGCCTGCTCCAGCTGCGCCAGGGCGAGATGGGCGCCATTGGGCCGCGCCTCCAGAAGATTGGCGCGCCGGGCCGAGTAGAAGTCCAGCACCGTATCGGGATCGGCGGCGTAGCCCTCGGGCGTGGCCAGCTTCATGGGGTCGAATTTCGACCATATCCCGCCCGCATCGCGGAACGTGCCCAGCCCGCTTTCCGCGCTGATCCCGGCGCCGGTGAGGATGACGATGTTCGAGGCCTGCCCGCTCATGGCCCCAAGGGTGGCCGGGCGCGGGCGGGCCTGTCCAGCCCTAACCGCCGCCCGCCCCCGCCAAGCGGCTTTGGTGAACGCTTTCTTAACCGCACGCCCCCGACAGTGGGACCAGAGGCCAGACCAGCTGCAGGAGGCCCCATGCGCATCCGTCCCGGCGATCCGCTGAGCGCCGCCGCCCGCCGCGAACCCGCCGGCGCGGCGCGCGCGTCCGCCGCCCCGTCCGCTTCAGGCGCGTCAGGCGTGCAGCGCGTGGCCGACAGCGCCTCGATCATGGGCGTGCCCGAGGCCGAGCTGACCCCCAATGTCCAGCGCGCCCTGCTGACGCTGATGGGCGAGGTGGACCAGCTGCGCCGCGAGACCGAAGCGCTGCGCACCAAGGTGCGCGAGCTCGAAACCCTGGCTGACCGGGACGTGTTCCTGCCGGTGCTCAACCGCCGCGCCTTCCTGCGCGAGGTGTCCAGGGCGCTGGCGCTGGCCGAGCGCCATGACGCGCCCTCCTCGCTGATCTTTCTCGATCTCAACGGGTTCAAGGCGATCAATGACGCCCATGGCCACGCCGCCGGGGATGCAGCCTTGCGCGCGGTGGCCGATCTGATCGCGGCTCATGTGCGCGAAACCGACGCGGTCGGGCGCCTGGGCGGAGACGAATTCGGCATCGTGCTCACCCTCACCCCGGCCAGCGTGGCCGAGCGCAAGGCCGAGGAGCTGGTCCGCACGCTGGCGGCCACCCCGATCGTGCACGAGGGCCGGTCCCTGCATGTCGGCGCGGCCTGGGGCGTGCGCGCGCTGGAGGCCGGCGTGGGCGTCGACGAAGCCATGGCCGAAGCGGACGCCGCCATGTATGCGCGCAAGGCCGCCGCCAGCTGAGGGCGGAGCGGGCTGCGTGTTGCGCCATGACTTTGCAAAGCCTATCAACGCCTCATGGATGGGCGCGCGGCTGATGCGCGCGATATCATGAGGCCCGGGCCGTGACAGAACTGTCGGCATTTCGCGAGTACGCGCTCGCCAACAAGATGGAGCTCGAGGCGATCCTCAGCGAAATCTATACCGAGCTCGTGCGCGGCCAAGACGGCTTCGCCATGTTCGATGGCGGCGCTCACAAGGGATATCACACCCTGCGCATGCTGGCCCTGCCCGGCTGCGAACGCGTGATCGCCGTGGAAGCCGACCCGGCCATGGCCAGCCGGCTGGAAGAGATCCTTCAGCGCGATGCGCCCGGCGACGAACGCGTCGTGCTGGTGAAGAAGGCGCTGCAGCGCGATCCATCCGTGCGCTCCATTCCCTGGCGCTCGTCAAGCAGCCACCAGGGGCGCTCGTCCATTGTCTCGGGGAACACCGGACGGCCCACGATCTGGCATGGCAATCAGGAGATGGAGTATCGCGAGATCACCGAGGTGGAGGCGGCCACGATTGACGATATCGTGGGCGCGGACGGTCCTCCGTTGGGCTTCATGAAGCCTGATCTTGAAGGCGCTGACCTGCACGCCCTGTTCGGCGCGCGCGACACGCTGGCGCGCTACCGGCCGGTGGTGGCGTTTGAAAATTCGGTCCACGCCCCGGAGGTTCACGGCTTCACCGTCGGAGAAGCCGCCGCCTATTTTCACGGGCTGGGCTATGTCGGCGTGAATTTCGTCGGCGAGACCATGGGCCCTGACAACTGGTTCGGCTTCTTCGAAGCCTGGGCTGCGCCGCGCGAGAAGGTGGGGGCTTTGGGCAAACTGATCAATGCCTCGCTGGCGCGGCGCGGGTTCAAGTAGACTGACATGTCCTCATAAAATCCGCAGGGTCCAGGCTATCACAATTTCTACCTTGCCGAAGCTCAACCAACACCGCACTTAATTAATACTAAACTAATCCACAGGGATGTACCAGTCATCAAACCGACTAAATGATTCCCATTTTCTTTTATAACCATTCCGAGTCATTAAGTCATATATCCTTTCTCGCGCTGGAGTATAATTATGCTCAACGCAGATAGACGAGAAACTCCAGCGACTAAAATCCAAATGATTCAATATTTCATACTCAGACCCCTCAGTATCAATAGACATAAAATCAATTTGTTCCGGCGCACCGGCCTCGATTAATAAATCTGACAACGTTATAGTACTCACTTGAACAATCGCCGCCCCATCAGAAGTTCGCTTACCTTTAACTTCGTGGGAATCTTCTGGTATGATTTCATTCATGCGTGACATTGCTGCAAATGGCGCAATTAAAAAATCAACGCTATTTCCAGTTTCAGAAAAAACGCACTTATTCGATATGTAGCAATCCCTCGCTTCCGATACTTTCTGAAAGGATGAAGGGTTGGGTTCTGCTACAATCCCCTTCCATTCATATTCTTTTTCCAACATATATGAATTGCTGAGGGACACACCGTCTGAGCCACCGATTTCTACGAAATACCCCCCTCTCTTTTCACCAGATTCCCATAGCGCCCAAATATCCTGGAAAAGCTGCCCCTTAGATATATTAATTATAGGCAAAGCAAAAGCCATGAAATCAAGAAGGCTTTGCCTGTCTGATTTATCGCAACCACTTCTAATCAAACTCATGAACTCAAGGCAAAATCGCGAAAGTGCGCGCTCATCCTTGAAAAATTCAGCATGTGATTTCATGGACTCATTCATTTGGATTGCCCCCCCCCATGAAGCCGCCGGAGCCGCCACCATTGGTAACATTATAACCGATTTCCTGGTCATTCCAAGCGTCATCATTTATCAATGACAAGATAGCACGACAAGCACCAAACAAAATCAACGATAGCAGATCAGCTTATAGATCAAGATTATGAACACCCCCTCTAAATTGGGCGCGCAAAACATTTAAAAAATTGGTGACGAGATGGGTTTGGTTCTTAGAACATATCTCTTTACAATTTTGAGACACTTCCTCAATCCGAGGAATTAATGAAATCACCAGATCCCTAATAGCTATTAGCCGCTCTTGTGGAGATTCAAATTCATCATAGCCCTCATCATAAATAGAATTAAACGTAGAAAACCCCCAGGACTTAATTATATTAAGCGATTTTTTTGATCCAAAAACAATAAAGGGGCGATGATATGCAATTGGTTTCAGCGATTTTTCGGTTACTCTGTGACAAAAACTTGAAGTTTCACTTTCAGTTACAATAGAGATTATTGATTTAGAGACCTCATGCGGCCAGCCATAAAGAAGCTCTGAGCCCAAAGGCTGCATATTTTGTTGGTTGCTCTTTATATTTTCAATTGCAGCCTCAGATATCACTGGATACTCTTGAATAACTCTCTCTTTTATATTGTCATAGTCGTAAAGAGATGAAATTTCAGCGTTGGTAAGAATCATCTCTGACTGCAATCCACTTTCAATCATCATTGACATAAGCGCAACTCGATGCGGCCTCAATTTATTATTAAGGCATATGAAAGGAATTCTTCCATTATTATTATCATAATCAAAATCGCCTAATTTTGCATGACTGTAAATAGAGGCAATCCCCACAGCAAAATGGTGAAAAAATAAATAATTAGGTCGATCCCCGCCTTTAAATTCCTTTAAAATTTGATCTTTTATCAATTTATTTTGCGATGCATACACTATTCTATTCAGATTACATCCGGCCTCATTACAAAGCCTTACTAGCATCTCAGCTCTACTTTTATCAAAATACCCAAGCTCTGAGGATCGATCAATAACAATCATGTCATTATCAGACAGCCCCATGGAGACAAGATTGCGAAAATGGAACTCCAGTAGCTGATCATTTTCTGATCGAGTATTCTGATTTTCACAAATTATAAACGCCCTATTTGCTAAATCCGGAAAATCTTCACCAAGCCACTCCCCAATCAAGGGCTTTCTATTATCAATGAATCTGTGCTCATTAAGATTAATGATTTTCATTTTGAAGCACCCTCCATAATTACGGGAAAAATGAATACACTTATAAATTTTTACTGTCTAAACTCACATAAATCGGTGTCGATTCTGGCAAATTAATATACCTCAACTGATTAGGCTTAAGGGCCGCGCCCCTCTCTTAAGCCCGATGGTTTCCTAGATCAGCTCACGCAGCCGCCATTGAAGCCACCATTCACCCCCATGAAGGAAGTAGCTTTCTCCCCTTATCTTAACGATAGTTTCAGCCCCGTCAAAGGCAACGACTGAATGTTTTCAGCATTCAGGGCCTTTGGGTT